>NZ_WBOF01000006.1 GCF_009569385.1 Streptomyces kaniharaensis
CGGCTCGGCCTGCTGTCCGGCGATGCGGGCCAGCACAGCCAGGCCGAACGCGAGTGTCTTGCCGGAGCCGGTGCGGCCCCGTCCCAGCACGTCGCGGCCGGCCAGCGAGTTCGGCAGCGTCGCGGCCTGGATCGGGAAGGGTGCGGTGACGCCCCTCCGTGCCAGGATCGTCAGCAGTTCCTTCGGCATGTCCAGTTCGTCGAAGGACTCGACGGCGGGCAGCGCCGGCACGGTAGTCGCCGGCACCGCGAACTCCTGCCGAGAGGCGGACCCCGCGCTGCTGCCCGGTGCGGATCGGGAACCGGCGTTCCGGTGCGGAGGGCGGCTGGAACGGTTCATGCGGGAGACCCTCCTCGGGACGGCATGTGACGTACGGGTCGGCTTTCACCAGGAAGGCGGAAGCGGAGAACCCTGAACCGTGGACCGCCTGGGCGTGATGCCGACCCGGACGTGGCGCTGTCCGTTCGTGTGGGACGGCGGCCGGTTGACCGGATGCGCCCGGGCCGGAACAGCCCGGTGGCGCGTGGTGACGCAAAGCCGAGGGGGCCCGCACCGGGCATCATGTGCGCGGTGCGGGCCCCCTCGTTGCCAGGCGGTTGCCCTGGCAGTGGGAACTACAGCGGGCGAATGTTCTCGGCCTGCGGGCCCTTCTGGCCCTGCGTGACGTCGAACTCGACCTTCTGGCCCTCGAGCAGCTCGCGGAAGCCGCTGGCGTTGATGTTCGAGTAGTGGGCGAACACGTCCGGGCCGCCACCCTCCTGCTCGATGAAGCCGAAGCCCTTTTCCGCGTTGAACCACTTCACGGTGCCATTAGCCATGTAAGAAATCTCCTTCAAGGGACTTTCCGACACTCGCACGATACGAGCGCCGAGTCACCGCGATGAGCGCCCGCCCGGAAAAGATCCGGAAAACAAAAATGCGCCCGCGATACATCAGCAGGCGCACACAAAGTTCATGGGAACCACTACTGCAACTCCTTCGACTGTAGCAGCTCCGAACCCGCTACGGTGGGACATTTCCGCACCGGTTTCGGAGGAGGTGGCCTCCCGCGCTGTCGGACCGGATCCGTCTTGTATGCCAACGAGCTTTCCAGACAAGGCAGTTGATCTGGGCGTCGCGGCGCCCCTGCGCGGCGGCCGACCTGTGGTGGTCTTCCGGATTCATACTCCCGAGGGAGTGTCGTTCGACACATCCGACATTTCGGGCATCCGGAATTCGGGCCGTCAGAAAAGGTCGTCCCCCGCGTTCCACGGCGCATACTGGCGTGGATGAGGAAACCTGAAGCAGTCCGCCGGCACCTGCCCACCAGTCCCTTCAAGGCCAAGGCCGAAGCACCGCGCAAGCACTTCGCCCTCGGCGACCGTGTCACCCACGACGCCTATGGCCTCGGCCGGGTCATCGGCGTCGAAGGCGATACCGCGGTCCTGGTCGACTTCGGATCACGACAGGAGCGCATCACCGAGCCGTACACCGGGATGTTCAACCTCTGACCCGGCCACCGCAGGCCCCTCGCCGTGTTTCCTGCGGCCTGGGGCCGCGGCACATCGGTGCCGTCAAGATCGCGTCAAGGCGTGCCCGGATCGCGTCAAGAGCATGTAGCGAACGGAATGCGGGGGCCGGCGGAGCTCCACGATCGTGCCAATCACGATCGATGGAGAAACACATGTCCGACATCACTGCCGTGGCCGTCACGGCCGAGCCCGAGCCGCCTGATACCGGCGCGGGGGACGAACGGCACCGCCTCACCGCGTTCGGCGGCCTGGCCGCGCTCTCGCTGGACGCCATGGCCTCGGTGGCGTACGGGCCGGAGTCGATCGTCCTGGTGCTCGGCACGGCGGGGGCGTACGGGCTGGGCTTCACGCTGCCCGTCACGGTGGCGATCGCGGTCCTGCTCGCCGTGCTGGTGGCCTCCTACCGCCAGGTGATAGCGGCGTTCCCGGACGGCGGTGGCTCGTACGCGGTGGCCAAGGCCCACCTGGGCCGCCGGACGGCGCTGACCGCGGCCGCCTCGCTGGTGATCGACTACATCCTGAACGTGGCGGTCTCGGTGACGGCCGGGGTGGCGGCGCTGACCTCGGCCGTGCCGAGCCTGTACGACGACCGGGTCTGGCTGTGCCTGGGCGTGCTGGTGCTGGTGACCGCGGTGAACCTGCGCGGGATCGCCGAGTCGGCCCGCTGGTTCATGGCGCCGACCGCCGTCTTCGTCGTCTCGATCCTGGCCATCATCGTGGTCGGCCTGTTCCGGGACGCCCCCGCGAGCACCGAGGCCGCCGCCGGCCACGCCTCCGCGCTGGCCGACAACGCGACGGCCGTCGGCGCGCTGCTGCTGCTGAAGGCCTTCGCCGCCGGGTGTTCGGCGCTGACCGGCGTGGAGGCGGTGGCGAACGCCGTCCCGTCCTTCCGGACGCCACGGGTGAAGCGGGCACAGCACACCGAGGTCGCGTTGGGCGCGCTGCTCGGCGTGATGCTGATCGGCCTGGCCGTGCTGATCGGCCGCTTCCACCTCCAGCCGGTCGAGGGCGTCACCGTGCTCGCCCAGCTGGCCGACGCCTCACTCGGCCACGGCGCCGCCTTCTACGTCGTCCAGTTCGCCACCGTGGTCCTGCTCGGCCTGGCCGCCAACACCTCCTTCGGCGGTCTGCCGGTCCTGCTCCACCTGCTCGCCCGGGACAACCACCTCCCGCACGTGTTCGCGCTGCGCGCCGACCGGCAGGTGCACCGGCACGGCGTGCTGTTCCTGGCGGTGGTCTCGGCGGCGCTGCTGGTCGGCTCCGGCGGCGACGTCAACAGCCTGGTGCCGCTGTTCTCGATCGGCGTGTTCGTCGGCTTCACGATCTGCCAGGTCGGCATGGTGCGGCACTGGTACCTGAAGCGACCGGACGGCTGGCAATGGAAGGCCCTGCTGAATGGTTTCGGCGCGCTGCTGACGGGCGTCGCCACGTTCGTCGTCACCGGCACCAAGTTCACCGAGGGCGCCTGGGGCATCGTGGTGGCGCTGCCCCTGCTGGTGTTGCTCTTCGAGCTCATCCACCGCAGCTACCAGCGGATCGGCGAGCGCCTGGAGATCGGCCGGGTACCCGGTGCGGTCACCCGTCAGCGCAGCCTGGTCGTCGTCCCGGTCACCACGATCACCCGGCTCACCCGGGACGGCCTGTCGGCGGCGCTCTCGCTCGGCGACGAGGTGCTGGCGGTCACCGTGGTGCACGAGCCGGCCGAGGCGGAAGCGCTGCGCCGGGACTGGGAGCTGTGGCGGCCGGGCGTGCCGCTGGTGGAGATCCCGGACGACCACCGCCGGCTGGGCCAGCCGATCGCGGCCTTCGTCAACAGGCTTGGCGAGGAGCGCGCGTACGACCGGCTCACGGTGCTGATCCCCGAGGTGGAGCCGTCCCACTGGTGGCAGCGGGCGCTGCAGAACCGGCGCGGCGCCGTGATCGACCGCGCCCTGCGCCGGAGCACCGACGCGGTGGTCTGCCGCCTTCGGATGCGCATGTAGCGGCGGGCCGGCCGCCAGCCGAAGCGTTCAGGACAAGCCGCGGTCTCGGGTGCATGACGCGGATATCAACGCCGCGTCAATGTTTCCGGACCACCCGTATGGACGGCATCAGGGACGCCTGACGCGCCCCCCATCGGCTGGTTTGCTGCAACCGCTGGTTTTCAGCCGATGCTGTGAGGCCGCCCTGGCCGTGCACGGTTACGTCCCCCTATCACTGTGGTGGAGCCCATGTCCGATCTCATCTACGTCGGTGTCACGGTCGCCGTGTTCGCCGTCATCGCCCTGATCGCGCGAGGGGTGGAGAAGCTGTGAACGAGCGCAGCGAGCGAACCATTGTCAGGTGCGTGTTGCGCGAAGCGCCCGCCGAGCGCAGCGAGGTGGGCGCATGAGTGCCGAGAACCTCGCAGGTCTCATCGTCGCCGTCGCGCTCGTCGGCTATCTCGTCGTCGCGCTGATCTACCCGGAGAAGTTCTGACATGAGCTCCACTCTCGCGGGCTGGCTGCAGGCCCTGGCCCTGGTGGCCGCGCTGGTCCTGTGCTACCGCCCCCTGGGCGACTACATCGCCCGGATCCTGACCACCTCCAAGCACCTCAGAGTCGAGCGAGGCATCTACAAGGTCATCGGCGTGGACGGTGACGCCGACCAGCGCTGGCCGGTGTACCTGCGCTCGGTGCTGGCCTTCTCGGCCGTCTCCGTCCTCTTCCTGTACGCCCTGATCCGGCTGCAGACCTTCCTGCTGCTGAACCTCGGCGTTCCGCAGATGGAGGGCCACCAGGCGTGGAACACCGCGATCTCGTTCGTCACCAACACCAACTGGCAGTCCTACAGCGGTGAGTCCGCGATGGGCCACCTGGTGCAGATGATGGGCCTGGCGGTGCAGAACTTCGTCTCCGCGGCCGTCGGCATCGCCATCGTCGCGGCGCTGATCCGGGGCTTCACCCGGAACAGGACGGATCGGCTCGGCAACTTCTGGGTGGACCTGGTCCGGATCAACCTGCGGCTGCTGCTGCCGCTGTCGATCGTCTTCGCGTTCGTCCTGGTGGCCAATGGTGTGATCCAGAACTTCCACGGCTTCCACGAGGTGGCCGGTCTCGCCGGTGACGTGCAGAAGGTCCCGGGCGGGCCGGTGGCCTCGCAGGAGGTCATCAAGGAGCTCGGCACCAACGGTGGTGGCTTCTTCAACGCCAACTCGGCGCACCCGTTCGAGAACCCGACGGGTTTCACGAACTGGCTGGAGATCTTCCTGATCCTGCTGATCCCGTTCGCGCTGCCGCGGACCTTCGGCCGGATGGTCGGCGACAACCGCCAGGGTTACGCCATCGCGTCCGTTATGGCGATCTTCTGGGTCGCGTCGACGGCGCTCCTCACCTTCGCCGAGTCGCAGCACGGGGGTACCGCCCTCCAGGCCGCCGGCGCCGCGATGGAGGGCAAGGAGCAGCGCTTCGGCATCGCCGCCAGCTCGTTGTTCGCCGCCTCGACGACGCTGACCTCGACCGGTGCGGTGGACTCCTTCCACGACTCGTTCACGCCGTTCGGCGGCGGCATCAACATCTTCAACATGATGCTGGGTGAGATCGCGCCCGGCGGTGTGGGCTCCGGCCTGTACGGCATGCTGATCCTGGCGATCGTCGCGGTGTTCGTCGCCGGTCTGATGGTCGGGCGCACCCCCGAGTACCTGGGCAAGAAGCTCGGCGGGCGCGAGATGAAGTTCGCCTCGCTGTACATCCTCACCACTCCCGCGCTGGTGCTGGTGGGCACCGGTGTGGCGATGGCGCTGCCGGGTGAGCGGGCCGGGATGCTCAACAGCGGTGCGCACGGGTTCTCCGAGGTGCTGTACGCGTTCACCTCCGCGAGCAACAACAACGGTTCGGCGTTCGCGGGCATCACCGTCAACACCGACTGGTACGACACAGCGCTCGGTCTGTGCATGGTGTTCGGCCGTTTCCTGCCGATGGTCTTCGTGCTGGCGCTGGCCGGGTCGCTGGCCCAGCAGCAGCCGGTTCCGGCCACCCCGGGCACCCTGCCCACCCACAAGCCGCTGTTCGTGGGCCTGCTGTCGGGCGTCGTCCTGATCGTCGTCGGCCTCACCTACTTCCCGGCCCTGGCTCTCGGGCCGATCGCGGAAGGTCTCTCCTCCTGATGTCCTCGTCAACGCTTACCCCCTCTCCCACGCCGGGCTCTCCCACG
Organism: Streptomyces kaniharaensis; assembly: GCF_009569385.1. NCBI lineage: Bacteria > Bacillati > Actinomycetota > Actinomycetes > Kitasatosporales > Streptomycetaceae > Streptomyces > Streptomyces kaniharaensis. The sequence continues at coordinate 5,682 of NZ_WBOF01000006.1, forward strand.
CCGGGCGACAAGACCGAGGGCGCGGCCTCCCACAGAGTCTCCAGCGGCCTCCTCGATCCGAAGCTGCTGCTCTCCTCGCTGCCGGACGCGGTGAAGAAGCTCGACCCCCGGGTGATGGTCAAGAACCCGGTCATGTTCGTGGTCGAGGTCGGCTCGGTCGTCACCACGATCTCCGCGATCGCCCATCCCAGCGTTTTCGCGTGGTCGATCACCGTCTGGCTCTGGCTGACCACGGTCTTCGCCAACCTGGCCGAGGCTGTTGCCGAGGGCCGCGGCAAGGCCCAGGCCGACACGCTGCGCAAGACCAAGACCGAGAGCGTCGCCCGCCGCCTCACCAACTGGCCTGCCACGCAGGACGAGGAGGAGGTGCCGGGTACGGCCCTGCGGCTCGGTGATCACGTGGTGGTCGAGGCCGGGCAGATCATCCCCGGTGACGGTGATGTCGTCGAGGGTGTCGCGTCGGTGGACGAGTCGGCGATCACCGGTGAGTCCGCGCCGGTGATCCGCGAGTCGGGTGGTGACCGCAGTGCGGTGACGGGCGGCACGAAGGTGCTGTCCGACCGGATCGTGGTGAAGATCGCCTCGGAGCCCGGCAAGTCGTTCATCGACCGGATGATCGCCCTGGTCGAGGGCGCCGCCCGGCAGAAGACGCCGAACGAGATCGCGCTGAACATCCTGCTGGCCTCGCTGACCATCGTCTTCCTGGTCGCGGTCGTCACGCTCCAGCCGATGGCCACGTTCGCGGGCGCGCCGCAGTCGATGATCGTCCTGGTCGCCCTGATCGTGGCGCTCATCCCGACCACCATCGGCGCGCTGCTGTCCGCGATCGGCATCGCCGGCATGGACCGGCTGGTGCAGCGCAACGTGCTGGCGATGTCCGGGCGCGCCGTCGAGGCCGCCGGCGACGTCAACACCCTGCTGCTCGACAAGACCGGCACCATCACCCTGGGCAACCGCCAGGCCGCCGAGTTCCAGCCCGCCGAAGGCGTCGAGATCGGCGAGCTGGCGGACGCCGCCCAGCTCTCCTCCCTCGCGGACGAGACTCCCGAAGGCCGTTCGATCGTGGTCCTCGCCAAGACGGAGTACGGTCTGCGGGCCCGCGCCCAGGGCGAGTTGACGCATGCCACGTGGGTCCCGTTCACCGCCCAGACCCGCATGTCGGGTGTGGACGTGGACGGTACGCAGGTCCGCAAGGGCGCGGCCGGCTCCGTCGCCAACTGGGTCACCGAGAACGGCGGTTCGGTCGGATCGGACGTGGCGCAGCTGGTGGACGGCATCTCCGCGGCCGGCGGTACGCCGCTGGTGGTGGCGACGAAGGTCGGCTCGGCTCCGGCCAAGGTCCTGGGTGTGATCTACCTGAAGGACGTGGTCAAGGAGGGCATGCGGGAGCGCTTCGACGAGCTCCGTCGGATGGGCATCAAGACCATCATGATCACGGGCGACAACCCGCTGACCGCCAAGGCGATCGCGGAGGAGGCCGGCGTGGACGACTTCCTCGCCGAGGCCACGCCCGAGGACAAGATGGCCCTGATCAAGAAGGAGCAGGAGGGCGGCAAGCTCGTCGCGATGACCGGCGACGGCACCAACGACGCCCCCGCCCTCGCCCAGGCCGACGTCGGCGTGGCGATGAACACCGGGACGATGGCGGCCAAGGAGGCCGGCAACATGGTCGACCTGGACTCCAACCCGACCAAGCTGATCGAGATCGTCGAGATCGGCAAGCAGTTGCTGATCACCCGCGGCGCGCTGACCACGTTCTCGATCTCGAACGACGTGGCCAAGTACTTCGCGATCATCCCCGCGATGTTCGCCGGGGTCTACCCGGGCCTGAGCCACCTCAACATCATGGGCCTGCACAGCCCGCAGTCCGCGATCACCTCGGCGATCATCTTCAACGCCCTGGTCATCGTCGGTCTGATCCCGCTCGCCCTCCGTGGCGTCCGTTACCGGCCCGCGGACGCGAGCTCGCTGCTGGCCCGCAACATCGGGATCTACGGCATCGGCGGCCTGATCGTGCCGTTCGTCGGGATCAAGCTGATCGACCTGATCGTCCAGTTCATCCCCGGCCTGAGCTGAGAAAGGAGTCCACCGCAATGTCCAAGCCCCTGCCCGCCATCGTGCGGACCCACTTCACCGCGCTGCGCGTACTCCTGGTGCTGACCGTGATCCTCGGGATCGTGTACCCGCTGCTGGTCACCGGCATCTCGCAGGTCGCCTTCAGCGACAAGGCCAACGGCTCGATCGTGACGTCCGACGGCAAGGAGATCGGTTCCAGTCTGCTCGGCCAGAACTACAACCTGCCGAAGAAGAACCCGGACGACCCGAAGGAGGAGGCCCAGCCGGACCCGAAGTGGTTCCAGCCCCGGCCTTCTGCCGCCGGCACCGGCTACGACCCGTCCTCGTCCGGCGCCTCCAACCTCGGCCCGAACAGCGACGACCTGCTGAAGGCCGTCAACGACCGCCGCGCCGCCGTCGCCGAGTTCGACGGCGTCGACCCGGCGAGCGTCCCGGCGGACGCGCTGACCGCCTCCGGCTCCGGCCTCGACCCGCACATCTCGGTGGCCTACGCCAAGGAGCAGGTCAACCGGGTCGCCAAGGAGCGCAACCTGCCGGCGGAGACGGTGAAGAAGCTGGTCGAGAAGTGCGCCGAGGGCCGTTCGCTCGGTTTCCTCGGCCAGGACGGTGTCAACGTCGTCCTCCTCAACAAGGCTCTGAGCGAGTCGAAGTGACGTTACGTCAGTTGATCGCATGACCTGGCCGGCCCGGGTGTGGGAGTACGTCTCCCGTGCCCGGGCCGGCTGCCCCACATCTGCACAAGTGCACCACCCATCTGTCAGCTCCTCGAAGGAATGAGCAGCGCCCATGGCCCGCGACCTCACCCCCGGCACCGGCGTCCGCCGCGGCCGGCTGAGGGTGTACCTCGGTTCCGCCCCCGGGGTCGGCAAGACCTACCGGATGCTCGACGAGGCGCGGCGCAGACAGGAGCGCGGGGCCGACGTCGTGGTCGGGTACATCGAGTGCCACGGCCGCCGCCACACCGAGGGCATGCTGACCGGCCTGGAGATCCTGCCGCGCATCCAACGCTCCTACCGGGACGCCGAGTTCGAGGAGATGGACCTCGACGCCGTGCTCACCCGCCGCCCCGGCGTCGTCCTGGTCGACGAGCTCGCCCACACCAACATCCCGGGCGGCCGCAACGCCAAGCGCTGGCAGGACGTCGAGGAACTCCTCGCCGTCGGCATCGACGTCATCAGCACCGTCAACGTCCAGCACCTGGAGTCGCTGAACGACGTCGTCCAGAAGATCACCGGCATCCCGCAGCGCGAGACCGTCCCGGACGAGGTGGTCCGCCGGGCCGACCAGATCGAACTCGTCGACATGGCCCCGCAGGCGCTGCGCCGCCGCATGGCCCACGGCAACGTCTACAAGGCGGAGAAGGTGGACGCCGCGCTCTCCAACTACTTCCGGGTCGGCAACCTGACGGCCCTGCGCGAACTCGCCCTGCTCTGGGTCGCCGGGCGGGTCGACGAGGGCCTGCGCGACTACCGGGCGGCCCACAGCATCGACCGCGTCTGGGAGACCCGCGAACGCGTCGTGGTCGCCCTCACCGGCGGCCCGGAGGGCGAGACGCTGATCCGCCGCGCCGCCCGGATCGCCGACCGCACCGCCGGCGGCGAACTCCTCGCCGTTCACGTCTCCCGCAGCGACGGCCTGGCCGGCGCCTCCTCCGGCGCGCTCGCCCAGCAGCGCCAGCTGGTCGAGACCCTCGGCGGCAGCTACCACGTGGTCGTCGGCGACGACATCCCCACCGCCCTGCTGGCCTTCGCCCGCGCCCACGACGCCACCCAGCTCGTACTCGGCACGAGCCGCCGCGGCCGGATCAACCGCTTCCTCACCGGCCCCGGCAACGGGCAGACGACCATCGACGCGTCCGAGGACATCGACGTCCACATGGTCACCCACGAGTTCACCGGACGCGGCCGGCTGCTGCCCAAGCTCGGGCGCCGACATTCCCGGCGCCGCACCATCGCCGGATTCGCCTCGGGCCTTCTCGTGCCCGCGCTGCTCACCGCCGTGCTCTCGCAATTCCACCACCAGCTGAACCTGACCACGGACGCGCTGATCTTCCAGCTCGGTGTGGTGGCGGTGGCGTTGCTCGGCGGCGCGGTGTCCGCCGTGGTGGCGGCCGTCATCGCCTCGGTGCTGCTGAACTACTTCTTCATCCCGCCCGTCCACACGCTGACCATCGGCGAGACCAACAACATGGTCGCCCTGCTGGTGTTCGCCGCCGTCGCACTGGCCGTCTCCACGGTGGTCGACCACGCGGGCCGCCTCACCGCCCGGGCCGCCCGGGCCACCGCCGAGGCCGAGACGCTCTCCACCCTGGCCGGCAGCGTGCTGCGCGGCGCCGACGCGCTGCCCGCGCTGCTGGAGAAGTCCCGGACGGCCTTCGGCATGGACTCCGTCGCCCTGCTCGACAGCGTCACCGGGGAGACGATCGCCCGCAGGGACGGCGGTGGCGATGGCGTTGGGGGAGAGGTGACCGAAGTCGCGGTCGGCGAGCGGGCCGTGCTGGTGCTCACCGGCCGCCGGCTGCCCGCCGCCGACCAGCGCGTCCTCACCGCCTTCGCCGCCCACGTCGCCGCCGCACTCGAACGAGACCGGCTCGCCGTGGTCGCCGCCGAGATCGAGCCGATCAAGGCCGCCGACAGGATGCGCACCGCCCTGCTCGCCGCCGTCAGCCACGACCTGCGCACCCCGCTCGCCGTCGCCCTCGCCTCGGTCGGCTCGCTGCGCAGCCCCGACGTCGAGTTCTCGCCCGAGGACCAGGCCGAACTCCTCGCCACGGCCGACGAGTCGCTGGTCAAGCTCACCCGCCTGGTCGACAACCTGCTCGACATGAGCCGCCTCCAGGCCGGCGCGCTCACCCTCCACGTGGCGCCCACGCCGCTGGAGGACGTCCTGTTGCGCGCCATGGACTCGCTGCCCGAGCCGTACGCGCCGATCCAGCCGCTGGACCTCGACACCGCCCCGGCGGTGCTCGCCGACCCGCCGCTGCTGGAGCGCGTTCTCGCCAACGTGATCACCAACGCGCTGCGTTACAACGCGCCCGGCGCGCCCGTCCTGGTCACCGCCAGCCACCACGCCGACCAGGTCGAGATCCGGGTGATCGACCGCGGCCCCGGCATCGCCCCCGAGGACCGCGACCGGGTCTTCCTGCCCTTCCAGCGCCTCGGCGACACCGACAACACCACCGGCGTCGGCCTCGGTCTCGCCCTCTCCCGCGGCCTCGCCGAGGCCATGGGCGGCAGCCTGGAGGTCGAGGACACCCCTGGCGGCGGCACCACCATGCTGCTCACCCTGCCGGCGGCGCCGGAGGAGCAGAGCGGGGAGCCCGGCAGCGCTCAGCTGGAGAGGAGTGCGGACCGGTGAGCCACATCCTCGTGGTCGACGACGAGCCGGCGTTGCTGCGCACCCTGCGGATCAGTCTCCAGGCCCGGCGCTACTCGGTGCTCACCGCGGCCACCGGCCAGGAGGCACTGGACTCGGTGGGTCAGGAGCCACCCGATGCCGTCCTGTTGGACCTCGGCCTGCCGGACTTCGACGGGGTGGACGTGATCGAGGGCATCCGCTCCACACTGAGTGTGCCGATCATCGTGCTGACCGGGCGGGCCGACATCGAGGAGAAGCTCCGGGCGTTCGACGCGGGGGCGGACGACTACGTGACCAAGCCGTTCCTGATGGACGAGCTGCTGGCCCGGCTCCGGGCCGTCCTGCGCCGGCCCGCCCCATTCGCGCCCTCACCGTCGGCGCGGATCGGGCCGCACGCCATCGACCTGGACGCGGGGACGATCACCGGTCCGAACGGCCCGGTCCGGCTGACCCCGACCGAGTGGCGCATCCTGGCCCTGCTGCTGGCGAACCCCGGCCGGCTGGTGCCCGGACGGCGGATCCTGGCCGAGGTCTGGGGCCCGGAGGCGGAGAGCCGCGGCAACTACCTGAGGGTCTACTTCTCCAGCATGCGGCGCAAGCTCGAACCCGACCCCGCCCGGCCGCGGCACCTGATCACGGAGCCGGGGATCGGCTATCGGTTCGAGCCCTGACCTGCGACGCCAATGCTTCGTCAAGATGGCCGTCGGGCGCGTCAAGGACGCGTCAGGGCGGGCGGACGAACGTTCGACGGCACGTACGTTGATCTGCGAGGAAACGGTTCGCCACCCGGGCGTGGGGCCTGGCGGCGGACCGTTTGCCGAACCCCGGCCCCGGCGGGTTCCTCCGGGGATGGTTCGGCGGCCAGTGAAAAACAGGGGGAGGGGGCGCGCGGCGATGCCAACGGGTCTGTCGGGCAGTACGGCTGTCATGGGGAACGCGGTCGCGTCGGACACGGCGCGACAGGAGACAGCCGTGCCACTCCTCGCGCCGCGCGCCCCCCGTCACTGGCTCGGCCGCTCCTGGTACAGCCGGGCGTGGTGGACCACCCCGCGCCTGGTGCGCGGGCTCACCGGCCTGTGCCTGGTGGCCCTGATCGCCGCCGGCACCGCGACCGCCACCGTCCTGGGCGGCGCCCGGGACGGCACGGACGTGATCGGCCACCAGGCCGCCCCGCAGGTGGTGCGCTCGGCCGACCTCTACTTCGCGCTCAACGACATGGACGCCCAGGCCGCCAACCTGCTGCTGTTCGGCGCCGACCCGGACTACACGGCACTGCGCAAGGAAACCCTGGACACCTACGAACAGCGGCGCGCCCAGGCCGACAACGACCTGCAGCGCGTCGCGGAGGCAGTGGCCGGTGACGCGGCCGGGCAGCGGGCCGTGCAGACCGTCATCGGTGAACTCGGCCGCTACGAGGCCCTGGTGGCCCGCACCCAGCTGCTGGAGGACCAGGCGCACGCCTCGGCCGGCCGGCCGTCGGCGGACGCCCTCGGGGCCTATCAGCAGGCCACCGACCTGCTGCGCCAGCGCCTGCTGCCGGCCGTCGACGAGGTGACCAAGGCCAACGCGGCCGTCGTGGAGCGCAACTACGCCGACCAGCGCGACGCCCTGGCCGGGGGCTGGTGGGAAATCCTGGTCGCCGGCCTGCTCGCCCTGGCCGCCCTCGGGCTGCTCCAGCGGCTGCTCGCGGTGCGCTTCCGGCGGCTGGTGAACGTGCCGCTGGCCGTCACCACGCTGCTCGCCCTCGCCGGGCTGGTCACCGCGCTGACGCTGACCTCCCGGGCGGACCACCAGCTGGTGGTCGCCAAGAGCAACTCCTTCGACTCGGTGATCGCCCTCAGCCGGGCGCGCGCGGTGGCCTACGACCTCAACGCGGACGAGAGCCGCTACCTGACCGACCCCGCCCGGGCGGCCGCGTATGAGCAGAGCTTCCTCGACAAGACCCAGTCCTTCACGCGGGTCGACGGCGCGACCCTCGCCACGTACAACGACAAGCTGGCCGCGCTGGCCGACCGGCACCGGGCCGACCACCGCCAGGTGGGCTTCGGCGGTTACCTGGGCGACGAGCTGCGCAACATCACCTTCGCCGGTGAGCAGGACGCGGCGGAGCGGGTGCTCACCGCCTTCCAGCAGTACCAGCGGGACGACCGGAAGATCCGCGAGCTGAACGCCCAGGGCCGGCTCAAGGAGGCCGTCACCTTCAACACCGGCCTCACCCCGGGCCAGTCCAACGCCGACTTCGGCGCGCTCAGCGCCGCCCTCGACGACACCCAGGCGATCAACCGGCGAGCCTTCGAGGACGCGGTCGCCATCACGGACGACGACCTCGACACCACCACCGTCGGCCTCGGCGCGGCAGGCCTGGCCGCAGCCCTCGCCCTGACCGGACTGGGCGTACGGCCCCGCCTGCGCGACTTCGCCTGACCGGCGAGGCGGCAAGCTGCGGCCCGGGCCTCAGGTCCCGTCCGGCAGTGGCAGCGAGAACTCGTAGCCGTGTTCCGACGGCCCCTGGAGGAAGACCAGTCGCACGGTGAGTCGGCCGGCTTCCGCGGCGATCGCGGGCTGTCCGGAGATGGAGCCCCCCGTCCGTAGGCCGTCGGTGCTCAGCCCGTGGGCGCCGCCGTAGTCGGTGTACTTGCGGGAAGCCTTCGAATTCCCTTCTGTGCAACGGTGGTTGCTCGAACTCCTCCACCCTGACCGCTGGGTTTCCGGCGCGCGCAAGGCACGCGGCATCAGGGAGCCGTATGGAAGCTCCAGGCCCGGCTCCGGATCGATCCAGGAGCCCGGAGGCCCGTAGGGCTTCACGCCTTGCCGAGGCCGGCTTCCTCCAGGTCGAGGTCGCGCTGGAGGAGGCGCAGGGTGGTGTCGCTGATGCGGTGTTCCTCGTAGAGGCGGCGCAGTTCGGTGTTCTGTACGGCGATGACCTCGCGCCGCAGCTGGCGGTGGGCGGCGTCGGCGGTGGTGCCGTCGGGGGTTTCGGGGGTGCGGTCGAGGCGGGCGGTGAGGCTGCGCCGGACCCGGTCGATGGCGGTCTCGGGCATGACTTCCAGGTTGGCGAGGTGTTCGACGTGATCGAGGGCCGCGTGGTTGAGGGCGTCGCGGGCCTCGTCCTCCTCGCGGGCGGTGTGCTCGGGTTCGAGGGCGAGTCCGGACCGGTTGACCACGGCGGCGAGGGTCAGGCCCTGGACGACCAGGGTGAACACGACGACCGATGTGGTGAGTACCAGGACGAGCGGGCGGGCGGTGAGCGGGGTGCGGTCGTCGGCGAGCAGCGGGATGGACAGGGCGGCGGCCAGCGGCATGACGCCCCGGGTGCCTGCCCAGGTGACCACCCCGGCGACCCGCCAGGAGAGCCGGCCGCGAGTGGGCTTGACCGCGCGGGTCAGTGGCAGGGTCCAGAGCACCCGGACGGCGATCAGCAGGGCCGCGAGTGCGAGCGCCTGAAGCGGCCACCAGCCGGTGCCGGCCGGCAGCTCCCGGACCAGGGTGGGCAGTTCGAGGCCGACGATGCTGAAGACGACGCTCTCCAGCAGGAACACGACCACGGCGTACACGGCGTGCAGTTGGAGGCGGATGTGGGCGTCGGTGAGGCGGTGGCCGGAGCGGCCGAGCAGGACGCCCGCGACGACGACGGAGGTGACGCCGGAGGTGTGGGCGGACTCCGCCAGCACGTAGGCCGCGTACGGGGTGACCAGCGCGATCACGGTCTCAAGGACCGGGTCGGTGGTGCGGCGGCGGATCAGCCAGACCAGCCCGGCGACGGCTGCGCCGATCACGCTGCCGCCGCCGCCGAGCAGCAGGAGTTCGCCGCCGGCGGCGGGCAGGTCGACGGTGCCGCCCACCGCGACCGCTATGCCGATGGCGACCTTGAAGAGGACGAGCGAGGTGGCGTCGTTGAAGAGGCTCTCGGCCTGGACGAGGACCTGGACCCGGCTCGGAAGCGCCAGGCGACGGCCGAGCGCGGTGACGGCCACCGGGTCGGTGCTGGACAGGACGGCGCCCAGGACGAAGGCCATCGCGGGCGGCAGGCCGGCGACGGCGACGGCCGCGAAGCCCACGGCGGCGGCGGAGGCGAAGACCAGCCCGAAGGAGAGGATCGTCACCGGGCGCCACACTGCGCGCAGGTCGCGCAGGGACAGTTCCTCGGCGGAGGAGTAGAGCAGGGGCGGCAGGACCACCAGGGCGATGGCCTGCGGCGGGACGTGCAGCGCGGGTACCCCGGGTATCAGCGCGGCCCCGATGCCGGCCAGCACCAGCAGCGAGGGAGCGGGTATCCGCCATCGCCGGGCGAAGGTGGCCACACTCGTGGCCAGAACCACCAGAACGAGAACGATCCCCACGGCGTGCATCTGCAGAAACGACCCATCGCAACCATCGGGGTCGCCGCCGCCCGATCGCTGCAGTCGTCCCCCGAGCCGACCAGACTTCCCGGCACACCAGTAGTCATTTTATCGGGTCTTTTGTGGGGCGGGTACGGGCGCGGCCGGGGTGGGCGGTGTCGGCAATCTGAGCGAATCACCACGGTGGAGGAGACCGGGCGCCTGCCCCACCTGCCCAGTGGCCGCAACCCGGGCGGCCACCGAAGCTGCCGTGGCCGACCGGGCAGTCCGTTCGGATGGTCGTGCCCGCCGTCGTGGCCCGGCTCGGCCTGGGCCGCCGCCGGTCCCACACCGACCAGCACCGGCGCCACCGCGGCGGCGGTCAGCAGCCGGCGCCGCGAGGGGCTCGCTGCCGCATCCGCTGTCCGAATCCGCCTCGAGCTCAGGACATCAGATCCTTAGTCAGGAAATCGGGCAGAGCCATGCAGCCACGGTTGCGCCGGATGCACGACCAGCGCCACCGCACCGACCCCGACGGCTCGGCGTCACGCCAAGGTCCTGACTTGGCGGGCCTGGCTCGTCCGGCTATACGCTTGAGATGAATCCCAGCGCCCGCCAAGGCTCCTCCAGGGCAGTTCGACCGCAGTGGCCCACACGGTGATTCGGGGGGCGGTCCGTCGCGCGGTGGTCGTCATGAGGGAGATTCCCATGGACCTCAACACCATCACGGAAGTCGTCCGGCGCCCGCCCGATCGGCCCGGGCTGGATTGGCGTGAAGGCGATGCCTGGCTGGCGGGCGGCACGTTCCTGTTCTCCGCCGAACAGCCGAGCCTGCGCCGCCTGATCGACCTGACGTCCTTGGGCTGGGATCCGCTCGTTCCGAGCGACACCGGCCTGGAGATCGGTGCGACCTGCACCATCCGCGACCTGTACGCCTTCGAGCCGCCGCGTGACTGGACCGCGGGCCCCCTCTTCGCCACGGGCTGCGAGGCGTTCCTGTCCTCGTTCAAGGTATGGAACTCGGCGACCGTGGGCGGCAACATCTGCCTGTCGTTGCCCGCCGGCCCGATGATCACGCTGACGGTCGCCCTCCAGGCCGGGTACGAGCTGTGGGCTCCCGACGGGTCGATCCGCGTTGTCGACGCCCTCGACTTCGTGACCGGCAACAACCGGAACATCCTCGCACCCGGCGAACTCCTGCGCCGCATCAGGATTCCGGCGAGCGCGCTGCGGAAACGCACCGTGCACCGCCGTTTCGCGCTGACCCACCTCGGCCGTTCGACGGTGTTCCTCATCGGCACCCAGACGCCCGGGACGAACGACCTGCTGCTCACCGTCACCGCCGGTACCACGCGGCCGGTACGGATCGCCTTCGACAGCATTCCCGACGCACGGACCCTTCAGCACAGCATCGATGTCATCCCCGCCGACCACTGGTTCGCCGACCCGAACGGGACCCCCGATCACCGGCGCCACCTGACCAAGCACTTCACCGAAGAAATTCGTCACGAACTCATGGCTGGGGGTCCGGCATGACCTTCATCGTGAACGGCAGGAGCTTCGACGAAGAGCCGGAAGCCGGCCAGTGCCTGCGCACCTTCCTCCGCTCGCTCGGCCACTTCGGCGTCAAGAAGGGGTGCGACGCAGGCGATTGCGGCGCGTGCACGGTGTGGCTGGACGGCGATCCGGTGCACAGTTGCATCACCCCCGCGTTCCGCGCGGACGGTCACGAGGTGACGACGATCGAGGGTCTCGGATCGTCGGGCGACCTGCATCCGATGCAGCGGCAGTTCCGTGACGCCCCGGGATTCCAGTGCGGCTTCTGCACGGCCGGGATGATCATGACGTCGGCCACGCTCACCGAGGCTCAGAAGGACGACCTTCCCCGGGCGTTGAAGGGCAACCTCTGTCGCTGCACCGGCTACCGGGCGATCGAGGACGCCGTGCGGGGCGTCACCGGCGTGGAGACGGCAGCCCCGGGGAAGGCCGTGGGGACGAGTGTCGGCGCACCGGCGGCCGACGATGTGGTGACAGGCCGCGCCGAGTTCACCATGGACACCCGTCTCGAGGGCATGCTGCACCTCAAGGTGCTGCACTCACCGCACGCGCACGCCAGGATCCTCTCGATCGACAAGACCGCGGCACTCGCGGTTCCCGGCGTGCGCCGGGTCTACACCTGGGAGGACGTGCCGCGCAAGCGCTTCACCACGGCGATCCACACCGACCATCTCGTCGATCCGGACGACACGTTCATCCTCGACAACACGGTGCGCTTCGTCGGCCAGCGCGTCGCAGCCGTCCTGGCCGACACCGTCGGGGCGGCGGAGGAAGGCTGCCGGAGGGTCGTCGTCGACTACGACGTCATGCCGGCCGTGTTCGACCCCGAGGAGGCGATGGCCGAGGGCGCGCCGCAGCTGCACGGCACGGACGACCCCTTCGTCCGGGATCCGGTCCACAACATCCTGCTGGAGATCCATTCGCACATCGGTGACGTCGACGCCGGATTCGCCGACGCCGACGTGATCCACGAGGGCACGTACTCCTCCCCGCGCGTGCAGCACGCGCACCTGGAGACCCACGGTTCGATCGCCTGGATGGCGGACGGCCGCCTGAACGTGCGGACCAGTTCGCAGTCGCCGTCGATAGCCAAGGTCAAACTCGCCTATCTGTTCGCCCTGCGGCCTGACCAGCTGCGCGTGTTCTGCAAGCGGGTCGGCGGCGGCTTCGGCGGCAAACAGGAAGTGATCTCCGAGGATCTGGTCGCGCTCGCCACGCTGGACACCGGGCGGCCGGTCTGCTTCGAGTACACCCGCGAGGAGGAGTTCACCACGGCCTCGCCCCGGCATCCGATGACGCTGACGGTCAAGCTCGGTGCGAAGGCGGACGGGACGCTCACGGCGTTCCAGGTCCGCAACGTGTCGAACACCGGCGCCTACGGCAACCACGGCGGTGAAACGCTGTACGCGGGTGGTGCGGCCGTGATGATCTACCGCTGCCCCAACAAGAAGTACGATGCCTTCGCCGTCTACACGAACACCGTTCCGAGCGGGGCGCTGCGTGGATACGGGATGACGCAGCCGGCGTTCGCCGTGGAATCGGCGATGGACGAACTGGCCCGTGCCCTGCACCTCGACCCGCTCGAACTGCGGCGCCGCAACATCGTCCGACCGGGCGATCCGCTCGTCGCCCTGCACGACGGACCCGACGACGTGCTGTTCACCGAGGACGGACTCGCCAAGTGCATCGACCTAGTGGACGCCGCGATGGCCCGAACGGCTCACGAGCCGTCACCGGGGCCCGAGTGGCTCGTCGGAGCCGGCGTGGCGAGTTCCCTGCACGAGACCGCGCCCCCGACCGAGCACATCTCGGAGGCCTGGGTCACGCTCGGCGACGACCTGGTGTACGAACTGGCCGTCGGGACGGTCGAGTTCGGCGAGGGCACCTCGACCGCCCATGTCCAGATCGCGGCCAACCAGTTGGGCACGACGCCGGAGCGGATCCGCCTGGTGCAGTCGGACACCGACCGCACGGGATTCGACACCGGAGCCTTCGCGAGCGCGGGACTCTTCGTGGCAGGCAACGCCGTGCTCCGTGCGGCCAACGCGGTGCGGGACCGGATCCTGGAGTTCGCCGCCGCCCACACGAGCGTCCACGTCGTGATGTGCTCGATGGACGACGACGGCGTCGTCTGCGGCGAGCAGCGCGTCTCCTTGGCGGACCTCGTCGCCCTGGCCCGCGCGCGCGGAATCCGCTTCACCGCCGCCCGCAAGGCCTACGGCTCGCCGCGAAGCGTCACCTCCAACACGCAGGGATTCCGGATCGCCGTCCATCGGGTGACGGGTGAGATCCGCATCCTCTACAGCGTGCAGGCCACCGACGCCGGCGACGTCATCAACCCCGTTCAGGTCCGGGGGCAGGTGGACGGTGGCGTCGCCCAGGGCATCGGCTTCGCGCTGACCGAGAACCACCAGATCGACGCGAACGGTGCCATGGCCAACCCGAACCTCCGCAACTACCGCATCCCCACCTACGCCGACATCCCCCGAACCGACGTGCTCCTGGTGGCGTCCTCGGACTCGGTCGGGCCGATGCGCTCGAAGGGCATGGCGGAATGCTGCATCAACCCGGTGTCCGCCGCCCTGGCGAACGCGCTCCACGACGCCACGGGCGTCCGCTACCGCGCGCTGCCGCTGACCCCGGAACGGATCTACAGCCGGCTGAACGAAGCCAGGCCGGTGTCGGCGACGGCCGGACCGAAATGACCACCGTGAAGCCCCGGGGCGAGGAGGCTGCGGCGACGGCCATCATCGGTCTGAAGGTCCGGCCGGGGCTGGAGCGTGAGTACGAGACCTGGCAGAAGGCCGTCAACGCCGCCGCCGCCGGCTTCGCCGGCCACCTCGGTGCGGAGGTCTCCCCGCCGACATCCCTGCAGCCCGACTGGGTCGTCGTCTACCGGTTCGACTCGATAGCCCATCTGCAGGCATGGATCAACAGCGCAACCAGGCAGAACCTGCTCGACGCCGGCAGCAGGCTGTTCGACGGTCCGGGAACCCAGCAGGTCGTCAGAGGCGGTGAGCAGGCACCGGATCCGCTCGTGACCGTCGTGGTCGCCCACCGCGTCCACCCCGACCACGTCGACGAGTTCCTCGACTGGCAGCAGCGCATGAGTCAGGAGGAGCGGACGTTCGAGGGCTTCCGCGGTACCGAGCTCTTCCGTCCGATCGAGGGGCTCCAGGACGAGTGGACCACGCTGTACCGGTTCGACAGCGCCGAGCACCTCGACGCCTGGCTGACATCGAGCACACGGCGGAAGATCCTCGCCGAGGGCGAGAAGTTCAACGAGTTCAAACTCCGGACGATCGACAACTCGTTCGGCAGCTGGTTCGCCTTCGAGGAGAACGGCAAGCAGGCGCCGCCGCCGTCCGAAACGAAAACCGCCATCGCGGTGTGGGTCGGCCTGTACCCGACCGTCGTGCTGCTGACACTCGCCCTGTCGCCGCTGAAGATGCCGCTGTGGATCGGACTGCTGGTGGGCAACCTGCTGTCGAGCTTCATCATGAGCTTCCTGACGATGCCCTACTACGTGAACCCGCTGCTCAAGCGGTGGCTCCGGCCCTCACCGGGCGCGTCGGCGGCGAGGACCAACCGCATCGGTCTCGGCATAGTCGCCGGGGTGACCGCGATCTGGGCCGTCGTCTTCTACCTCGTCACGACCCAGTTCTGGACGCTTCCCTGATCTTCAGGGGGCCCGGGCCGAAGCGTCTGGCCTTCTTCTGGGCGGAAGGCATCATCGCGGTCGCCGTGACCGTCACCGCGGCGACCGGGATCCGGACGGAAGTGCAGCCCACCGCCGCGCCGGACTCCTGAGGATCGGTCGCGTCAGGCCGCGTGTGGGGCGTAGGTGGCCGGACCGTTCGCTCGTTGCGCAGCCGGTCGCGGGTGTCCGCACCGGACTCGTCCTCGGCGACGAAGGCCCTCGCCTGCTTGACGACCACCTGCCCCCCTCTACTACCGCTACGGGCCCTTCACGGGCGACTACCGGACCGGCCGGAGCGGGCGGACCGAGTCGGTCATGGTGAGCCCGGACGGCCGGGTCTTCGACGGCCTGGCCGGCGGTTCCTACCGGTGCCCGCCCTGGGCCGAGGATCCCTTCGAGAACCGGCCCGGGGACGGCGCCCGGCCGGGCTCCTCCCGCGGATTCGGCGGTGGGCGCTACCGGGTCACCGGCGGCATCGTGCGCAAGCCGCAGGGCAACGTCTACCGCGCGGTCGACCGGGTCACCGGGCGGCATGCGGATCGACCCGCCGATCGCTGACGATCTGCGGACCCTCCCACCCGCGCAACACCGTGACGAGTTCGTCGGCGAGCCCGACGACGGTGCCGGGCGCCGGATAGACCGTGATCGCCTTCCCGACGGCGCCCGCACTCGACACACCGGAGTTGATCGCACGCAGGGTCTCCGGACTCCTGGCCCACTTCGCATGGCAGACGTTGCGCAACAGCACCGGCAGGACGAGGTCGGTCACGGCCTCGAGGCCGCCGGGACGGGCCGAGACGTGCAGCTTCCAATCGTGGTCCATCGCCGGCATCCGCGGATCGTTCAGGTACGACCACGTGTCGTCGGACCATCCGCTGCGGCCGGCGATGGACGCGGTCACCGCTACGAGTTTCTGTCGCAGGCGAAGCGGGTGGTGGCGGTCACCCACGGGCCGGCGAGGCATGCCGTGGCGTCGTGGTCGCTGCGGTCGTCGTCCTCGAACGCGATGGCCTCGTCATCGACCACCAGCGGACCCGCGTCGCGGATCTCGTCGGTCATGGCTGCATGTGACGCCTCCAGGTCTTGTGGCGCATCCGGCGATGCCGCGGGTTGCGGCCGCCGCGGACCGCCCGGCCCGATCGGGCCTGGGCCCTGGTCCACGAAGGTAGGGAGGAACGATGGGCCTGACAAGGGGTCAGGACGCGTGAACTTCACGGTGTGAACACATGAGTGGAGGAATAGTGCGCGTTGCCGGGCCGTCGATCGCCCGGCGTTGTCACGCGTCGGTGTCACCCCCTGTACACGGGCATGTCGAGTGTGGTGGCATGTCCGTGTCAATTCCGGGGTTGGGTTTCGGAACGGCCGTATCCGCCCCGGACCCGTGGACGATCGAAGGGGAAGCCCATGCTGCTCCGCGTGCTGGCCGCGACCGGTGTCGCCGCATCACTGTTCAGCTCGCCGGCCTTCGGTGCCGATTCGCTCCCGACGCCGCCGGACCGGATCGTCATCGACGTCGCGACGGTCAACGGCTCCGGCTGCCCGGCAGGGACGGCCGCCGTGGCCGTCTCCCCGGACAACACGGCCTTCACCGTGACCTACAGTAGCTACCTCGCCCAGGTGGGGGTCGGGTCGAAGCCGACCGACTTCCGGAAGAACTGTCAGCTCAACCTGCGCGTGCACGTCCCCCAGGGCTTCACCTACGCGATCGCGTCCGCCGACTACCGCGGCTTCGCGCACCTGGAGGCGGGTGCGACCGCCGCCCAGCGGGCCAGCTACTACTTCCAGGGCCAGCCCGAGACCACCTACCGGACCCACCGCTTCTCCGGTCCCAGGGACGACAACTGGCAGGCGACCGACACCGTCGACATCGCCGCCCTGGTCTTCGCGCCCTGCGGCGAGCAGCGCAACTTCAACATCAACACCGAACTGCGGGTCGGCGCCGGCAGTTCGGACCCGGCCAGCACCACCAGCTTCATGACGATGGACTCGACGGACGGCAGCATCAACACCGTCTACCACCTCGCCTGGAAGCAGTGCCCCTGATCCCCTGGCTCTCGACGGGCCGCCCCCTCGCGCCCGGCCCTCGGGCAGAGCCGGGGGGCGGCTGCCGGTCACGCCAAGGCGGGATGGATCGTCGCCGCGAACGTCCTGCTCGGCATCAACCAGGGCCTGACCTGGTCGATGGCCGTCAACATGAAGATCGACCTCGTCGGCCCCGCCCGCCGCGGGCTCGCCACCGGCCTCAACGAGGCCGCCGGCTACGCCTCCCTCGGCGCCACCGCGCTGCTCACCGGCTACCTCGCCACCACCCACGGCCTGCGCCCCCTGCTGTTCACCGAGCACGGCCTCGGGCTCGCCGCCCGCCTGATCAAGGGGCTGTATCCGCTGCGGGGGTTCGGCCAGATCCCCACCGGCCACCTCGCCGACCGCATCGGCCGCAAACCGCTCATCGTCACCGGCATGTTCGTCCAGTCGGCGGGCTTCGTCCTCGCCCTGGTCCTGCTCTACCGGCCGCTGCCCGCCGGCACCGCCTCCGCCGTCCTCCTCGGCCTCGGCACCGCGATGGTCTACCCGGCGCTGATCGCCTCGGTCTCCGACAACGCCCACCCCGCCTGGCGGGCCAACGCACTCGGCACCTACCGGTTCTGGCGCGACCTCGGCTACGCCGGCGCACTCGTCGCCGGTGTCCTCGCCGACGCCCTCGGCCTGAACGCCACCGTCGTCGCCGCTGCCGCCCTCACCGCGGCCTCCGGCCTGCTGGCAGCCCGCCTGATCCGCGGCGGAACCGCGCACTGAGCGGTCCGGGCAGCGCAGCTGCCCCGACCCGATGCCGCGCTGCGGGCATCGCGTGCATGGGGGAGCATGAGAACTCCTGGCCCTCGGGCGTGGGCCGGGGCACGGCCCGGACGGTCCGGGGCGTGCCGATCGGCCACCCGCGGAGAGCGAGCCATGGACCACCGCGCGGACCCCCAGCGCTACGACGGCACCATGCGGTACCGCCGGACGGGGCGCTCGGGCCTCGACCTTCCCGTCCTGTCCCTGGGCTACTGGCACAACTTCGGGGACGACAAGCCGTACGAGATCCAGCGGGAGATCGCCCTGCGGGCGTTCGACCTCGGCATCACCCACCACGATCTGGCGAACAACTACGGCCCGCCGTACGGCGCCGCGGAGATCAACTTCGGCCGCCTCATGCGGCAGGACCTCGGCCCGTACCGCGACGAGCTGGTGATCTCCACCAAGGCGGGCTGGGACATGTGGCCCGGGCCCTACGGGCAGGGCGGCGGCTCCCGCAAGTACGTGCTGGCCTCGCTCGACCAGTCGCTCGGGCGGATGGGCCTGGACTACGTCGACATCTTCTACTCCCACCGGCTCGACGCCGGCACCCCGCTCGAGGAGACCATGGGCGCGCTGGACACCGCGGTCCGCCAGGGCAAGGCGTTGTACGTGGGCATCTCCTCGTACGACACCGAGCGCACCCTCCGGGCGGCGGCCATCCTGCGCGAGCTGGGCACCCCGCTGCTGATCCACCAGCCCTCGTACTCCATGCTCAACCGCTGGATCGAGACCGAGGGCCTGCTCGACGCCGCCGAGGAGGAGGGCTTCGGCGTCATCGGCTTCACCGCGCTCGCCCAGGGCCTGCTCACCGGCCGCTACCTCGGCGGCGTGCCCGCCGACTCGCGGGCGGCGCAGGGCAAGTCGTTCGACCCGGGCTGGCTCTCCGAGGAGATGCTGCGGCGACTGCGCGCTCTCGACGACCTCGCCCGCCGTCGCGGGCAGACCCTGGCCCAGCTGGCGCTGGCCTGGGCGCTGCGCGACGACCGGGTCACGTCGCTGGTGGTCGGCGCCTCCCGCACCGAACAGCTGGAGCAGAACGTCGCCGCCCTGGAGAACCTCGGCTTCACGGAGGAGGAGCTGGCCGAGATCGACGCGCTCACCGCCGACGCCGGCAGCATCGACCTGTGGCAGGACGCCCGCACCGGCGCCCTCGGCTGAGCCCGTCCGTCGTCGGCGTGGAAGGTGGGCCCCACCGTCGGTCGTCAATCTTGACCGATCATGAACGGTATGCGTGTCAACACCGTATGTGAGGGTGGCAGTTGATTCGTGGCGTCCTGACGGGCGACCGGGCTGCTCACTCGGTGTCACCCGGCGGGTCGGCCACCTGACCGTTGGAGTGCCGATGAAGTCACGCACGCTCGACATCGCACTGCGCGGCACAGCGGCCGCCTGCGCGCTGGCCAGTGCGGTGCTCCACCTGATCCTCGTGCCCTCGCACCTGGAGGAGAAGCCGTACATCGGCGTCCTGTTCGTCGTCGGCAGTGTCCCGTTGCTGCTCGTCGCCGCGGGGCTCGTCGTCCGCAGACGGCCGCTCGGCGCCTGGGCGGTGGGAGCGCTGGTCAGCCTCGGCATGATCACCGGCTTCCTGCTGTCCCGCACGGTCGGCCTGCCCGGCTACTACGAACCCGACTGGGAACCGCCCTACGGCGTGCTGTCTCTGATCGTGGAGGCCGTGTTCCTCGTCGCCCTCCCGGTCTGGCTCACCGTGACCGGTATCCGAGAGCCGACGGGGACGAGGGCGGACCTGCGGGCCCCGGAAGCCTCCCGGCCGCGGGCCGGTGCGACACGGCTGCACCAGCACTGACGGCTCGACGCGTCGAACGCCGAGCCGCGGTCGAACACCCTGGTGGATGCAAGGAGTTGAGACGCCGAACCCGGCCCGCGTCACCTCCTGCTGGCGGCCGCGATGCTGGTCACCCTGGCGGAGCTGCTGCGCTCGGTGAGCTCATGGGAGTTGGCGGTGAGCCTGGCACCGCCGCGCGCCCGGGCGTCCAATCCGGGTGTGGCCGGGATGGCGCAGTCGGTGCAGAAGTCGGCGGGACCGCTGCTGCTGACCGGAGTGGTGATGGCGGCCGGCCCGGTGGGCTGGGTCGCACTGGGCGCGGTGGTGACGGCCCTGGGAGTGGCCCAACGCCGCGCGGCCGTGCGGCGGTTGGCCGTCCTGGCGTGGCCGGTGTCGGAGCCGCGCCAGGTGGTCGGCGATCGCGGGGTCGAGCGGACGGCGTCAGCCTGAGCGGGGTGCACGCCCGCGCCGGGTCACCCCGTCATCAGCCTGTCACCCCGCCACCACCCACGACAGCGTCCCCGTCAGGTCGGCGCGCAGGGCCGGGTCGGCGACGGCCGGGGTCGGGTCGGTGGCGACGGCCGTGAGGAAGTGAGGAAGGGAATGGGCCCCGCCCGGGAGGACGGCGGCGACGTCGAGGGCGGTGTGGCCTCGCAGCTCGGGCAGTTCGTGCCAGTCCAGGTACCAGCGCAGCCGGGTCCCGGGTACCGGCAGGTCGACGGTCACGCGGTCGTCCGGGGTGAGCCAGCTGCCGGCGGGGGTCGGGCTGGTCAGCGGGGTGGCGTGGCGGTAGAAGCCGGCGATCATGGCCTCACGCCCGGGCAGGTTGAACTCGCGCCCCAGTGACCGCATGATCGAGTTCTCGGTCGGGCGGAACAGGCCGGCCGGGTAGTAGCCACCGCCCTCGAAGGTGCCGACCGTGCCGCCGTCCGGCGAGGTCTGGCCGAGCCAGCGGGACCACTTGGTGCCCTCCTCGCGCATCCGGTCGGCGGTGAGGGTGCTGATGTTGGCCTCCGCGGGTTCGTCGCCCTTGTAGGTGCCCTGGCCGGCGTAGGCGTACTCGTCGGCGAGCTTGCCCAGGGAGTGCCCGGTCTCGTGCACCGCGATCTGCCCGGACTTCGCGTTGCCGCCGGCCACGGTCGCGATGCCCTCGTAGCCGAGCGAGGAGGTGACGTCGTTGTATCCTGCGCCGCCGTACTTGGCGCTGTTGGCCACCACGATCACCAGGTCCGCCTGCGGGGCCTTCGCCGCGTAGCGTTCGACCGCCTTCTCGTCCACGCACAGCAGGCGCTCCACGCCGCCGCACCAGAAGTACGAGCCCAGCGCGGTGTGCCGGACGGTCGCCTTGTCCGGGTCACCGGAGACGCCCGACTGCGGGGAGACGGCGGACACCGCCCACACGTTGAACAGCTTCCGGTAGCTGGCGTACGGCTCCACCGCGGTGATCTCGCGCCACTTGTCGGCGGCGTCGGTCCGGAACTTCTCCTGTTCCTGCGCGGAGTAGCCGTCCCCGATCATCACCACGTCGAGCTTGGTGTCCGGATCCCCGTTGCGGATCAGCGAGGTGACGTCGCCGTCGCCGGCGAGCGGTGCCAGGCTCGGGGCCACGTACGGCGAGGCGCCGGGCACCTGCGCCCGGGAGATGCCGCCGTCCTCGGCGAACACCTCCACGGTCCGCCGGGTGTCCGTGGCCGGTGTCCCCGTGGCCGGGGCGGCGCCCAGCAGGGTGAGGGCGACGGCGGAGGCGAGAAGGGTCGAGACGGTCCTGCTGCTGCGCACGGGCGTCCTCCAGGAGCTCCGGGGTCGGCGAGGTGTGACATGGTACTTGTGGTGATGGGTACCTGACAATCCATCGGGCGGCACCCGGGCAAGGGGTCATCCCAGGGCGGCCGCCTTGCGCAGCAGGACCGAGCGCTCGCGGGTGTTGCGGCAGAGCCGGGCGGCGAGTTCGAGTTCGGCGCGGGCCTCGGCGGTGCGGCCGAGGCGGGTGAGGAGTTCACCGCGGACGGTGGGGAGCAGGTGCGAGCCCGACAGGCGGCCGGTCGCGGTGAGGTCGTCGACGATGGCCAGCGCCTGCCGCGGGCCGCTCGCCATCGCGACGGCCACGGCCCGGTTGAGGTCGACGACCGGGGACGGGGCGACCCGGCCGAGGGCCTCGTAGAGGACGACGATGCGCTCCCAGTCGGTCTCCGGCACCGAAGGGGCCGCCGCGTGGCAGGCGGCGACGGCGGCCTGGAGACCGTACGGGCCGAGGCCGCGCCCGGCGGCCGTGGCGCGGCCGAGGGCGGCCCGGCCGCGGCGGATCGCCGAACGGTCCCACAGCCGCCGGTCCTGGTCCTCCAGGAGCACCGGCTCGCCGTCGGGCCCGGTGCGGGCGGGAAAGCGCGCTGCCGTCAGCTCGAACAGCGCGAGCAGGCCGTGCACCTCCGGCTCCCGGGGCAGCAGGGCGGCCAGCGTCCGCGCCAGCCGGACGGCCTCGTAGGCGAGGTCGGCGCGCAGCAGGCTCTCCCCGCCGGTGGCCGTCGAGCCCTCGGTGAAGATCACGTACAGGACGCTCAGGACGGAGCCGAGCCGCTCGCGGCGCTCCTCGGCCGGCGGGAGCTCGAACGGCACGCCCGCCGCGCCGATGGTCTTCTTCGCCCGCGTGATCCGGGCCTGGACGGTGGGCACGGGCACCAGGAACGCCCGGGCGATCTCCTCGCTGGACAGGCCGCCGACCACCCGCAGCGTCAGGGCCACCCGGGCCTCGGGCGAGAGCACCGGGTGGCAGGCGACGAAGATCAGCGCGAGGACATCGTCGTCGACCCGGTCCGGGTCCCACGGCAGGTCGTCCGCGCGCTCCGGCGGGGCCGCCGCACCCGCCGCCGCCTCGCCCTCGGCGAGCGGCCGGGCGAGCCGGGCGTACCGCTCGTCGCGGGCAGAGCGGCGGCGGAAGGCGTCGATGGCGCGCCGCCGCGCCGTGGCGAGCAGCCAGCCGACCGGGCTGGCCGGCGCGCCGTCGCGTGCCCAGGAGACGAGGGCTTCCGCGAGCGCCTCCTGCGCGACGTCCTCGGCGAGTTCGAAGTCCCCCGTGTAGCGGGTGAGCGCGCCGACGATCCGGGCGGACTCGATCCGCCAGACGGCCTCGACGGCCCGCCGAGCCGACTCGGGGCTCGGCGGGCCGTCGGTGGTCGGGAGTGTCACAGCTGGCCGGTCCGCTCGCGCCACGCCCGCTCCTTGACGATCCACTCGTTGTCCTGCGGGAACTCGTCGATCCCCGGCACCCGCCGGACCTCGCACTTCGAGCCCGGGAGGGCGGGGAGCCGCTTGGCCCACTCGACGGCCTCCTCCTTCGAGGCCACGTCGATCAGGTAGAAGCCGCCGAACAGTTCCTTCGTCTCCCCGTACGGGCCGTCGGTGACCACCGGCGTCTCGCCGCCGAAGTCGACCACGACGCCCTGGCCCGGGTCGTCCAGGCCCTCGGCGGCGACGAGCACGCCCGCCTTGATCAGTTCCTCGTTGAAGCGGCCGACGGTTTCGAGCATCTCCTCGAAGGGGGTCTCCCTCATCTTCGCCATGGACTCGTCCGTGCCGCGCATGATCAGCATGTACTTCGCCATCATGGGTCTCCTTGCCGTGGGGGTCGCCTCTCGACCCTCTCTACCTCAGGTCGAACGGCGCCCGCGCGGATCGACACGACACTGTCACGAACCTGCACCGCGGTCACGGCCGTCAGTGACCGGGGACGGCGGGCCGGGGCCAGCTGGGGTGGTACCGGTCGATGACGTAGTGGTGGCCGTGGCGCCAGCCGCCGGTGGTGGCGGGGTGGGCGCCGGCGAGGTGGGGGTGGTCGGCGGGCAGGTCGGTGTGGAGGTGGTCGAGGGTGTCCGGGTCGCGGGACGGCCAGAGGGCGGCGGCTCCGGCCGCCGCGGCCAGGGCGACGGTTCCGAGGACGACGGCGGTGACCGGCAGACCGGCGCCGGCGGCGAGCCAGCCGGCGAGGGGGTAGGTGAGCAGCCAGCAGCTGTGGGAGAGGGAGAACTGGGCGGCGAAGGCGGCGGGCAGGTCCGCGTCGGCGGCCGAGCGGCGGATGAGGCGCCCGCCGGGGGTGAGGACGGCGGAGCAGGCCGCGCCGATCAGCGCCCAGGTCGCAAGCAGCGCCGCCCAGGACCAGCCGGTCGGTCCGAGGGCCGTGAGGGCGGTTGCGGCGGCGAGGACGGCCGGCAGGGCGAACGCGGCGGGGAGCATCACCCGGCGGTCGCCGACGCGGGCCAGGAGGCGGGGGAGGAGCAGGGCGGTGAGCATCGAGCCGGCCCCGTAGGCGCCGAGGGCGAGGGAGACGGCACCGGCCGGGCGGTGGAAGTGGTCGCGGACCACCACGACGGTGTTGACGAAGACGATGGCGCCCGCGGCGGCGACCGCCAGGTCGAGCGCGAGCAGGGCGCGCAGCCTCGGTGTCACCCAGAACAGACGGGAGCTGAAGGCGGCCCTGGCGTAGGCGCCGCCGGTGCGCTCGACCGGGGCCGGTTTCGGCAGGACGGCCGAGACGACCAGGGCGGCGGAGGCGAGGAAGCCCACCGTCGTCCCCGCGAACAGCCAGTCGTAGGAGACCAGGGTGAGCAGGAGGGCGGCGAGCGCCGGGCTGAACAGGGACTCCAGATCGTAGGCGAGCCGGGACATCGACAGCGCCTGCGTGTAGTCGCGCTCGGCGGGCAGGACGTCCGGGATGGTGGCCTGGAAGGTCGGGGTGAACGCCGCTGAGGCCGCCTGGAGCAGGAAGATCAGCAGGTACACCTGCCAGACCTGGGTGACGAACGGCAGGCTGAGCGCCACCGCGGCGCGGGTGAGGTCCATCGCCACCAGGAGGGCCCGCCGCGGTATCCGCCCGGAGAGTGCGCCGGCGATCGGTGCGATCGCGACGTAGGCCACCATCTTGATGGCCAGCGCCGTGCCCAGTACCGCCGAGGCGTTCGCGCCGGCCAGGTCGTAGGCGAGCAGGGACAGCGCCACGGTGGCCAGGCCGGTGCCGACCAGGGCGACGACCTGGGCGGTGAACAGGTGGCGGTAGGCGCGGTTGCGCAGCACGGAGAGCATGGGTCCGTCCCGGTTCGCGGTGGGGGTGGCATGCTCATCATAGTCAATGCGTGCATACGTGTGCACATGTTGTCCGTGCCCCGACCCCGGGAGGGCTCGAGGCGGGGTCAGTCGTGCGGCGGCAGGTGGCGGATCTGGTGGTCCGCGACGTTCATCGCCTCGTCGACGAGCCGCCGGAGGTGGCCGTGGCGCAGCGAGTAGACGACCCGCCGCCCGTCCCGGCGGGTGGTGACGAGGCCGGCCAGGCGGAGCTTGGCCAGGTGCTGGCTGACGGACGGGCGTGCGGCGCCGGTCGCCTCGGTCAGCGTGGTGACGTCGGCCTCGCCCTGGCCGAGCCGCTCCAGCAGGGCGAGCCGGGTGCGGTCGGCCAGCAGCGCCAGGACGGCGGCGGCGACGTCGAGGCGCTCCTCGGCACGCTGGTGCGAGTGCTGTGCATCTGCCAACTCGGTGCCGCTGCTCATCCGGCCATCGTAGGCCGTCCACGGTCGTCCGCGCGCACGCGTGCGCACATGTTCCGGAGCCTTCGGCGGGGCGCCTGTCGCTATACCGTGTGGGGGTATACCATCCAGGTCGTTCCCGGTCGTCCGGATCGGTTCAGCGGGTCCAGGTGGACCCGGGACGGACCATGTCGGTCACGGAGAGGGCTCCGGGGGAAGGCGGACGAACCACGATGCACGCGATCCTGCACGCCCTGTCCATCACCGGGGCGATGACCTGGGAGATCACCTGGGCGCTGATCCTCGGCTTCCTGCTGTCCGCCGTCGTCCAGGCCGTCGTCCGCAAGTCGACGATCGTCCGGCTGATGGGGGACGCCCGGCCGCGCACGCTGGCCGTCGCCTCCGGGCTGGGCGCGGCCTCGTCGTCGTGCTCGTACGCGGCGGTCGCGCTGGCCCGCTCGCTGTTCCGCAAGGGGGCGGACTTCACCGCGGCGATGGCCTTCGAGATCGCCTCGACCAACCTGGTCGTCGAACTCGGCGTGATCCTGGCCCTGTTGCTTGGCTGGCAGTTCACGGCGGCGGAGTTCGTCGGCGGGCCGATCATGATCCTTATGCTCGCCCTGCTCTTCCGGCTGTTCCTGCGGGAGCGGCTGCTTCACGAGGCCCGGGAGCAGGCGGAGTTCGGCCGGGCCGGCTCGATGGAGGGTCACGCGGCGATGGACATGTCCGTCCCGGGGGAGGGGCCCTTCACCCGGCGGCTGCTGTCGCGCCCCGGTGTCACGTCCGTCTCGCACGTGTTCGTGATGGAGTGGGCGGCCATCCTCAAGGACCTGGTGATCGGCCTGCTGATCGCCGGGGCGATCGCCGCGTGGGTGCCGGACAGCTTCTGGCAGGCGTTCTTCTTCGCCGACCACCCGGTCGCGAGCAAGCTCTGGGGGCCGCTGATCGGCCCGCTGGTCGCGGTCGCGTCCTTCGTCTGCTCGATCGGGAACGTGCCGCTCGCGGCGGTGCTGTGGAAGGGCGGGATCAGCTTCGGCGGTGTGGTGTCCTTCATCTTCGCGGACCTGCTGATCCTGCCGATCCTGAACATCTACCGGAAGTACTACGGCCGCCGGATGACGGTGTTCCTGTTCGTGACCTTCTACGCGGCGATGGTCGTCGCCGGGTACGTGGTCGAAATCTCCTTCGGCTGGCTCGGGTTGATCCCGGACCAGCACGAGGCGGAGATCCCGACGGCGGGCGTCGAGTGGAACTACACGACGTGGCTGAACATCGCGTTCCTGCTGTTGGCGGCGGCTCTGCTGGTCCGCTTCTTCCGGACCGGCGGGATGGCGATGCTCCGCATGATGGGCGGCTCGCCGGAGCGCGGCCACCACGATCACCACTGAGCTCGGCGCGCCGAGCGGGGCGGACTCTGCCAGGCTGGAGGAGCAGCTACCTCGACCGAGGAGGCCCGCACCGATGTCTGCGCAGAAGCCGGGGCCGGCCGAACGACGCGCCCGCGCCGCCGCGCTCAGGGCCGAGGAGGCCCGCCGCGAGCGGCGTCGGCGCCTGGTGGCGGGCGGGGCGATCGGCCTGCTCGCCCTCGCGGTGATCGGCGTGATCGCCGGCGTGATCGCGACGAACCAGAACTCGTCCGCCCCCTCCGGGGTCCCGGCGCACCCGCGCACCACGGCCGAAGGCCGGACCACCCTGCCGCCGTGGGACGCACCCGCCGACGTGGCGGCCGCGGTGAAGGCCGCCGGGCTGCCGATGCTCGGCGCGGAGGGCACGGCCCTGCACATCCACGCCCACCTGGACGTCTACGCGGACGGCAAGCCCGTCCCGGTGCCGGCGTTGCTCGGCGTCGACGAGAGCGCGCAGAAGATCAGCCCGCTGCACACCCACGACACCACCGGCGTCGTCCACGTCGAGTCTCCGGTGAACGCGGACTTCAGCCTGGGCCAGTTCCTCACCGAGTGGCAGGTCTCCGCCTCCGCCGACCACCTGGGCGGGCTGCGCACGGACGCCACCCACACGCTGACCGCGTACGTCGACGGCAAGCCGGTGAGCGGCGACCCGGCGGCGATCCTCCTGCACGCCCACGACGAGATCGCCCTCGTCTACGGCACGGCCGCGGAGAACGCCACGATCACCGTGCCCGGCAGCTACAACTGGCCGAGCGGGCTGTAGGTCCCGCTATCGTCCGGCCGGGCCGGGGACCAGCGGAGCGGTGACCCGCTCGGTCGGGTTGTTCGAGGAGTCGTCGTCCGAGGTGACGTTCGCGGTGATCGAGCTGGTCGCCCAGGACACCAGGCCGAGCACCAGGAAGACGACGAGGAGGAAGCGCCCGCCGCCGCTCAGGACGAGCGGGCGGGTGGCCGACGCCGGCCCGCCGGGCTCCGAGCCGGGCTCCTCGCCGAACAGGCGCTTGGGGTAGGCGGAGGTCAGCATCAGCAGGTAGGCCACGTACCGCATCCGGTAGCGCAGGATCGCGGCCGTCGCCTCGTACAGGGGCTGCGGCATCCGGCCGAGGATCAGAACCACCAGCCAGCTGATCACCGCCACCAGCCACCACCCGGCGGACAGCAGGCCCTGGACGACCGCCGCGGGGATGGCGAGGATCAGCCGGAAGAGGACGGCGAGCCGGTTCAGCTCACCGGTCCGCAGCCAGACCTGCACGGGGTAGTCGGGAGCCCGGAAGCTGAACGGCGGGTAGCGGTCCACGGTGAGCATCAGGTAGGCGGTGACCCGGGTGTCGTACGGGACGAAAGCGGTGAGGTAGTCCGCGGCGAACACGGGCAGCCGGCCGAGCACCAGGGCGGCGAACCAGCCGATCACGGCGACGACGAACGCCACCACCGACAGCACCCAGACCACGACGAACTGCGGGATGAGCAGCAGGGCGCGCAGCAGGACCGTCCAGCGGTTCTGCGGGCCGCTGCCCGGCATGTCCAGCACCGGCAGCCACTCGGTCGCGACGGGGGCGGGGGGAGCCTGCCACATTCCGGGCCTCCACGGTCTCTGGGCGACGGGGACCCGGCTTCTGCCGTACCCGGGTGCCTTCGAAGATCGCAGCCTTCCGCCCGGCCCGCGCGCTGCACTCGTCCGCCCGGGCCGAGGGTCGCCCGGGCGGACGAGTGCGGCGAGGGCTACCGGCGGGGGAGGTCGGCGGGGTCGTGGGCGCAGATGAGGTGGACGTCGCTGGGGCGGGTGCGGTGGAGGGCGCGGAGGCGGTTGAGGTTGTGGAGGCGGGCGGGGTTGTCGACGGCCATGAGGCGCTGGAAGGCGGTGAGACCGGCCGGGCGGCGCGGGAATCCGGGCGCGATGTCGGTGCGGGAGAAGTAGGCGTCGCCGGCGTGGAGCAGCCAGCGGTCGGCGGTGCGGACGGCCACGCCGCAGTGGCCGCGGGTGTGTCCGGCGAGGGGGACGAGGAGGACGTCGGGGGTGTGCGGGAGGATCGGGATCGCCCGGAAGCCGTACCAGTCCTCGGTGGCGGCCTGCGGCTGGTGCTCGACCCAGTCCGGGCCGTGGGCCCACTGGACCGCTCGGTAGCGGTCGCGTTCGCCGCGGGTGGCGAGGGCGCGGGCGGCGCTGAGTTCGTCGGCGAGGACGTGGACCCTGGCGTGCGGGAAGTCGCCGATGCCGCCGGCGTGGTCGGGGTCGAGGTGGGTGAGCACGATGTCGCGGACGTCCCGCGGGTCGTGGCCGAGGGCGCGGACCTGGTGCAGGGCCGTGTCGGCAGGGGACAGCTGCGGGCGGACCGCCAGCACGAACCTCCGCCCGAGGCGGTGGTGGGGGCGGGCGACGTCGTCGGTGCCGAAGCCGGTGTCGACCAGGATCAGCCCGTCGCCGCTCTCGATCAGCAGGCAGTGGGCCGAGAGGCGGCCGACCAGCCGCCCGCCGCTGCCCATCAGGAGCCGGCCGCCGAGCGGGCACATCGTGGCGCAGTCCAGGTGGTGAACCTTCATCTCGCCTCCGGGGCGCGGGCGTGGGGATCGTCGACAGCAACCGGATGAGGTTAGACGCAGCGCCTCGCGCAGGCCAGACCCCCATCGATCTCCGGGCCCTTCTCGATGCCGATCGCACGTGCGCGCCGGCCTCGTCAGCCCGCGGGTGTGAACCCGCGGGCTGACGTGCGCGGACCGCCGGACCGCGCCGCGCTCCGCGCGCGGCTAGATCCGGCTGTCCTCCACCGCCGGGATCGTGGTGTCCTCCACCGCCGGCCGCAGGGTCGTCCGGGGCGCGGCGGCCGGCTTCTTGCCGCAGAAGGCGGGTTCGAGCGCGCCCATCAGCCCCTGGGTGACGGCGCCGTTGTTGGAGGCGTTGGCGAAGACGACGACGGTGCGGTGCCCGTCCGGGGCGGTGAAGGACTGGGTCTGGTAGCCCTGGACGATCCCGCCGTGGCCGTACACGTCGCCGCAGGAGAGCGAGATGCGCCGCAGGCCGAGGCCGTAGGAGATCTTCGCGCTGGGCGTGGGCAGGGCGGCGGTCATCTGCCTGAGCGAGTCGTCGGAGACGAGCCCGCCGGCGCTGCCGGCGAGCAGGGCGGTGAGGAAGGTGTCGAGGTCCTCGGCGGAGGAGATGACGCCGCCGGCGGCCCAGAGCCAGGAGGCGGTCTGCTCGGTGGAGTTGACCAGCGGCTTGGTCCGGTCGTCGTTGGTGAGGTAGCCGGTGACGTGGGCGCCGCGGATGTCCGTGTCGGGGACGACGAACGAGGTGCGGCGCAGGCCGAGCGGGTCGAGGATGCGGTCCTTCAGGACGTCGGCGTAGTGGCGGCCGGTGAGGTGCTCGACGGCGAGCCCCATGAGCACGAAGTCGGTGTTGGAGTAGGAGTACCTGGTGCCGGGCGGGTACTGGATGCCGTGCTTGACGGAGATCGCGACGAGCGCCCGCGGGTCGTAGACCGCGGTGCGGATGCGGGCCTCGAAGGCGGCGGTGGTCTCCTCGCCGGCCTGTTCGAGCAGGTCGTTGGTGTGGTCGTAGATGCCGGCGCGGTGCTCCATGACCTGGCGGCCCGTCATGGTCCAGCCGTCGGGGAGGGTGCCGGCCGGGAGGTAGTCGCGCAGCGGCCGGTCGAGGTCGATGAGGCCCTGCTCGGCGAGCTGCAGGACGAGGACGGACGCGAACATCTTGCTGTTGCTGCCGACCCGGAAGCGCCAGCCGGCCTTCATCGGGGTGCCGTCCAGGTCGGCCTTGCCGACGGTCAGCTCCTGGTCGGACTCGGCGTCGCCGTGGTCGCGGATGACCGCGAAGGCGCCGGGCGCGCCCGCGTTCACGGCGTTCTGGAGGGCGGCGAGTACCGCGCCGGTGTCGGGCGCGGGCGCGCTCGGGGTGCCCTGGCCGGCCACCGCGGGCGCGACGGCGGTCGCCGTCAGGACGACGCCGGCCGCCGCCACGGCCAGCGGGCGCAGAAAACTGGTCTTCGCCATGTTCCTCTGTTCTCCGGTCAGCTGACGCGGCGTCCGGCCGCGCCGATGGAAGATCCACTATCACGCGGAGACCGGCGGCAGGCAAAGTGAACCGGATCTTCCGCTCTTCCCGTTTCCCGAACGGCGGTCAAGGCTTTACCTCTAGGGGTCTACCCGCGTAAACCAGTGGGCTCCATCCTGGTTCAGCGCTCGTGCGCACTCCCAACCCCTCCCAGTGATCGTGGAGTTCCGCATGCCCCTGGCCCGAATCGCGCGCCGCACCGGCGCGTTGCTGCTGACCGCCGCCGTCCTGGTGCCGATATCCGGGACGGCCCAGGCCGCCAGCGTCGCCGGCACCTACTCGGCGGTCGTCTTCCCGGATCAGAGCCACAGCCTGGTGTACGACTTCATCAACTCCGCCGCCAAGTCGGTGGACGTGACGATGTACGAGCTGCGCGACACCGCCGCGGTGAACGCCCTGATCGGCCGTCAGCGCGCGGGCGTCAAGGTGCGGGTGATCCTGGACGGCCGGCACACCTCGGTCAACGGCGCCGCCTTCTCGGCGCTCAGGAACGCGGGCGCCGGGGTGACGTACTCCTCCTCGGCGTACGTCTACACCCACCAGAAGACCATCACCGTGGACGGCGTGAAGTCGCTCATCATGACGGGCAACCTGGACGCCACTTACTACGCGACCGGTCGCGACTTCGGCGTCTTCGACGCCGACGCCAACGACGTCGCCGCGATCGAGCGGGTCTTCGACGCCGACTACGCGAAGACCGCGATCACCCCGTCCGACGGCGACAACCTGGTGTGGTCGCCGACCGACTCGGAAAGGCGCCTGCTCGCCCTGATCAACGGCGCCCAGAAGTCCCTCGACCTGGAGCAGCTGGAGTTCGGCGACGCGAACCTGGTGGACGCCGTCGTCGCCGCCGCCGACCGCGGGGTCACCGTGCGCGTCGTCGGCATGAACCCCGACTACTACGGCAGCTACTTCGACCAGGTGACGACGGCCGGCGGCAGAATCGTCACCTACTCGACCACCACGAGCCTCTACATCCACGCCAAGACGATCGTGGCCGACTACGGCACGTCCTCGGCCAAGGTGTTCGCCGGTTCGGAGAACTTCTCCGACAACTCGCTGAACAACAACCGCGAGCTCGGCCTGATCACCACCGACGCGGGCGTCCTCACCACCCTCGAAGCCACCTTCGCCACCGACTTCGCCAACGGCCTGCCGTACTAGCCGCACCGAGCACCGAGACGCCGACCCCGGATCCCCGATTCCCCCGAGGACCTGTCATGCCTTCTCCCGCCAAGCCCCGCTCCCGCCGGACCGCCACCGCACTCGCCTCGGCGGCCGCCCTCGCCGCCACCTCCGTCGGCCTCTGGGCCGCCACCGCCCCCTCCGCCCAGGCCGCCGCGCTACCGGCGCCCGACCACGTCATCGTGGTCGTGATGGAGAACCACGCCTACAGCCAGGTGATCGGCAGCACCAGCGCCCCCTACATCAACTCCCTGGCGAGGGGCGGGGCCAACCTCACCCAGTCGTACGCCATCACCCACCCGAGCCAGCCGAACTACTACGCGCTGTTCTCCGGCTCGACCCAGGGCATCACCGACGACAGCTGCGTGACGGTCGGCGCGCTCCAGGCCCCGAACCTGGCCTCCGAACTGACCGCCGCCGGCAAGACCTGGGCCAGCTACAACGAGTCGCTGCCCTCCCAGGGCAGCACGGTGTGCAGCAGCGGGAACTACGCGCAGAAGCACAACCCGTGGTTCGGCTTCGGCAACGTCGCCCTCAACTCGGCCTACACCTTCGGCCAGTTCCCGACCGACTACAGCACCCTGCCGAAGGTGTCCTTCGTCGTGCCGAACCTGTGCAACGACATGCACGACTGCTCGGTCAAGACCGGCGACACCTGGCTGAAGAACAACCTCGGCGGCTACGCCACCTGGGCCGCCGCCCACAACAGCCTGCTGGTCGTCACCTTCGACGAGGACAACCGGCTGGCCGGCAACCGCATCCCGACCGTCCTGTACGGCGCCCACGTCGCCCCCGGGAGCAGCTCCGCCACCACCTACAACCACTACAACGTCCTGCGCACCCTGGAGGACCTGGCGGGCCTGACCACCCACGCGGGCAACGCCGCCACGGCCGCCGACATCACCGGCATCTGGAACTGACGCACCTTCACCGGACCCGGGACGGCGTCCGTCCCGGGTCCGGCACTTCTTCGGCGGCGCCCGAGCCGACCCGCCGCACGCCCGGCACCACCGCCGTGCCGCCGCAGGCCAGCGCGACCAGCGCCGCGGCGACGAGCAGCGGTGCGGCGCTGCCCCAGGCGTCGGCGGCCAGCGGGGCGAGGAGGTAGCCGAGCGGGGCCGCGGCGAGCGAGAGCAGCCAGTCGTACGAGCTGACCCGGGCCAGCACCCCGGCGGGGATCTCCTGCTGGACCACGGTCTGCCAGACCGGGTTGAGGAAACCGAGCCCGACCATGGCGACGGCGTGCGCGGCCACCGTGACCGGTGCCGGGGCGGCCGCGGCGAGGGCGAGCAG
This sequence comes from Streptomyces kaniharaensis, assembly GCF_009569385.1. NCBI lineage: Bacteria > Bacillati > Actinomycetota > Actinomycetes > Kitasatosporales > Streptomycetaceae > Streptomyces > Streptomyces kaniharaensis. The sequence goes on from NZ_WBOF01000006.1 coordinate 38,772, forward strand.
CGGCAGCGCGAACAGGGCCAGACCGAGGTTGGCGACCAGCACCGGGCGCCGCGGCCGGACGCGCCCGGCCAGCAGTGAGCCGACGAGCATGCCGACCGCGCCGGCCTGGGTCAGGACCACCCAGACGCCGTCCCCGCCGAGGCGCCGGGCGGCGATCAGCGGGCCGAGGGTGAGCAGGACGGCGTTGGCGCCGTTCCAGGCGGCGTGGCCGATCAGGCTGGTCCAGTACCAGGTGCGGGAGCGCACCTCGCCCCAGCCTTCGGCGAGGTCCCGGAGCAGCGAGCGGCGCTCGCCCGGCTGGTGGCGGACGGTGATCCGGGTGAGCAGGGCGGCGCTGAGCACGAAGGAGGCGCCGTCGAGCACGAACGCCCAGCCCGGTCCGGCGGTGAACACCAGGGTGCCGGCCAGCGCGGGGCCGCCGAGGCGGGCGGCGCTGCCCGCCGCGCCGAGCAGGGCGTTGGCCCGCATCCGCAGGCCGCCGTCGGCGGTGGTGGCGACGGTGGCCGCGACGAGCGGCGCGGCGGTGGGCATGGCGAAGGCGGAGGCGATGCCGCCGAGCGCCTCCGCGGCGGCGATGAGCGCGAGGCTGGGCCGTCCGCCGACGAGTTCGACGCCGACGAGCAGCTGCGCCGCGGCCCGGACGAGGTCGGTGGTGAGCGCCACGAGGCGCGGGTTGCAGCGGTCCCCGGCCACGCCGCCGAGCGGGAGCAGCAGCAGGCGGGGCACCATCGTGCAGCCGAGGACCAGGGCGAGGGCGCCGGAGGACCCGGTGGCCCGGGTGATGGCGATGGCGAGGGCGGCCGGGACGACGGCGTCGCCGAGGGTGGAGACGGTCCGGCCGATGAAGAGCAGCCGGAAATCACGGAGTCTGAGGGGGTGTCGGCTCACGGCCAGCACTGTATTTCGGCGCCGAAGTTTCGGCAACGAATATTTCGGTAGCGTCGAGGTGTCGTTGCCTCCCGCATAGACTGGCGCCATGGAAGAGCCCCCCGACCGGCGACCGGACCTGCCCCGCGACTGGACGGACGGCCATGTGGAGCGCTGGACGCCGGTGCTGCCCCACCTCGACCCGGACATCGAGGGCGCCGTCACCCGGATGAGCAAGCTCTCCCGGCACTTCCGCCAGGTCCGCGAACAGGGCGTGGCCGACTACGGCCTGCAGAAGCACGAGTTCGACACCCTCCACGAGCTCGCCGGCCGTGGGGGCCACGCCGCCCCGTCCGATCTGCGCGCCGACCTCGACCTGGCGCCCGCCTCCATCACCGGCCGGCTCGAAGCCCTCGAACGCCGCGGATTCGTCGTGCGCACCCCCTCCACCGAGGACCGCCGCAAGGTCGACGTCGAACTCACCGAGGCCGGCCGCGCCGCCTGGCGGGAGGCGCTGGACGTGGTCGGCCGCGAGGAGCACCGCCTGCTCGGGGTGCTGACACCCCGCGAGCGCCACACGCTCGCCGACCTGCTGCGCAAGGTCCTGCTGGCCCAGGAGGCCGGCGACTGACGGCTCGACGCACGGACCGGCCGCCTGGTAAGCATGGGCCGTGCGCTTCGACTCCGTTCCGATGCCGCCGGCCGTCGAGGCCCGGCCCCGCGACGTCCGCGGCTACCCCGTCCCGGCGATCACCCCGTGGCAGGGCGACGAGCCGCAGTTCGCGCTGACCGACTACGAGCGCAGCGCGAACTGCGCGCTGGAGCGCCGCTGTTCGGTGTGCGACACGCTGATGCCGCAGGGCCCGGTGTGGCGGGTGGTCGGCGCGGCGGAGAGCGCGGCGATCGCCGAGGCACTGGCGGCCGGGCGGCCGTACCGCAACCTCGCGCCCACGATGGAGGGGCCCGGCCACCGCGCCTGCATGCTGTACGCCGCGATGGTCTGCCCCTACCTGGCCCGGCCCAACGCCCGCCGGCGCATCACCGCCGACGGCGCCCCGGACGAGCTGACGTCCGCCGTCGTGCGGGGCACCGCCCGCGGCGGCACGGGGGCGGTGGTCGGGTTCGGTGACTACGAGTACGCCGTCACCGGCACGCGGGTGCTCTTCCGCTTCCTCGACGTGGTCGAGTACCTGCCGCACGAGCACGCGGACGCGCATCTCGCCGAGCTGCGCGCCGAGTTGGACCGGCGCCGGTAGCGGCTCACGGCCGGTAGGCCGCCAGGCCCTTGAACGTGGAGACCGGGGTCGGGGCGGCGGAGCCGTCGGCGGGCACGGTGCTGATCCCCTCCGGGGTGCGCACGGCGATCGTCCTGCCGTCCGGGGACCACGCCGGCTCGGTGTAGTCGGTGGTCGCCGAGGGCGTGAGGTCCTTCTCGGCCTTGCTCATGCCGTCGGTGCTGCGGGTGAACAGGTGGTCGTGCCCGTTCACGGCGCGGACGAAGACGATCTGCTCGCCGTCGGGGGAGAGCGCGGGCTCCGAGCCCTTGCCCATGTCCCGGGTCGAGGCCCGGAGGTAGTCGTCGTAGATGAAGACCTCACCGGCGGGCGTGTTGGCGTACGCGATCTCGCCGCGCTTGCCGCCGGCGTTCGACCAGGTGTTGCCGGTCTCGGGCGGCTGCGGGATGCTGCTGGAGTCGCCGCCCTCCGAGCGGTGCGGCGTCAGCACCTCGGGGGTGCCGTTGGTGGCCTTCGCGGAGACCTTCTCCAGGCGCAGGACGTTGTTCTTGGACGCGGCGAACACGATGGTGTTGAACCGCTCCAGGAAGCCGGGAGTGTCGGTGACGCTCGCGCTCTTCTCCGCGTGCTGCCAGGTCGGGTGCGACCAGGTCTCCCCGCCCGGGTTCTTCGCGACCGTCACCTTGCCGCTGCCGTCCGGGTTGGCGGTGACGAGGTCGCCGTTGCCGTTGACGAACGCGGCCTTCTTGCCGTCCGGCGACCAGGCGAGGTCGCGGACGACCGTTCCGAAGTCGACCGTGGTGCCGTTCATCACCACGGTCTGGGTGCCGGTGCTGATCGTCAGGTGGTTGGCCGCGCTGGTGCCGTTGGTCTCCTTGCCCCCGTTGCCGCCCGTTCCGCCCGTCCCGCCGCTCTTGCCGGGTGCGGCCGTGCCCGGGGCGGTGGTCGCCGCGGGTTCGTTGCCGGAGTCGTTCGGGCCACAGGCCGAGACCAGGACGGTGCCGGCGGTGGTCATCAGGGCGATCGCGGCGACGGTGCCGAAGCTGTTGCGAACGGACATTTCTTTCAGGCCCCCCATGTGTGCTGCTCGTTTCACAGAGGAGCCTCCCAGCAGCGGGTCCGCGTCAGGTCGACGGGACGTCACAGCTGTGGAACAGCGCGGCTCCGAGGGAACTCGGAGCCGCGCTGCCGGTCGTCACAGGCGGTCGGGGACCGGGTTGCCGACGGCCTCGACGGCGCGGCGGACGGGCACCTTCGCCAGCACGGCGAAGCCGATGACGAAGAAGATCAGCAACGAGATGATCGCCGAGCGGTAGCTGCCGGTGACCTGGTACGCGAGGCCGAAGACCAGCGGGCCCATCCAACTGGTGCCGCGGTCGCTGACCTTGTAGACGCTGAAGTACTCGGCCTCGCGGCCGGCCGGGATGAGGTGGGAGAACAGCGAGCGGGAGAGCGCCTGGCTGCCGCCGAGCACCAGGCCGATCATGCAGGCCAGGGCGTAGAACCAGGCGGGCTGGTGGGCGGGCATGAAGTAGCCCAGGGCGAGGGTGATCACCCAGCCGACGAGCGAGCCGAGGACGGTCCGCTTGGCGCCGTACCGGCGGGCGATGCGGCCGAGGAGCAGCGCGCCGCCGATCGCCACGATCTGGACCAGCAGGACGGCGGCGACCAGCGAGGTCTGGTCCATGCCGAGTTCCTCGCTGCCGTACAGGGAGGCCTGCGAGACGACGGTCTGGATGCCGTCGTTGTAGCAGAGGAAGGCGCCCAGGAAGAGCAGGGTGAGCGGGTAGCGGCGCATGCCGCGCAGGGTGCGGGCGAGTTCGCGCAGGCTGCCGGCGGCGGGCCGGTCGGGCTCGGTGGCGCCGGGCTCCGTGTGGGGCTCGGTGACGGCGGGGTCGGTGCGAACGGGCGCCGCGCCGGCGCGGGACGGCAGCCGGAGCAGCGGGACGACGGTGAACAGCGCCCACCACAGTCCGGCCGAGGCGAGACAGATCCGCACGGCGGTGCCGGAGGACAGGCCGAGCCCGTCGTGGCCCTCGAACAGGGCCAGGTTGGCGATCAGCAGCAGGCCGCCGCCCGCGTAGCCGTAGGCCCAGCCCTTGGAGGAGACCGAGTCGCGCTCGTCGGGGGAGGCCAGGCCCGGCAGGTAGGCGTAGGAGAGCGCGACCGAGACCGCGTAGGCGATGTTGGCGACCACCAGCAGTGCGCCGCCGAGCAGGTAGCGGTCGCCGTCGAGGAAGAACATCCCCATCGTGGCGATCGAGCCGACGTACGCGAAGCCGCACATCAGCTCCTTGTGCCGTCCGGTGCGGTCCGCGACCGTACCGGCCAGCAGCATCGCCCCGACCGAGATCAGCACGGAGAAGGAGACGGTGTACGGGAAGAACGACCCCGCGCGGATCGAGAGGCCCAGCGGGTGCACGTCGCCGGCCGCGTCGGCGGCGTTCTTGGCGATCGACGTCAGGTACGGCCCGAGGAACACCGTCAGGACGGTGGCCGAGAAGGCGGCGTTGGCCCAGTCGTTGACGTACCAGCCGAACTGCATCCGGCGCAGGGCGCGGTCGTCGGTGGCGGCCGCCGGGTGGGCCGGCAGATCGGTCGCGGTCTTCATGAAGTTCCTATCCCCGTGCCGGAGCCGCGGCTGCCGTCGTTCCAGCACCCGCGCTCGCCCAGGACGTCCCGCAGGACGTCGATGCGATCGGCCATGATGCCATCCACACCCAGGTCGAGGAGAGCCCTGATCCGTGTGGGATCGTCCACAGTCCAGACGTGGACCTGCAGGCCGAGGCGGTGGGCGGTGCGCACGAACGCCCGGTCGACCACCCGGATCCCGCGGTGCCGCTCCGGCACCTGCGCGCACACCCCGGCCCACGGCGCCCCGCGCCCGGCGAGCAGCGGCCCGGCCAGCGAGCGCAGCCGCAGCCGTGCCACCTCGCGCGGGCCGAGCGAGGTGGCCAGCCGGGGGCCGGCGGCGGCGCGGACCGCGGCCAGGCGGGTGTCGGAGAAGCCGCCGACGCAGACCCGGTCCCAGGCGCCGGTCCGGCGGATCGCCTCGACCAGCGGCCGGACGGCCGGGGCCGCCTTGACGTCGATGTTGAAGCGGGCCTGCGGGAACGCGCCGAGCAGGTCCTCCAGCAGCGGGATGGGCTCGGTGCCGCCGATCCGGGCCTGACGGACCGTGTCCCAGGGCAGCTCGGCGACGGTTCCGGCCCGGTCGGTGACCCGGTCGAGGCGGGTGTCGTGGAAGGCCACCAGCACGCCGTCGGCGGTGGCGTGCACGTCCGTCTCCAGATAGCGGTAGCCGAGGGCGACGGCGGCCTCGAACGCGGCGAGCGAGTTCTCGGGGTGACCGAGATCGCCGCCCCGGTGCGCGAAGGCGAGGGGCCCTCGATGGTCGAGGAAGGGGTGCATCTCGGATGGCATGCGTGACAGTATTACGTATCCTGTCAAGTGGTAACGATCGGTGCACCGCCTGCTACGCGATCATCGTTCGGGTGCGGGACCGGCGCAGTAGCGCGGCGGCCGCGACCGCCGCACCGCCGTCCCGGTCCCGTCGGCTGAACGTGGCTCAGAGGCCGAGCTCGCTCAGCCCGGGGTGGTCGTCGGGGCGGCGGCCGAGGGGCCAGTGGAAGAGGCGCTCGCGCTCGGCGATCGGCAGGTCGTTGATGGAGGCGTGGCGGTGGGCCATCAGGCCGTCCGCGTCGAACTCCCAGTTCTCGTTGCCGTACGAGCGGTACCACTGGCCGGAGTCGTCGCGCCACTCGTAGGCGAAGCGCACGGCGATGCGGTGGCCGTCGTGCGCCCAGAGTTCCTTGATCAGGCGGTACTCCAGTTCGCGGCGCCACTTGCGGGCGAGGAAGGCGGTGATCTCCTCGCGTCCGGTGACGAACTCGGCGCGGTTGCGCCACCGGCTGTCGGGCGTGTACGCGAGGGTGACCCGCTGCGGGTCGCGGGTGTTCCAGCCGTCCTCGGCGGCCCGGACCTTCTGCCGGGCGGTCTCCTCGGTGAACGGGGGCAGCGGCGGGCGTTGTGCGGACATGCGGGTCTCCTTGAGTCGGCGCATGGTGAGAACGAGCGTTCTCACCTCCTCGGCTACCATAGGAGAACCATCGTTCTCACGTAAAGGGCAGGGCAGATGGACCACGACGCCACCCGGACCGGCATCCTCGACGCGGCCGAGGACCTGTTCTACGGGCAGGGCATCCAGGCGGTCGGCATGGACGCCGTGCGGGCCGCCTCCGGCGTCACGCTGCGCCGCCTCTACCAGTACTTCCCGTCCAAGGGCGACCTCGTCGAGGCCTACCTGCTGCGCCGGGACGAATGCTGGCGCGCGGACCTCGCGGACTACGTCGCCGGTGCCGCCGACGAACCGCGCGAGCAACTCCTCGCCGTCTTCGACTGGCTCGCCCTCTGGTTCGCCCAACCCACCTTCCGGGGCTGCGCGTTCGTCAACTCCTTCGGTGAGCTGGGGGCGAGCTCGCCCGCCGTCGCCGCGGCCGCCCGGCACCACAAGGACGAGTTCGCCGGCTATCTCGCACGCCTCGCCGCGGCCGCGGGTGCCACGCCCGCGACCGCCGCCCACCTGACGCTCCTCGCCGAGGGGGCCATCACCGCCGCGGCCATCCGCGGCGACGCCGCCCCTGCCGCCGAGGCGCGCGAGGCCGCCGGGGTGCTGCTCGCGGCCGCCCTGCGGTAGCCCGGGCGGGCGCGGGGGAGCCGGCTGGACGTCAGGCCGCACATGCACGTGGGCGCCCCCGAATCGGGGGCGCCCACCAGGCCGTTGACGGCGGCGTGTTTATCGGTCGTTGATCGTCCGCGCCTAGCGTCGCAGGCATGGACGAGCGAGTGATCGACGGATCGGGGGCACGGATGCCCGAGGGGCGGATGAGTCAGGAGGACACCGAGCGGTTCCGGCAGTTGCTGGCGGGGCTGGAGAACTCGCTGGCGGCGGACCGGGAGGTGGTGCGCCGGGACGGGTGATCAGCAGTCGCAGCCGCAGTCGCACCCGTCACAACAGTCACACCCGTCGCAGCAGTCGCAGTCGCACCCGTCGCAGCAACTGCAGTCGCAGTTGCCGCAGTCACAGTCGCAGTCGTGCCGCTCGCAGAAGCCCTTGCGGCGCTGCCGGCTGAACGGGTCGTTGTGCTCGCAGCACAGCAGCTGGCACGTGCAGGCCATCAGCGCCCACACCGCGCAGCCTGCCAGCAGGTTGCGCGGGTGCGGCGGCTTCGGGCCGATCGGCCCGAAGCCGGGGCCCTGCGGTACCCACGGGGGGATCGGCGCCTGGTTCGGGTGCTGGCCGGGGTCCTGGCGCGGGGGCGCGTCGTGGGGGTGGTCGCCGGACGGGGTGTGGGTGCGGCAGGTGGCGGCATGGCCGGCCGGGCCGAAGACCCGCTCGACGGCGCGCTCGGTCTCGTGCGCGAGCAGGACGTGGACGAGGGCCCGGTCGGTGAGTTCGACCTCGCGCAGGGCGAGCCGGATGCCGTGGACGGCGTCGCGGCAGAGGCGTTCGGCCTCGGCGCGGTCGGTGCCGGTGGCGGTGAGCGGGTTCCAGGCGCCGCTCTCGGCGTCGGCGGCCTGGTCCTCGGCGGCGTCGAGGAGGTGGGCGAGCCGGCCGAACAGCCGTCCGGCCTCGGCGAGCGGGGCGGCGTTGCCGGGGCGTCCGGCGAGCACGGCGGTGTGGGCGAAGGCGGCCGAGGTGGCGCTCTCGGTCGGTTCGGTGACCAGCAGGACGGAGCCGCCGAGCGGCAGCGAGCGCTCCAACTCGCCCTGGCGGGAGGCGGCGTCGAGCAGCACGGCGGTGTCGAAGCCGACCGTCGAGGCGCTGCCGGCGCTCTGCCGGTCCCAGCGCCGGGTGACCGCCCGGGCCCCGGCGGCGACCGGGCGACGGGCGAAGACGCCGTCGCGGTCCTCGACGTGGTCGCGGATCTTGACGGAGGCGAGGGCGAGCGAGACGGCGGCGGCGAGCCGGGCGCCCTCGCCCTTGGCGACGGAGGCGGTGCGCATGCCGCGCAGCGGGCAGGGCCCGGCGGTGCGCCGCCAGGAGGCGTCGTCCCGGGCGCTCTGGGCCTCGACCAGCACGGAGATGATCAGGCCGTCGTAGTTGGTGGCGGTGCGGGCGAGCTGCCCGTGGTCGTCGCGCAGCGCGAGGCAGAGCCCGCACAGGTGCGCCATCCACGAGGTCTGCAAGCGCTCCGACAGCCGGTGCTTGCACGGTCTGATGATGCCGAACATGATCCCCCTCGCCTGTGCGGGCCGCTGACCAGCCCCGATTCGCCGCACATCATATGATCACCGGCCCTTTCGGGCCGAGGGGTCGGCGAGCAGTCGTGCACGACTCGGGGAGAGATCCCGAATCCGGGATAGCATCGCGAATATGGGAATCGAGATGGCCGTGGACGAGCGGCTTGCCGGCAGGCTCGCGGAGCTCCGGGTCGAACGCGGATGGACGCTTGAGGAGTTGGCGCGGCGCGCGGACGTCAGCCGCTCCACGCTCTCCCGGGTCGAGCGGGCCGAGGTCAGCCCGACCGCCGCACTGCTCGGCCGGCTCTGCGCCGTGTACGGGCGGACGATGTCCCGGCTGCTCGCCGAGGTCGAGTCCGCTCCCGCGCGGCTGGTCCGGGCCGGGGACCAGCGGGTCTGGCGGGACGAGGTGAGCGGGTTCGTCCGCCGCTCGGTGTCGCCGCCGCACAACTCCTTGCGGGCCGAGATCATCGAGGGCCGGCTCCCGGCCGGCGCGGACATCGCCTACGACCGGCCGTGCGTGCCTGGCCTGGAGCACCATCTCTGGGTGCTGGAGGGCGAGTTGGAGCTGACCGTGGACGGCGAGCCGAACCGGCTCGGCCCCGGCGACTGCCTGCGCTACGTCGCCGCGACCAGCCGCTTCCGCAGCCTCGGCCCGGGCGAGGCCCGCTACGCACTGGTGGTGGTCGAGCCGTGAGGCCGAGCACGTCGGGCATATCCGCGGCGCCCCGCGAGCGCTTCGACGCCGCCGGGCGCCGCGTCCTGCTGGTCTGTGTCGCGGGCGGGTTCACCACGCTGCTCGACCAGTCCGTCCTCAACACCTCCATCCCCGCGCTGCGCGAGGGCCTGCACGCCCAGCCCGCCCACCTGCAGTGGATCGTCGCCGGGTACTCGCTCGCCTTCGGCCTGGCGCTGATCCCCGGCGGACGGCTCGGCGACGTCAAGGGCCGCAAGTGGTTCTTCGTCACCGGCCTCGCGCTGTTCACCCTGGTCAGCGTGGTCTCCGCGACCGCCACCGACCCTGGGGTGCTGATCGCCGCCCGGTTGCTCCAGGGTGCGGGCGCCGGGCTCGTCAACTCCCAGATGATCGGCACCCTCCAGGACGTCTTCGACGGCCAGTTGCGGGCCCGCGCACTCGGCCTGTACGCCGTGACGGGCGGACTCGCCTTCGCCCTCGGCCCGCCGGTCGGCGGCGCGGTGCTGGCGGCCGTCGGCCCCGAGCAGGGCTGGCGGCTGACCTTCCTGCTCAACGTGCCGTTCGGCCTGGCGACCGTCGCGCTGGCGGTGCGTCACCTGCCCCGGCCGCGCCCGAGCGCGCGGCACGCCGACCTCGACCTGGTCGGCCTGCTGCTGGTCGGCGCGCTCACCCTCGCGCTGATGCTGCCGTTCGTCCAGCCGCCCGCCTGGACCGGGTGGCTCGCCTTCGCGGCCGTCGCCGCCCTGCTGCTCGGCGGGCTCGTCTGGTGGCAGCGCCGCTACGCGCGCCGGGGCGGCCACCCGCTGATCCACCCCGCGCTCACCCGCTCCGCGCCGTACGCGCTCGGCACCGCGACCGCGATGGCCCAGTTCGGCTCCTCCCTCGCCGCAGGCCTGGTGCTGACGATGTTCCTGCAGGACGGCCTCGGCCTCTCCCCGATGGGCGCGGCGCTGGTGGCACTGCCCTCGGCGGTCGCCATGGGTGTCGCCTCCGCGCTCGCCTGGCGGGTGGTGCGGCGCTTCGGCCGGCGGACCGTCACGGCGGCCATGACCGGCTCGGCGCTGGTGATGCTGACCAGCGGGCTGGTCGCGCACTGGGCCCCGGCCGCCGTCCTGCCGTGGCTGCTGGCACTGCTGCAACTGCTCGGCGGCGCCTCGGTGGGCCTGATGGGCGCCACCAACCAGGCGTACGTGCTGCGCCACGCGCCCGCGGAGGCGGCCGGGGTGAGCGGGGCGATCCTGCAGATGGCGCAGCGGATCGCGGCGGCGGTCGGCGTCTCGGCGCTGTCCGGGGTCTACCTGCGGGCGACGGCCGGGGGCGGCGGGCACCGCTCGGCGTACCTGTACGCGAGCCTGGTGTGCGCGGCACTGGCGGGGCTTGCTGTGCTCGCCTCGGTGGGCGCTGGCCGGGCGACGCCGCAGGAGACGCCGGGGGACGCGAGCGGGAGCGAGGCCGTGAGCCGAGGGCGAACAGCCGTCCGCTGACCGGCCGGTGGGGCGTACGGTGATCGCCATGACGGACGTTCGGATCGTGGACCTGCCCGGCGTGGCGATCGCCTACCGCGAGAGCGGCCCGCCCGACGGCCCGCCGCTGGTCCTGCTGCACGCCCTCGGCGAGCGCGCCGCCGACTGGGACGGCGTCCTGCCCGCTCTCGCGCCGCGGCACCGCGTGTACGCGCTCGACCTGCGCGGCCACGGCGACAGCGGGCGCACCGAGCACTACGGCGTGGAGGCGATGCGGGACGACGTGCTCGCCTTCCTCGACGCGCTCGGGCTCGCCCGCGTCGACCTGGTCGGCCACTCGCTGGGCGGCGTCGTCGCCTACCTGCTCGCGCAGGCCCGGCCGGAGCGGGTCGGCCGGCTGGTACTGGAGGACATCCCGGCGCCCTACCCGCGCCCGGCGAGCGCGGTGCCGGACGGGCCGGACGAGCCGGTGGACTTCGATTGGGCGGTGGTCCGCCCCCTGAAGGCCCAGGTGGACACCCCTGACCCGGCCTGGCGGGAGGGCCTGGCGGCCGTCACCGCCCCCACCCTGCTGGTGGCGGGCGGCCCGACGAGCCACGTCCCGCAGGACCGGATTGCCGAACTCGCCCGCCTGATCCCCGACTGCCGCACGGTCACCATCGACGCCGGCCACCTGGTGCACAGCGCCCGGCCCGCCGAGTACGTCGCCGCGGTGGCGCCGTTCCTGTCGAGCTGACCCAGGGCCCGAGGCCGGTGTCGGAGCGTCAGACGCCCGGCTCGGACGGCAGCCGGCCGCTGCGCACGGCCGCGACCAGGTCGGCGTGGTCGGCCTCCGTCCGGTCCGCGTAGGCGACCGCGAAGGCGGCGATCGCGTCGTCCAGCGCCTCGCCCTTGCCGCAGTAGCCGGCCAGCAGGCCCGGGTCGGCGGTGTGCGCGTGCGCGCGGGCCAGCAGGGCGCCGGTGATCCGGGCGTGGTCGTCCAGCTGGCCGGGCAGCAGCGCGGCCGGGTCGACGCTGCCCTTGCGGTTGCGGAACTGCCGCACCTGGTACGGGCGTCCGTTCACGCTGGTCCAGCCGAGCAGGGTGTCGCTGACCACCTGCATGTGCTTCTGGCCGAGCACCACCCGGCGGCCCTCGTGGTTCACCGAAGGGTCCTCCGGTGCCGGCACCGGATACCCCGCGCGGGCCAGGTGCGGCAGCAGCACGGACGGGCGGGCCTCCTTGACCTGGAGCACCAGCGGCTGGTCCCGGTGGTCGGTGAGCAGCACGACGTACGAGCGCGTGCCGACGCTGCCGGTGCCGACCACCCGGAACGCCACGTCCTGCACCTGGTAGCGGGAGAGCAAAGTGCGCACCTCCGTGGGCACCGTGGCCGTGTACGGGCCGAGCGACCGGGCCACGGCCGCGGCGAGCGGGTACGGCAGCTCGGTGAGCACCGGGCGCGTGGAGACGAAGCGCCAACTGCCGTCCGCCTCCCGGACGGTGCTCTTGGCGGCGAATCTGGCACTGGTGTTGCCGAGCGCCTTGGCACCCACCTTCCGCAGCACGTCGGCGAGGTCGTGCGCCTCGGCGAAGGTGACCAACCGCTCGTCGGCGACGGCGTTCCAGGCGTCCGCCGCGGGCAGCTTGGCGAGAGTGCGCAGGGTGCGGCGGTAGGAGCCGGCCGCGTCGGCGGCGGCCTCGCGGGCGTTGGCCTCGCAGGCTCCGGCCTCCCGCCCGGCCAGTACCAGGCTGGCGGCCAGCCGCTTGAGGTCCCACTCCCAGGGGCCGGGTACGGTCTCGTCGAAGTCGTTGATGTCCATGACGAGTTGGCCGCGGGCGTCGCCGTAGAGGCCGAAGTTGGCGGCGTGCGCGTCCCCGCACAGCTGGGCGGTCACCCCGGTGACCGGCGTGCCCGCGAGGTCGGCGGCCATCAGCCCGGCCGAGCCGCGCAGGAAGGCGAAGGGGGTGGCCGCCATCCGGCCGACCCGGATCGGCACCAGGTCGGGGATGCGGCCGGCGTTGGAGGTCTCGATCGCCTCGACGGCCGTCGGCCGGTCGGCGGCGGGCGTGAATCGGGCGTGCTCCTCGCGGGGCACCCGCCCGCGCAGCTCCTTGCCGTTCTCCCGGGCCCGGCCGTCGTGGCGCGGCGCGAACCCGTCCACGGAGAACCGCCGTTCCTCCCTTCCCGCGCTCGGATCGGCCTCGCTCACCGCATCGGTCAGCCGCGTCACAGCTCCCCGCCCGCCCTTCGTCGTCCCCCGCCCGCGACCTGTGCGAGCGGCTTGCAGGGGGAGTGACGTCCGAGCGGAGGCGGTGGTTCCTAGGATGGCGCGGTGACTGATCTTCGGGGGAGCCTGCGGGTGCGGGCGGTGGCGGTGGTGGCAGCGGTGCTGACGGTGGCGGCCGGGCTGGGCGTACGGGCCGTCGCCGGTGGGGAGTTCGCCAAGTGCGCGGGCGACGCCCTCTACACCGTGCTGGTCCACACCCTGGTGGTGCTCGTCGCGCCCCGGGTGCGCCCGGCCCGCGCCGCCGTGGTGGCGGCGGCGCTGAGCTGGGCGGTGGAGCTGTTCCAACTCACCGGTGTGCCGGACGACCTGGGCCGGCGCAGCACGCTCGCCCGGCTGGTCCTCGGCTCCACCTTCAACCCGCCCGACCTGTTCTGGTACCTGGTCGGGGCGGCACTGGCCTGGGCCGTGCACCGGGCGCTGCGGCCCGGTGCGGCCGCCGCACCCGTCTGCTGACGAAGCATCAGAGAGGCATCAGCTCGGGCCGCTTGGGCTCGACGTGGTCGCCCGAGGACTCGCCGCGCAGCCGCCGTCCGACCCACGGGAGCAGGTACTCGCGGGCCCACTGGATGTTCTCGCGCCGCTGGTCGGCGGCGGACAGCACCCGCGCGGCCGGCCACGGAGCCTCCGGGTCCTCCTCGGTGCGAAGCCCCAGCGAGCGGGCCGCCAGGAGGGCGACGCGCTGGTGCCCCTCGGGGGAGAGGTGCAGCCGGTCCTCGCTCCAGGCCCGGCGGTCCTGCACCGAGCGCAGCGACCACAGGTCGGCGACCTTGCAGCCGTTGCGGTCGGCGACCGCCCGCATGTGTCCGTTGTAGGTGGCGATCTTGCCGCGCAGGTGCTTGAGCAGCGGCACGTCCTTGGTGTCGAAGCCGGTGCAGATGAGCACCGTCCCGGCAGAATCGGCGAGCCTGGCGACGGCCGACTCGAATCGTTCGGCCACCTCGTCCGGGTCGCTGCCCGGCCGCAGGATGTCGTTGCCGCCGGCGCAGAGGGTCACCAGGTCGGGCTGGAGCCGCTGGACCTGCGGCACCTGCTCGGCCGCGATCTGGTCCAGCAGCCGCCCGCGCACCGCGAGGTTGGCGTACCGGAACTCGCCCCGCGGCCGGCCCTGGGCGAGCATCCCGGCCAGGCGGTCGGCCCAGCCGAAGAAGGCGCCGTCGAGGCCGGGGTCGTTCAGGCCCTCGGTGAAGCTGTCGCCGAGGGCGACATAGGAACTGAGGTCAAGGGTCTCCTGGAGGTTCGGCATGAAGTAGATAGTTCACTGAATCAAGTGACCTACGCCACCGTAGGTGGCCCGTCCCCGGACGTGAGATCGGCCACGTGCCCTCCCGGCGCCCAGAGCGCCGGGTGCCCGAAAGCACAAGATTCCCACCCCCTTTCCGGACCCTGCGGCCCGCGCCGGTGGGCTTCGGCGCGGTCCGCTGGTAGCCCCCGGCAGCGCATCGTGCGCCGGGGCACGCGCTGGCTGCGCGGGGGCCTGCGTCCACCGGGGGCGCCCGTGCGGGTGTGCGAACGGCGCTTCCGGGGCAGCCGCGTAGAGCCCGAACACCCTTGCTGTTCAAGGACGGTTGAGTATGCCAACCCAGCTCCCGGAGCGCACCGCCCGGCCGCGGCGCTACCTGATGTGCCGGCCGACGCACTTCACCGTGGACTACGCGATCAATCCGTGGATGGATCCGGCGCAGCCCACCGACACCGCGCTCGCCGTCCGGCAGTGGGAGCGGCTGTACCGGCTGTACCGCCGCCTCGGCCACACCGTCGAGCTGATAGACCCGGTGCCGGGCCTGCCCGACATGGTGTACGCGGCGAACGGTGCGACCGTGCTGGACGGCCGGGCGCTGGTGGCCACCTTCCGCTACCCGGAGCGGACCGCCGAGTCCGCGGCCTACCAGGCGTGGTTCCGGGCCCGCGGCTACCGCGAGGTGCGCCGGGCAGGGCACGTCAACGAGGGCGAGGGCGACCACCTGGTGGCCGGCCGCCGGGTGCTCGCCGGGACGGGCTTTCGGACCTCGCGCGCCGCGCACGCCGAGGCGGGCGAGCTGTTCGGCGTCCCGGTGGTCACCCTGACCCTGGTCGACCCGCGCTTCTACCACCTGGACACCGCGCTGGCCGTGCTCGACGACGACCACGTCATGTACTACCCGGAGGCCTTCGACGCGGACAGCCGGGCCGTGCTGCGCACGCTCTACCCGGACGCGATCCTGGCCGACCGGGCCGACGCCGAGGTGTTCGGCCTGAACGCGGTCTCGGACGGCCGCCGGGTGCTGCTGCCGGAGGCGGCGAAGCACTTGGCCGGGCGGCTCGCCGAGTACGGCTACGAGCCGATCCCGGTGGACGTGTCCGAGCTGCTCAAGGGCGGTGGCGGGGCCAAGTGCTGCACGCTGGAGCTCAGGCCGGCGTGACGAGCACGACGTCGAGGGTGCGCGGGCCGTGCACGCCCTCCACCCGGTCGAGTTCGATGTCGCTGGTCGCGGACGGCCCGGAGATCCAGGTCTGCGGCCGAGCCGGGTCGAGGCGGGGCAGTGCGAGCGGCACGGACGCGACGACCTGTTCGGGCGCGCGGACGACGCACACGTGGTGGTCCGGGACGAGGGTCAGCAGCCGGCGGCCCTGTCCCGGGCCGGCGTCCAGCACGATCGTCCCGGTCTCGGCGATCGCGAGCGTGCAGCCGGTGACGACGCTGTCCACGCGGTCGAGGCGGGCGGCGGTGAGCGTGCCGTCGTCCGGCAGCAGCTCGGCGGTGGCGGCGTCGAGCCAGCCGGGCGGCAGGCCGGGCGGCACGGCGACCGTGCGGGTGCCGCGTGCCGTGAGCAACTCGGCGATGCGCTGCGGCAGTTCGGTGGTGGTGCAGCGGTGCACGCGGGCGCGGTAGTCGGCGAGGTTGCGGTGCAGCAGGTCGAGCAGCGCCGCCGGGTCGTCCGGGGCGTGGGCGGTGGCGTACGCGCGTGGCAGCGGCTGTTCGTCCGGCCGGGCGGGCTCGCCGAGTGCGGCGTGGATCCGGCCGAGGATCAAGTCCCTGGAGTTCACGGGCGGTTCTTCCTCCACCAGTCGCGGAACGGTTCGGCGGGCACCTCCGGCAGGTCCCGGGTGTCCGTCCAGGCCCGCCCGGGGCCGGGCAGGCGGCGGGGGTGCAGGGCGCGGGTCCGTCCGGCCAGCCGCTCGGCGGCGGTGAGCAGCGCCGGGTGGTCGAGCACGTACCCGGCGGCGGCGATCGCGGCCCGCTCCGCCGGGTGCCCGCCCTGCTCGGCGACCCGCTCGCGCAGGTGGACCAGCACCTCCGGGATGTCGATCGCCACCGGGCACACCTCGTAGCAGGCGCCGCAGAGCGAGGAGGCGTACGGCAGCGAGGCGTCCACCGGGCTCGCGGTGCCGCGTAGTTGGGGCGTCAGGATGGCGCCGATCGGGCCCGGGTACACCGAGCCGTACGCGTGGCCGCCGGCCCGCTCGTACACCGGGCAGACGTTGAGGCAGGCCGAGCAGCGGATGCAGCGCAGCGCCTGGCGGCCGACCTGGTCGGCGAGCGCGGCCGTGCGGCCGTTGTCGAGCAGGACGAGGTGGAACTCGGACGGGCCGTCGCCCTCCGTGGTGCCGGTCCACAGCGAGGTGTACGGGTTCATCCGTTCGGCGGTGGAGGAGCGGGGGAGCAGCTGGAGGAAGACCTCCAGGTCCCGCCAGGTGGGCACGACCTTCTCGATGCCGACCACGGAGATCAGGGCGCGGGGGAGGGTGAGGCACATCCAGCCGTTGCCCTCGGACTCGACGACGACCAGGGTGCCGGTCTCGGCCACCATGAAGTTGGCGCCGGAGATCGCGACTTGGGCGCGCAGGAACTTCTCGCGCAGGTGCAGCCGGGCCGCCTCGGCGAGTTCGGCGGGCGTGTCGGTGAGGCCCTCGGGCGCGGGACGGCCCCAGGCGGCCATCCGCTCGGCGAAGATCTCGCGGATCTCGGCCCGGTTGCGGTGGATCGCGGGCACCAGGATGTGCGAGGGCCGGTCGTCGCCCAACTGGACGATCAGTTCGGCGAGATCGGTCTCGTACGCGGTGATGCCCTCGGCGGCGAGCGCCTCGTTGAGCCCGATCTCCTGGGTGGCCATGGACTTGACCTTGACGACCTCCGTCTCACCGGTGGCGCGTACGAGCCCGGCGACGATCCGGTTGGCCTCCTCGGCGTCGGCCGCCCAGTGCACGGTGCCGCCGGCCGCCGTGACGGACTCCTCCAACTGCACCAGGTAGCGGTCGAGATGGCGCAGCGTGTGGTCCTTGATCGCCTTGCCGGCGGCGCGAAGCTCGGCCCAGTCGGAGAGTTCGGCGACGGCGCGGGCCCGCTTGTCGCGGATGGTGTGGGTGGCGTGCCGCAGGTTGGCCCGCAACTGCCCGTCCCGGACGGCCTCTGCGGCGGCCTGCGGGAAGGCGGGCATGCCGAGGAACGTGTCCGTCATGCCGGCCTCCAGGGGTCTTCCTCGGTGCTGGCGAGGATCTCGGCCAGGTGCAGCGGGCGCAGCGCCCCGCCCCGGCGGCGGAGCATGCCGCCGAGGTGCAGCAGGCACGAGTTGTCGGCGCCGCACAGGACTCGGGCGTCGGTCCGGAGCGCGTTGGCGATCTTGTCCTCGGCCATGGCCGCCGACACCGCCGCGTTCTTGACCGCGAAGGTGCCGCCGAAGCCGCAGCACTCCTCGGCCCCGGGCAGCTCCCGCAGCTCCAGCCCCCTGACGGCGTGAAGCAGCCGCAGCGGCCGGTTGCCGAGGCCGAGGACGCGCAGGCCGTGGCAGGACGGGTGGTAGGTGACGGCGTGCGGGAAGTACGCGCCGACGTCCTCGACGCCCAGCACGTCGGTGAGGAACTCGGTGAGCTCGTGCACCCGGGGCGTCAGGGCGAGGGCGGCGTCGGCGAGTTCGGTGCCCCGGCCCTCGGCGGCCGCCCTGGCGCCGATCCGGGGGTAGTTGTCGCGGACCATCGCCGCGCACGAGCCGGAGGGTGTCACGACGTGGTCGTATCCGGCGAAGGCGCGCGCCGTCCGGCGGACGAGCGGTTCGCAGGCCCGCCGGTAGCCGGTGTTGTACTGCGGCTGCCCGCAGCAGGTCTGCTCCGGCGGGAAGTCCACGTCCACGCCGAGCCGTTCCAGCAGCCGGACGGTGGCGACCGCCGTGGCGGGGAACAGCGCGTCGTTGACGCAGGTGGCGAACAGCGCGACCCGCATGGGCTCTCCTCTCGTCGGCGTGACCGGCCGGCCCGCCGTGATCGTACCGAGCGGACCGGCGTCGTCGAAGGATCTCAGGCGCCGAGCCAGAGGTCCGGCCCGAAGACCTCGTAGTGGATGTCCGCCGCCGGCACGCCCGCCGCCAGCAGTTGGCCGCGCACCGCGCGGAGGAAGGGCAGCGGCCCGCACAGGTAGGCGGTGGCGCCGGCTGGGATCCCGACGGTGGACAGGTCCACCAGCCCGGTGCGGTCGGCGGGCCAGTCGCCGAGCGGATGCTCGTAGAAGACGTGCGCGGTGGCGTTCGGCAGCTTGGCGGTGAGCTGGGCGAGGTCCGCGCGGAAGGCGTGCGAGAGCTGGTCGCGGTCGCCGTGCACGGAGACGACCTCGCGGGTGGAGCCGGTGTCGGCGAGGTGGGCGAGCATCGCGGTCATCGGGGTGTTGCCGATGCCGGCGGAGACGAGCAGCACCGGGCCGTCGCCGTGGGCGAGGGTGATGTCGCCGAGCGGGGGCGCGAGTTCGACGGTGTCGCCGGTGTCCAGGTGGTCGTGCAGGTGGCCGGAGACCTCGCCGCCCGCCTCGCGCTTGACGGTGAAGCGCAGCGCGCCGTCGGCGGCGCCGGAGAGGCTGTACTGGCGGATCTGCCGGGCGCCGTCGGGCAGTTCGGTGCGGACCGAGACGTACTGGCCGGGGCGGGAGGCGGGCACCGGGCGGCCGTCGGCGGGGCGGACCAGGTAGGTGGTGACGTCCTCGGTCTCCTGGTAGCGGGCGAGGACGGTGTACGGGCGCCAGAGGTCGGCCTGGTCGCCGTCCGGGCCGGCGGCCTCGGCGCGCAGCCGGTCCTCGACGGCGATGAGCGCGTTGGCCATCAGCCAGTAGACCTCGTCCCAGGCGGCGGCGACCTCGGGGGTGACGGCCTCGCCGAGCACGTCGACGATGGCGGCGAACAGGTGCTCGTGGACGATCCGGTACTGGTCGTTGCCGATGCCGACCGACACGTGCTTGTGGGCGATGCGGGCGAGCATCGCGTCCGGCCGCTGGTCGGGGTGGGCGATCAGGGCGCCGGCGAACGCGGCTATCGACCCGGCGAGCGCCTGCCGCTGGGTGCCGTTCGCCTGGTTGCCCCGGTTGAACAGGTCGCGCAGCAGCTCGGGGTGGGCGGCGAACAGCCGGTCGTAGAACCGCGGGGTGATGTCGCCGATGGCGGCGCCGACCACGGGCAGGGTGGCCTCGACGACCTCGGCGGACTTGGCGGACAGCATCAGGACTCGCTCCTAATTGGTATCTCAGATTCGCATTAAAGGTCGCACGCGGGGCGCGACCCCGGGGAGGGCGGATCAGTCGGCGGGTCTGGCGGAGAGGCCCAGCAGCACCGGGCCGGTCGGCGGGGCGACCAGGTCGTCGATGCAGAGCGGGTCGAGCGCGGCGAAGAAGGCCTCCTGCGCGCTCCGCAGCGCCCCGCGCAGCCGGCACGCGGCCCGCAGCGGGCACGGCGGGTCGTCCTCGCAGCCGACCACGTCGCCGACCCCCTCCAGCTTGCGCAGCAGGAGCCCGAGCGACCCGGTCCGCCCGGCGAACGTGAGCACCAGGCCACCGCCCCGCCCGCGCCGCGCCTCGACGACGCCGAGGTGCTGAAGCCGGCTGACCACCTTCGCCGCGTGGGTGTACGGCACGCCGACCGCCTCGGCCACCTCCCGGGTGGTCGGGTTGGCCTCCTCGTCGAGGACGGCCAGCCGCATGGCGATGCGGAGGGCGATGTCGGTGCTCTTCGTCAGCCTCACGTTCGACAGGCTAGCGAATGCGACTCGGGGACTCCAATTTCCTGCACACTCCGGCTTGCAACCCGTCCCGGCCTGGACCGGGCGCGGGTCTGGACGCAATTCTGGACGAAACATCCAGGCTGGACGTACAGTCCAGACATGCCCGCCGAAACCCCCGACCCCCGCGTCCAGGCCTGGTCCCCGGTCTGCCGCGCGGTGGCCCTGCTCCTCGGGCCGTACGCCGAGGTGGTGCTCCACGACGCCACCACGGACACCGTGCTCGCCATCTGGAACCCGATGACCACCCGCGCCCCCGGCGACCCGTCGCTGCTCGGCGAACTGGACGGCCTCGACCCCTCCGCCCCCGACGTCTACGGGCCCTACGAGAAGCTCCTGCCGGACGGACGGCGCCTGTCCTCCGTCAGCGCCGTCCTGCGCGACGGCGACGGACTGCCCTCGGCGGTGCTCTGCGTCAACCTCGACCGCGGCCCCCTCGAACAGGCCGCCGCCCTGCTGGCCGGCTTCGCCGCGCCCACCGCCCCCCGCCCCGAACCGCTCTTCGAGCGTGACTGGACCGAGCGGATGAACGACGTCATCGGCGGCTACGTCCGCGCCCACGGCCGCCCGCTCGAACGCCTCGGGCGCGAGGACCGGCTCGCCGTCCTGCGCGAACTCGACGAGGCCGGGGTGTTCGCGGTCCGTCGCGCCGTCCCCGCCGTCGCCACCGCGCTCAAGGTGTCCCGCTCGACCGTCTACACCCTGCTCGCCGACCTCAAGCAGGAGGCCGGCCACGTGCAGGAGAACCAGGAACCGAGATGACCAAGCTCCCCGACTTCCGCCTGGAAACCTACTTCTCCCGCTGGGAGTTCACCGCCCGCCACCACCTCACCGCCTCCGACGCCGAGACCATGTCGATGGCCGAACTCCTCGCCCTCGCCGGCCCCGAGGACCGCGAGGCCTGGGACACCCTCACCCTCGGCTACACCGAGACCTTCGGCGACGCGGCGCTGCGCCGGGCCATCGCCGGCATGTACGAGCGGGTGGACGCCGACGACGTGCTCTGCTTCGGCGGCGCCCAGGAGGGGCTCAACCTGGCTATGCAGGTGCTCCTCGAACCGGGCGACCACGCCGTGGTGATCACCCCCAACTACCAGTCCGCGGAGACCATTCCGCTCTCCCTCTGCGAGGTCAGCGGCGTCGCCCTGGACGAGCGGCAGGACTGGGCGCTCGACGTCGACGCGGTGGCAGCGGCGCTGCGCCCGAACACCCGGGTCGTCTCGGTCAACTTCCCCAACAACCCCACCGGCAAGGTGATCGACGCCGCCGACTTCGTCCGCCTCGCCGAACTCTGCGACGGGCGCGGCATCCGCCTCTTCTCCGACGAGGTCTACCGCGGTCTGGAGCGCGACCCGGCCTGCATCCTGCCGCAGGCCGCCGACCTCTCCGAGCGGGCGCTCTCGCTCAACGTCACCTCCAAGTCGCTCGGCCTGCCGGGCTTGCGGATCGGCTGGATCGCCTGCCGGGACCGGGAGTTGCGATCCCGCCTGGAGCGGGCCAAGCACTACACCACGATCTGCAACGCGGCGCCGAGCGAGATCCTGGCCCGGATCGCGATCACCGCCCGGGACCGGATTCTGGCGCGCAACCGCGGCATCATTGCCGAGAACATCCCCCGGTTCGACGCGTTCTTCGCCGAGTTCGCCGACCTCTTCGAGTGGCGCGCGCCCGACGGCGGCTGCGTCGCCTACCCGCGCTACCTCGGGGCGGACGGCGTCGAGGAGTTCTGCACGGGGCTGGTCGAGCAGGCGGGCGTCCTGCTGCTGCCGGCGAGCATGTACCACTCCGACCTGACGCCGACGCCGGCCGACCGCTTCCGGATCGGCCTCGGCCGCCGCGACCCGGGCCCTGCCCTGGAGGCCTTCGCGGACTGGCTGAAGGCGCGGAAGTAGCAGCGGGCCGGCGGCCGGGAATGGTCCCGGCGGCCGGCCCCTGGGAGTCGCCGGGGTGGCGGCGACTCAGAACGGGTGCGTACAGGTGGTGACCTGCTTGACCGCGTCCAGCGCCGGGCCGGCGGTGGCGCAGACCAGCTTCAGGTCGTTGGTGACGACGCGCTGGGTGACCGCCCTGGCGGAGCCGAACTTCACGGTGGTCGCCGAGGAGACCGTCTCCCACGGACTGCCCCACGCCTTCTGCGTCTTGACCTCGACCCGGACGAGCGTCAACTGGTTGGGGGCGGCGGAGACCTGGGCGACACCGGCGACACCGCTGGTGTTCGTCTCCTGCCAGACGCACGGCTGGTTGAGGACGGTGGCGCAGGCCACCGGGCTGTTCTCGGTCGTCACCGAAGCCGCCGTGGCCGGCCCGGCCGTCACCGCCGCTATCCCTGCCATCGTGACCATCACAGCTGCGATCCGAGCGCGCATGATTTCAACCTCCTTGGAAACAAAGGGGATCTCACTGGGTGAGACGAGTCTTGCACGGATCGTGGCCATGTCGTATGTGTGTTGCGTCACACTCATGGTGACGGTTCAACTACATGCAGCAATATCGTGGCCGAACGTTCAGCGCGTGGACAGGCTCCCGTGGCGACGGTCTGCCAGAGGGGTGCCGCTCCGTCAGGGAGTGGCGGTCCGTCGGAGAGGCGGCGGTCCGTCGGAGAGGAGTCAACGGGCCGGCGGCAGCGCCCCGGAGTCACTCGTCCGGGTGGCAAGCCGCCGCCCGGACCGATCGGACGGATACCATCGACCCGACCCACGGAGGTGGCGGCGTGGACACGGTCATCGTGCAACTTCCCGACCAGAAGGCCGAGATGAGGCCCGGCGGCAGGCCCGGACTGCTGCGGATGGGCCCGGGCGAGACGGCGGTGTTCGGGCGCGGCGAACCCGGCCGGGCCGTGGCCGTCCCGCTGTCCGACCAGGGCGTCTCCCGGCGCGCGGGCGAGATCACCGCCGCCGAGGACTACTGGCGGCTGTCCAACTTCTCCGCCACCGCCACCTACGTGGTGGAGAACCTGGAGGGCGCGGGCGAACACGTCAAGGTGGCGCCCGGGCGGCTCGGCGCGCCCGTGCCGTTCGAGTTCTCCCGGGTGCTGCTGCCCGCCCTCGGCGAGCCCGCCTCGTTCAAGGTCTTCGCCCCGCAACACGCCTACCTGGAAGGCGAGTCGGCCGGCGCCGAGGGCGAACGCACCGTCAGCCCGTTCGCCCTCGACCCGACCGCCAAGTACTTCCTCGTGCTGCTCGCCCTCTGCGAACCCCGGCTGCGCTCCCCGTCCGCCGCCACCGTGCCCGGCGCGACCGACGTGGTGGCGCGGCTGCGCGCCCTGCCGTCCTGCCGCGGGCTGACCCGCTCGGCGGTCAACTACCACATCGACTACCTGGTGTTCACCAAACTGCGGCTGCGCGAGCCCTTCGACGATGACCGCTGCGGCGGCAAGCGCGAGGAACTCGCTGCCCTGGCACTCAAGTTCGACCTCGTCCGGGAGGAGCACCTGGCCCTGCTCCCGCCCCGGCCGCCGGCCGCCCGGCCGTGACCCGTGCCGCCCGGCCCGGCGACCGGGCGAGCGACCCGCCGGCCGGCTACCTGGTCGCCGGCTACCGCACCGGCGAACTCCTCGGCGCCGGCGCCTGGGGCAGCGTCTACGCAGCCCGCGGCCCCGACGGCACCCAGGCCGCCGTCAAGCTCCTCGGCCCCGCCCGGCTCAGCCCCGGCCAGCGCCGCACCATGGCCCAGATCGCCCACAGCGAGCTGCGCTTCAGCCGCCGCGCCGACCACCCCAACCTGATCCGCACCCTCGCGGTCGCCACCGTCGACGACCCGGCCCACCCCGCACTCGACGGCGCCCTCGCCCTCGTCATGGAACGCGCCGCCCGCAGCCTCCAGGACCTCCTCGCCGCCGCCCGCCCCGGCGCACCCGTCCCCGGCGCGGAACGCATCCTCACCGAGGTCTGCGCGGGCCTGACCCACATGCACCGGGCCGGGTGGGTGCACGGCGACCTCAAACCCGCCAACGTCCTGCTGATGCCCGACGGCACCGCCAAACTCGCCGACTTCGGCCTCACCGCCGAACTCGAAGGCACCCACGCCTACGCCCCGCCGCTCGGCTCACCCGACCACGTCCCGCCCGAGTGGTGGTCCGAACGCACCGGCGCGCGCGGCGTCGCCCTGCGCCCCAGTGCAGACGTCTGGGCCTTCGGGGTGCTCGCCCACCAGCTGCTCACCGGCGGCCTGCACCCGTTCCTCGGCGCCACCGCCCGGGCCCGCTCGCTCGCCGCCCAGGCGTACGCGCGGGGCGCGGCACCGCTGCGGCTGGACGCGGCGCTGCCCAGGCGGTGGCGGGCCGCCGTCACGGCCTGTCTGGCGGCCGACCGGGAGGAGCGGGCCCGGGGGGACCTCCGCGCGCTGGTGGCGGCGGCCACGGCCCGTCCGGCCGCCCCACGGCCGCGCCGGGCGGCTATCGCGGGCCTGGCGGCCTGCGCTGCCGCCGTCCTCGCCCTGACCGGCGCCCCCGAGCCGTTCATGCCCCGGCCGACCGGACGGGCCGTGCCGGGCACGATCCCGGCCGGCTCGGACGTCCCCGCCGCCTACCGCGGCATGATCGAGGACGCCGCCCGGCGCTGCCCCGAACCCGAGATCACCCCGGCGCTGCTGGCTGCCATGCTCAAGGCCGAGAGCGGCTTCGACCCGAGCGCCGCCCGGCCCGAGACCGGCGAGTACGGCATCGCCATGTGGACGCCCGGCGTCTTCAACGCCTGGGCCAAGGCCGCAGCCCACCCCGGCCCCAAGGACTACATGGACCCGGGCGACGCGATCGCCGCCATGGGCAACTACGTCTGCTGGCTCGACCAGCAGTTGAAGCACCGTGGCATGACCCGCGGCCTGCCCGCCCTCGTCGCCGCCGCCTACCGCACCAGCGACAAGACCGTGGCCGAGGAGGGCGGCGTCCCCGCGCGGGTCCGCCCGCACGTCGACCGGGTGCTCCGGTACCTCGCCGACTATGGCGGGTGAACGGGCGCGGCGACATGCAGGGAAGCCCCTGGCCCCGCCGGAAGGTCGGCGAGGGTCAGGGGCTCCGTGGTGCCCGCTAGCGGCTCAGGAGGAGCGGCGGGTGCGGCGGGCGTAGACCAGGCCGGCGCCGCCCAGCACCAGCACGGTGCCGACGCCGGCGACCAGCAGGGTGCCGTCGCTACCGGTGCTGGCCAGCTTCTTGCCGTCCGACGCGGGGGCGCCCTTGATCGGGGTGGGGACGCTGACCTTGGCGGGCATGATCAGCGGCTTGTCCGGGTTGACCGTGGTGCCGGCCGGCGGGGTCTGCACCGGGACGGTGGCGGTCGGCGTGCTCGACGGCGCCGGGCTGCTCGGGACGGCGGTCGGGGCCCCGGTGGCCGGGGTGGTGGGCACGGCGGTGGCGGACGCGGTCGCCGAAGGCGTGGCGGGCTGCGTCGGCGGGACCGGCGGCTTCGGGGCGGCGGTCGGCGTGTCCGACGGCTTGGCGGTCGGGGTGGCGGTGGCGGACGGGGTGTGCGTCGGCGAGCTGCTGGGCAGCGCCGTCGGGCTCTTCGACGGGGTCGCGGTGGCCGTCGGCGAGGGCTCGCCGGTCGGGGCCGGCGTCTTCTTGCCGCCGCAGTCGACCTTGAACACCTTGTGCTTCGGGTTGTTCAGGTTCGGGTCGTCCTCCGGCAGCTCGCCGTCGACCAGCTGGACCGAGGCCCAGTAGAGCTTGTAGTGGCCGTCCGGCAGCTCGATGTCCTCGGTGCGGACATCGCCGTTCTCGTCGACCGGGAGGTCGCCGAACGCGACCTTCTCCTCCTTGTTGCCCTTGACCTCGGCGATCATCCAGATCACGTCCTGGCCGGGGTCGAAGCCGAAGGAGTCCAGGTAGAACGTGCAGACCTTGGGCTCGTTGCGGGTGTCCTCCTGGCCCGTGGCGGCGTCGTGGATCTTCACGGTGCCGTTGTTGCCGGGGGCGCCCTTGCCGCCGGGGGCGGCGTGGGCGGCGGGGGCGAGCAGCATCAGCGCGGCGGCGGTCGGGACGGCGACGAGCGAGCGTGCTGCGGTGGAGCGGATGTGCATGGGTGTTCCATCGGGTGTGGCAGGCCGGGACGAGCCTGCACGGTGGGGAGGGAGCCCTCGG
This sequence comes from Streptomyces kaniharaensis, assembly GCF_009569385.1. NCBI lineage: Bacteria > Bacillati > Actinomycetota > Actinomycetes > Kitasatosporales > Streptomycetaceae > Streptomyces > Streptomyces kaniharaensis. The sequence continues at coordinate 64,628 of NZ_WBOF01000006.1, forward strand.
CGGCCGGTCGGCCTTGCGGCCGGTGACGTACGACGGGAGGGGCACAAAAGTTCCCCGAGAGGGACACATGACGCAAGACCTGTTTGTGCTGTTTGCCTGAAATCAGAAGGAAAATCCGACTAGTCTGCTACAACAATCCGATCAACGGGTTGTGGTGAAGTCGTGTTCGCCGATTCGGCGCCGACCCGTCGGCAGCCCGCCGACCGGGGGCCGGTGGCTGGTATTGACCGGTCGTCGGGCCGGGACCGCGTGTCGGGCGGCGATGGCGGCGGTGGTTCTTTATCGTCGATGTCCGCCCAGTCAGCAGCCGATCAGACCCGCGGGAGTGCGCGATGCCAGGCCGAGAGCAGCAGATGCCCGAACCCGGACTCGCACCGGCCCGCACCGAGGATCGCGCGGACGTCGTCGTGGTCGGCGCCGGCCCGGCCGGCTCCACCGCCGCCTACCACCTGGCCCGCACCGGGCTGGACGTGCTGCTGCTGGAGAAGTCGGCGTTCCCCCGCGAGAAGGTCTGCGGCGACGGCCTGACCCCCCGCGTCGTCAAACAGTTGACCGACCTCGGCATCGATGTCTCCGAACCGGCCGGCTGGCTGCACAACCGCGGCCTTCGACTGGTCGCCGGCCACCGCCGGATGGAGTTCGACTGGCCCGAACTGTCCGCGTTCCCCGGCCATGGACTGGTCCGGCGGCGCGCCGACTTCGACGAACTGCTCGCCCGCCGCGCCGCCTCGGCCGGCGCCCGGCTGATCGAACGGGCCAATGTGGCGGGCCCGTTGCTCGACGAGCGGACCGGCCGGATCGCCGGCGTCACCGCCCGGCTCGGCGAGGACCGGCGGCCCGTCGTCTACCGCGCCCCCGTCGTGGTCGCCGCCGACGGCAACTCCACCCGCCTCTCGGTCGCCATGAAGCGCTACCGCCGCACCGACCGTGCGATGGGCGTCGCCTACCGGACGTACGTCACCACCCCCCGCCACGAGGACCGTTACCTGGAGGCCTGGCTCGACCTGCGCAACCCCGACGACCCGGCCCGCCGCCTCCTGCCCGGCTACGCCTGGGTGTTCGGCATGGGCGACGGCACCGCCAACGTCGGCCTCGGCGTCCTCAACACCGCCGGCATCGACCTCGACTGGCGGGACCTGCTTCGCCGCTGGTGCGCCGACCTGCCGCCCGACTACGGCTACACCCCCGACGCCGTCACCGAACCGATCCGCGGCTCCGCCCTCCCCATGGGCCTCAACCGCCAACCCCACTACGCCGACGGCCTGTTGCTGATCGGCGACGCGGGCGGCACGGTCAGCCCGGGCACCGGCGAGGGCATCGCCTACGCCATGGAGTCCGGCCGCTACGCCGCCGAGACGATCGTCCAGGCTCTCGCCCGCCGCACCGACCGCGGTCGCGAACTCGCCCTCCGCGCCTACCCGCAGGCCCTGCGCTCCGCCTACGCGGGCTACTTCGCGCTCGGCCGCCTCGCCGCCGACCTCCTCGGCCGCCCCAGGCTCCTCGGCGCCGCGGGCGCGGCGGGCCTCGGCCGCCCCGCCCTGCTGAAGGTGGCGTTCCGGCTCATGGTCAACCTGACCGAACCCAACTCGAAGGACGCCCTCGACCGGCTGCTCCACCTGATCGGACGGGTGGCACCGGGAAGGTGAGACGCCTCTCTGCCAGGTCGTGTTGACGGGTGATCAACCGATTCGCTCGCCTGGTGCCGGACCGGACAACCGCCGATCGTCGCACCCCGACGTGCGGCGACGGCAGGCCGGTCTTCGCTGCGGAATTCCGTGGCGGGGAGGCCTGAGGGCGGGATAGGAAGGGCGGGTGAGCACCATCGAGACCATCACCGATCAACGGGGCTTCCGCCCCACAGTCCTCGATCTGGGAGACGTCCTCCTGCGCCCGTGGGGCCGCGCCCTCGACCTCCCCGGCGGGACGGTCCCGGCCCTCGTGGCCGCCGCGGCCGACCCGGTGATCAGCCGCTGGAACCCGGTCCCCGCCGCCGACCCGGCCGCCGCCGAGGCCTACCTGGACCGCTGCGACACCGGCTGGGCCGAGGGCAGATCCGCCGCCTTCGCGATCACCGACGCCACGGACGGCACCCTGTGCGGCAACGTCGCCCTGCGCTGGACCGACCGCGAGGACGGGCTCGCGATGATCGGCTACTGGCTCCTCACGGCCGCGCGCGGCCGAGGCATCGCCAGCCGCGCCACCACCGCCGTCACCCACTGGGGCATCACCACCGCCGCCGCGCGCCGCATCGAAATCGCCCACGCCGTCGGCAACGACGCCTCCTGCCGCGTCGCCGAGCGCTGCGGCTTCCCCTATGAGGGCACCCTCCGGGCCTCCTACCGCTTCGCCGACGGCGAGTACCACGACGAACACCTCCACGCCCGCCTCGCCAGCGACCCGGCGTAACCCCACGACCGGCCTCCGGCCCTCTCGTAGACGACGCACAGCCACGGCCGTCGCACGTCGGGCAGCCGAGCCAGCGTGCGGAGGAGAAGGTCGCGGTCGGGCCGGAACAGGGACGGCGGGCGCAGCGGCAGCGGGTCGTCGCGCTGGACACCGTCCGGCAGACCGCCGGCGGCCGGGGCCCGCTGGTGGGCCTGCACCGGCAGCGCGATCCGGGACACGGGGGCGCTCAGCCCGGCACCGCACCCCGCACACGCGAACACCGCCATGCACTCTGCCCCCGCTCACAGCCCTGCGGAGTATCCCGCCTCGCGGGTCGAACACCAACGGGTTTTCCCGACGCCGGCGCGGGCCGCTCGAGAAGTCGACTGGGCGACTCTGCTGGCGAAGTCGCTGGGGGTGGGTGTGGGACAGTAAGTGCCTGTCGGTTGGGGTGGGTTGGCTGTTTGTAGGGGTGGTTGTGCTTCGGCCTGTGGGGGCGTATGGGATTCCGGCGGAGACTGCGGCGTTGGCTCGTAGGGTTCATCCGGGTGGGACCGATGAGATGCGGGTGCGGGACGCGCTGGGCCCGTTGTTCAGCGACGAGGACTTCACCGCGGGGGAGTTCGAGGAGATGTACGCGGACCTGGGGCGGCCCGGTATCTCGCCGGCCCTGCTGGTGATGGTCACGGTCCTGCAGTTCCTGCACAACCTCTCCGACCGGGACGCCGCGGTCGCGGTGGCCGATCGGATCTCCTGGAAGTACGCGCTGGGGCTGGAGCTGGAGTACACCGGTTTCGATGCCAGCGTGTTGTGCGAGTTCCGCGCCCGTCTGGCGTCCGGCGATCGGGCTGATGCCCTGCTGTCGCTGATGCTGGAGCGTTTGAAGGCCGCCGGCCTGGTGCGCTCGGGCGGGCGGCAGCGCACCGACTCGACTCACGTCCTGGCGTGCGTGCGCAGGCTGAACCGCATCGAGTGCCTGGGGGAGGCCCTGCGCGCGGCCCTGGAGGAGATCGCCCGCACCAGCCCCGGCCTGATCGTGCCGCTGCTCGGGCCCGGCTGGGACGAGCGCTACGGCCGCAAGGTCGAGACCAGTAGGCTCCTGCGCCGAAAGAACGCCTCGGCCGCCAGGCTCGCCGAGCAGATCGGCGCCGACGGCCAGAGCCTGATCGCCGCCATCGACGCGGATGCCACCGCCGGGTGGATGAACGACCTCCCGCAGGTCAAAATCATGCGCGAGCTGTGGGATCAGCACTTCGAGGCCACCGGCACCGGCCAACTGCGCTACCGGGACACCAGGGAACTGCCGCCGTCGGCACAGCGCATCCGCTCGCCCCACGAGATCGACGCCCGCTATAGCACCAAGGGCACGCCCGGCGCAGACAGCGTGGAGTGGACCGGCTCCAAGGGCCACCTGACCGAGTCCTGCGACGAGGACTTACCCAACCTGGTCACCGACGTCCACACCACCTGCGCCACCGAACCCGACGTCAGCGCCACCACCCCCATCCAGGACAAACTCATCGACCGGGACCTGAAGCCGGGTGAGCACCTGACGGACTCCGGCTACCCCACCGGGGCGAACATCGGCGCGTCCCTGGAGCGCGGCATCACCCTCATCGCGCCCGTCACCATTCAGACCGGCCGAGGCGCCCACAACGGCACGTTCACCCCCAAGGACTTCCACGTCGACTGGCAGGCAGGCGTCACCCGCTGTCCCGCCGGGGCCACCAGCATCTCCATGCGGCCGAAGAAGAACGGCCTGATCCGCGTTGCTTTCTCCCGCGCGCACTGCAGGCCCTGCCCCATCCGCGCCCAGTGCACCTCCTCCGCCCCCCACCTCGGCCGGAGCCTGGAGATCCATCCCGAACCGATCCACACGGCCCGGATGCGGATGCAGACCGAACAGGACAGTCCCGAATGGCGCGAGACCTACCGGGTCCGCGCCGGGATCGAAGGCACCGTCTCTCAAGCAGTCCGAGGCCCAGGTCTGCGGCGTTCCCGCTATCGGGGCCTCGCCAAAACCCACCTCCAGAACGTTCTCATCGGCATCGCGATCAACATCCGCCGACTCGGCGCCCACTACGACACCACCACCAGATCAGATCGCCGCCCCACCCGCATCCACGCGCTATGCACCCAACACGGCATCGCAACGACGGCCTGACCTAGATCAAATACTTCGCCAGCAGAGTCATCCGGCCGACTTCTCGTGCCCGAAAACGGAGGCCGGCCGGCTGCGCGCCGGGTGGGGCGGAGGCCTAACCTGGAAGGGCGCGTTCCGTGCGCGGTTTCGGCTCCGTACGCGGTCCGGCTCCGCGCCCGGCCTGGAAGGGAAGCGGTGGCCATGACAGTGGTCTCGGCGGCACTCTTCGGTACCGACTGGCGCCCCGCGCTGCCCGGTACCGCGGAGCTGCTGCGCGAGTGCGCCGCCCGGGGCTGGACGGTCGTGCTGATCGGGCAGGGCCCCGTCGGGGCACCCGCGCTCACCGTGACCGCGCCCGGGAGCGACCCCGTCCGGGCCGCCCTCCACCTGGTCGACGGCACCGCCGAGCACGCCGTGTACGTCGCCGCGAGCGTGCGCGAGGTGCTGGCCGCGCGGCGGGCCGGGGTGCCCTGCCTCGCGCTGGAGACCGGCCGGGACACCGGCGTGGAACTGCGGGCGGCGGGCGCGGCCGAGGTCCACCGCGACCCCGCCGCCCTGCTGCGGGTGCTGGACGACAGCCTGCTCGCCCGCCCCCGGGCCTTCGGGCCCGTGGGCGCGGGATCAGGCCGTCCCGGGGGCGGTTAGCGCATGGCCGTACCGGGCAACCGCCCCGGTACGGGGGCACGTCACCGGAAGTGTCGGAGGTGACCGAGATGGACGGACCCGCGTTGAGCGGATGGGAGCGGCGGCTCCTCGAGGAGATCGAGTCCGATCTGCGTCAGGACACCCGCCTCGACCGGAAGCTGAGCACGATGGGTGCCAAGCGGCCGGGCCGGGTCGGGACCGCGCTGCGCGGCGTGGCCCGCCGGGTGCCGGGCGGGGTGGTGCTCACCGCGCTCGTGATGACGGCGATCTGCCTGAGCGTGGGCCTGCGGACCCCGACCGTGGCCGTGGCCATCGCCCTCTCGGTGGTCTGGGCGGCCTCCGTGACCGTCGCCGCCGCCGCGACGGTGCTGCTGCGCCGCCGCTCCGGCGCCCGGCACCGCGACCCGCTCGAACGCCCCGAAGGGCGTGAGCGCCGGCCCTGGGACCAACCGGAGCTGTGATGAGCACCGACCTGTGGGAGTACCGCCCGGGCTCCCACCACGCCGCCGAACTGAGCCTGGCCGGCTACGAGGTCGAGGCGACCGACGGACCGCTCGGCCGGGTCGTCCAGGACGCCGGTGACCACCTGCTGGTCGACGCCGGTCCGTGGGTCCCGGGCTCCCGCGTGGTCGTCCCGGTCGGCCTGGTGGCCCGGATCGACCACCTGGAACTGACCGTCCACCTGGACTGCCCGCGCGCCCGGGTCCGTTCCGCGCCGCCGCCCGCCGCCGTCGACGTCACCGCCCAGGACCCGCGGTGAGCCATGGGCTGGCCCGCCACCACCCTCACCGGCCGCACCGTCGCCTTCCTGGTCGCGCCGTACGGTGCCGAGCAGGTCGAACTGACCTCCCCCTGGCAGGCCGTGGCCGAGGCCGGTGGCACCCCGCGTTTGCTGTCCACGGCGCCCGGTCGCGCGCAGGCCGTCCGGCACCGGGCACCGGGCGACACCTTCGCGGTGGACGACGTCGTCGCCGACGCGGACCCGGAGCGCTACGACGCCCTGGTCCTCCCCGGCGGCGTGGCGAGCCCCGACCACCTGCGGCAGGACCGGGCCGCCGTCGCCTTCGTCCACGCCTTCTGCGCCTCCGGCCGGCCGGTCGCCGCGATCTGCCACGGCCCGTGGACCCTCATCGAGGCCGACGCCGTCCGCGGCCGCACCCTCACGTCTTGGCCCAGCCTGCGCACGGACCTCGTCAACGCCGGAGCCCACTGGGTCGACGAGGAGGTCCACGTCTGCCACGACGGCCCGGGCCCGCTGATCACCAGCCGGAAGCCGGCCGACCTCCCGGTCTTCGAGGACACCCTGGTCACCGAGTTCGCGCACGCCGCCAAGCGGAAGAAGTGACGGCGACTCCGCCAACTTCCCACGCCCGCAGCTCTGTTCGTGTGAGGTGGCGGTGATCGGGTGGCCGGTGAGGGGTGGACGGTGCCGTGGGTGGGGCCGTCAGTCGCCGCGGAGGCGGACGAAGGTCGCGGTGGGCGGGCGGCCGGTGAGGGTGAGTTCGGCGCGGAGGGGCGCGGTGAGGGGGTGGATGGTGCCGTGGGTCGGGTCCTGCGCGGGCGGGGCGAGGAACGGGCGGGCGGCGTCGGCGACCCGACGGGCCTGGACGGGGGTGAGCTGCGGGGCGGTGAGGAGGACGCGGCCGTCGTCGAGTTCGACGACGAGGGCGTGTGGGCGGGCCGCGGAGCCGGTGACGGCGCGGACGAGGGCGTCGACGGTGTCGGCGCGACGGTACTTGACCCACACCCGCCCGGCGCCCTGCGGCCGGTAGGCGGAGCCCGCCGCCTTGCAGACCAGGCCCTCGACGCCGCTGGCGGCGAGGCGGTCCATCCACTCCAGCGCCTCCGCCCGGTCGGTGGTGGCCATGACGGGCTGGATCGGCGGTGGGACGTCGGCGAGGGCGGCCAGCAGGAGCCGGCGGCGGTCGGTGAGCGGCAGGCGGCGGACGTCGCGGCCGGGGAGGGCGAGCAGGTCGAAGGCGATCAGACCGAGTGCGACGTCCTCGCCCGCCCGGGCCTGCCGGGTGCGGAACAGTTCCTCGAAGGCGAACCGGCCGGCCCGCCAGGCGACGAGCTCGGCGTCGAGCACGAGCCCCTCCGGCAGCCGGGCGACGGCGGCGGCGATCGGCGGGAACTCGGGTGCGAGGTCCCGTCCGCTGCGGGACTGCAGGAAGGCGGGGCGGTCGCCACGGGCGAAGGCGACGCAGCGGAAGCCGTCCAGCTTGAGCTCGTACTGCACGCCTCCGCCGCCGAGGCCGTCCGCGGGAGGGACGGCGGTGACGGCGGCCGGGCGCATGACCTCGACGGGCGGCTGGAGCACCTGGCGGGTGCGTTCGGGCGCCGGCGCGGCGGAAAGGGGCCCGGAGGGGAGGGGCCCGGAGGGGAGGGGCCCGGAGGGGAGGGGCCGGGCGTGTTCGGGGTCGAGGAGCGGGGCCAGGAGGTCGCCGTGGGCGGTGATCCGGTCGGGGACGTCGGCGAGGGTGAAGACGAGGTCGCCCTCGGTGTCGGCCCCGGCGAGTTCCTCCCAGGTGAGTGGGGTGGAGACGGTGGGCAGCGGGCGGGCGCGGAGGGTGTAGGGGGCGGCGGTGGTCTTCTTGGCGTTGTTCTGGGACCAGTCGACGAAGACGCGGCCGGAGCGGCGGGCCTTGGCCATGGTGTGGACGACGAGGTCGGGGCGGTCGGCCTCCAGCGCGGCGGCGAGTGCCTTGGCGTAGGCGGAGACGCGGGCGCTCGGGGTGGGTTCGAGCGGGACGAGCAGGTGGAGGCCCTTGGAGCCGGAGGTCTTGACCCAGGCGGTGAGCCCGTCGGCGGCGAGGCGTTCGCGCAGCAGGCCGGCGACCGTCCGGCAGGTGAGGACGGTGGCGCCCTCGCCGGGGTCGAGGTCGAGGACCAGCCGGTCGGCGATCCCGGGCGCGGCCGCGTGCCACTGCGGTACGTGCAGTTCGAGGCAGCCGAGGTTGGCGGCCCAGAGGAGGGCGGCGCCATCGTCGAGGACGACCTGCTGCAGGTCGCCGCTGCTGCTGGGCACCTCGACGGTGCGGATCCAGCGGGGGGTGCCGGCGGGCGGGTTCTTGGCGATGAACACCTCGGCCTCGACGCCGTCCGGGCAGCGCAGGAACGACACCGGGCGGTCGCGCAGGTGGGGGAGGAGGGCGGTGTGGACGGCCGCGTAGTAGCCGAGGACCTCGCCCTTCAGCGTGCCGGTCCGCGGGTAGTAGACCTTGTCGAGGTGGGAGAGCGCGAGGGTGCGCCCGTCCACCACCATCTGCGGCATCGGCCGCCTCCGGAGCCCGTGGGTGGCCCCCGCCTGCCAGTCTGCCCGGGCGGCGGGGCGGGCGCGAGCAGTGCGCCCGTCGGGCCCCGCGCGGGGGCGGACCCCTGACCTGCGGGGACGCGGTCTCAGTCCTGGGCTGCCGGGGGCCGCGGGGCGCCCGGGTAGGTGCCGAAGTACCAGCGGTTGCCCTCCGGGTCGGCGGCGGCGAAGTCGCGCGAGCCGTAGTCGGTCTCGGTCAGTTCGGTGGTGATCCGGGCGCCGGCGGCGACGGCCCGCGCGTGTACGCCGTCCGGGTCCGCCGTGACGACGTAGGCGGTGAAGGTGCCTGGGCGGCCCGGCCGGGCCTCGGCGCCCTCGGGCGTCTCGCGTTCCGAGCCAAGCATCACGCCGCCGCCCTCCGGCCAGGCCAGTTCGGCGTGCGCGACGAAGTCGCCTTCGCCGTACGTGACGATCTCCTGGAAGCCGAAGGCCTCGACCAGGAAGCGGATCAGGGCGCGCGCATCGGCGGCGCGCAGGGTGGGCCAGACCTGCGGCGCGGGTGTTCCGGTCTCCACGGCTGCCTCCTCGGGAGCGGGTGGTGACGGCCGGCCGCCGTCACGCCTCCCACTCTGTGGCCGGCCCACCCGCCCCGCCTTGGACGTTTCGGAACTGCGCCTCCTCCGGTCCCTCCGCCGCCAGCCACGCGGTCGGCGCCGACCCGGCCAGCGCGCGGAACTCCCGTGCCAGATGCGCCTGGTCGAAGTACCCGCAGCGGGCCGCCAGCTCCGCCAGCCGGGGCGGCGGCGCGGATCCGGCCAGCAGGCGGCGGGCCCGGTCGAAGCGGATCACCCGGGCGGCGGCCTTGGGCGTGAGCCCGGTCTCGCGGCGGAAGCGCTCCTGCAGGTGCCGTGCGCTCCACCCGGTCTCCCGGGCCAGCGCCGCCACCGGCAGCCCGCCGCCGCTGCGCCGCAGCGCCTGCCAGGCCCAGCCGACCTCCGGCGGCACCTGCCCGGACGGCCGAGCGGCCCGCAGCAGCGCCCCGTCCAGCAGCGTGAACCGCTCGGCCCAACCCGGCTCGGCCTGCAACTGCTCCCGCAGCCGCCGGCCGGGCCGCCCGAGGACGTCCTCGGCCGGCACGTCGATCCCGGCCAGCTCCCCGGCCGGTAGCCCGAACAGCGCCCGGGCGGCCAGCGGGTGCACGGCGATCTGCACGCCCGACTGCCGCCCGTCGTGGGTGATCAGCGCCGGGGCGGTGTGCAGGCCGCCGAGCAGGGTCGGGTACGTGCCGGGCGGCTGCGCCGGGTCGGGGTGACCGGCGATCACCAGCGGCTCGTCCAGGGTGAGGATGAAGGTCAGGTAAGGGGACGGCAGACCGCGGTGCACGGCGGGCGCGACGCCGCGCTGGCGGTACCCGGCGTACCAGGCGACGTAGGGGCGCAGCGCCGTCGCGGGCCGGGCCCGGACGGCCTCGTCGACCACGCCTTCGCGGGCCGCGCCGGCGGCTTCGGTCGTCACACTCCCAGTATCGGCGGCCGGGGTCGCGGGCGGGCGGGATGTTGCCTATGGTGATCGCACGGTCACACCGCGAGTGCGCGGTGCCGTTGGGGGGAGCGACCGGGGGGAATCATTCACGAAGGAGTCCCCGTGACCACTGCCCGAGACATCATGCACACCGGCGCCCAGTGCATCGGCGCCCACCAGACACTCGCCGAGGCCGCGATGATGATGCGCGACAAGAACGTCGGCGCGCTCCCGATCTGTGGCGACGACCAGAAGCTGAAGGGCATCATCACCGACCGCGACATCGTGGTGCGATGTCTCGCGGAGGGCAAGAACCCGGCCACGATGACGGCCATGGAGCTTGCCGGCCACCTGCACTGCGTGCGCGCCGACGACGACATGGAGATGGTGCTGCGGAAGATGGAGCAGCACCAGATCCGGCGCATCCCGGTGATCGACGGGGAGCGGCTGGTCGGCATGATCAGCGAGGCCGACCTGGCGATGGGCCACCGCAACGGCCAGCGGCTGACGGACCAGCAGATCATCGACTTCATGGACAGCGTCTACATGAAGGCCTGACCGGGCCGGGCGGTACCGGCGGCGGGCCCCGTGCGAACGAGCGCACGGCGGCCCGCCGTTGCCGTGCGGCACGGCTCGGCGGCGCGGTGTCCGTGACCGGCCGGTCCCCCCGTACCGGCCGGGCGCTCCGAGTGTCGCCGACGGCGGGGCGGGCGTCTTGTACAAATGCGCAGCCGCGTCCGGTCGCTGCCGTCCGGCTACCCCGGTGCGCCCGGGCTCAGGACGGCGCTGGTCACCCGCCCGGCGACCCGGTCGGTGGGCTCGGGCAGGGCGGCGGCGATGCGGCGCGAGGCGAGGAACGCACGCGGGGAGCAGCCCACCATCGCGCGGAAGGCCCGGTCGAGGTGCGACTGGTCGTAGTACCCGCAGAGCGCGGCGAGCCCGGCGGCGTCCGGCCGGCCCCCGTGCGAACCGTCCTGCCGCGCCAGGGCGGTGAGCGTGCGCTGGAGCCGGAGGATGGTGGCGGCCTGCTTGGGCGCCACGCCGAGGTGTTGGCGGAAGCGCAGCTCCAGCCGCCGCCGGCTCCACCCGGTGCCCTCGACGAGCGTGTGCACGGGCGCCAGGCCGTGGGTGCGGCGCAGTTCGTGCCAGGTCCAGGCGACGGACGGCTCCCAGGCCGGGCCGTCGGCGATCCGCACGGTGAACCAGTCGTCCAGCAGGGCGAATCGGGCGGGCCAGGTCGGTGTCTCGGCGAGCCGGGCGGACAGCGAGCGCAGCCGCGGGCCGAGGACGTCCCCGGGTTCGGCCCACTGCCCGCCCAGTTCGCCGGCCAGTGGTCCGAACACCCGGTAGGCGCCCTGCGGGGTGAGCGAGACCGCCAACCCGTGCAACAGGCCGGCGTGTTCGGCGATCGTCGCGGTGCGGCGCAGCCCGGCGGCGACGGAACCGAAGGACGCGGCGGGCCGTGCCGGGTCGACCGCGTCTGCGAGCCGCATCGAGCCCTCGAAGGTGAGCGCGAGGGTGACGACGTCGGTCGGCACCTCCAGCCGCCGCCGGGGCCGGAGCAGCAGCATCCGGTAGCCGCGGTAGCCGAGGACGTACGGGCGCAGGGGCGGGGCGGGGGTGCCGAAGGCCATCCCCGTCGTGCCGTGGGTGTGCTGGTCGGTCAACTCGACTCCCGTGGCCGGGGGGTGAGTGGAAGGCGCACGGCCATCGTACGGGTACGGCCGGATTTCGTGGCCCGTCTCGGCACGTGACTACTTCTTTCTCGTCACGCGAGATGGCGGCACAATGGCGGCATGGGAAAGCAGTATGAGCACATCGACGGCCGCCTGCGGGAGTTCATCGAGCGTCAGCCCGTCTACTTCGTCGCCACCGCGCCGATCTCCGCCGACGGGCACGTCAACGTGTCGCCGAAGGGCCGCGCCGGGACCCTCGTCGTGATCGACGAACTCACCCTGGCCTACCTGGACTTCGGCGGCTCGACCGCGGAGACCATCGCCCACCTGCGGGAGAACGGCCGGATCACGCTGATGTGGTGCGCCTTCGACGGCCCGCCGACCGTCGTCCGGGTCCACGGCCGCGGCGAGCCGGTGTTCCGCGACGACCCGCGGTTCGCCGCCCTGCTGGCCCGCTTCGCACCGGACGCCGACGGGCCGGGCCTGCGCTCGATCGTCCTGGTCATGGCCGAACGGGTCAGCGACTCCTGCGGGTTCGCCGTCCCGCTGATGGACTACCGCGCCGACCGGGACCTGCACGCGCAGTACTTCGGCCGCAAGAGCGACGAGGAGTTCAACACCTACTGCGAGGGCAAGCCGTACGTCGGCACCAGCATCGACGGCCTGCCCGCCCTCCCGCTGCCGCTCCCGGCCCGCCCCGCCTGAGCAGGACGGCGGCGCCTCCGCCGCCTCGTAGCCGCCCCTCAGCTCCGGGCGATCATCAGCTTCTCGGGATCGGGGAACGGCACGAACCCCGCCCGGGCGTACACCTCGTGGGCGTCCGCCGTCGACAGCAGGATGCGCTTGAGCGCGTACGGCCGCAGGTGCTCCACCACGGCCGTGGCCAGCCAGGTGCCCAGCCCGCGCCCCCGGTGTGCGCGGTCGACGTACACGTCGCAGAGCCACGCGAAGGTCGCGAGGTCCGTCACGACCCGTGCGAACGCGACCTGCTCGCCGCCGTCCGCCGCGTACACCGCGAACGGCAGCGACGCCCGCAGGGACTGCTCGACCACCTCCCGGCTGCGCCCCAGCGCCCAGAACGCGTCCGTGGAGAGCCAGTGGTGCACCCGGTCGAGGTCGATCCGGGCGGGGTCGGTGTCGAGCTCGTAGCCGTCGCGCTTCCGAAGGATCATGCGTCGGATGGTAGCGAGGGGGCGGCCCAGCCTTCACCGAAGGGATGTTGGATGGAAATCCGCTCAACGGGCGGGCGGGGGCAGAGGTACCGTTTGGTGAGCATCTGTCAACACCGCTAGGGGGAAGCGTCATGGTGACGGGGCGGCAGCAGTTGCAGCGGGGGTACTTCCTGCGCGAGGCCGCCGCGCTGCAGCGGGCCAACACCGGAGGGAGCCGGCGGTTGGACCGGATCGCGTTCGCGGAGGGTGAGCCGGTGGTGGTGGTCGGTACGCCGGGGGCCACGGTGCGGTTGCCGGTCGGGGCCTCGCGGGACGAGCTGTATGCGGCGCTGGCGGAGGACGGGGGATGGACCGTGCCAGACCGTCGGGCGTCGGCCTGGCTGCCGGCGACGGCTCCCGCGCCGCCGCTGGCCGTGTACGCCGATCTGCTGGACGACCTCGGGGATCTCGTCTTCACGCTCACCACGTATCCGGCCGATGTCGGGCGGCCGGAGGTGGCGGCCCGGCTCGACGCCGTGCGCCTGGTCGGCGGGGCGACGGCCGTGGTCGAGGTGTCCGCGCTCGGTGGCAGCCACCGGGTCCGCATCCCGCTGGACTCGGGCGTCCCGCTGGTGGCGGTGCCGTTGGCGATCGCCGAGCGGCTGCTGGCGGCGGGCGAGGGGCTGGGGACGGACTGGGACTACCCGGTGGAGCAGCGGTAGGGCGCCCGGGGTGCGCGAAGGGCCGCCCCACCCGTTTCCGGGTACGACGGCCTCGCGGAGCGGGTGGGCCTTACTTGGTCAGGCCGGCCTTGACGGAGCAGACGGGCCAGGCGCCGGGGCCCTGGGCGGCGAGGACCTTCTCGCCGACGGAGATCTGCTGGTCCTTGGTGGCCAGGTCGGCGCGCGGGGCGAAGGAGGTGCCGCCGAAGGCCGCCCAGGTGCTGGAGGTGAACTGCAGGCCGCCGTAGAAGCCGTTGCCGGAGTTGATGGCCCAGTTGCCGGTGGCCTCACAGGCCGCGACCTTGTCCCAGACCGAAGCCGGCGCGGCGGAGGCGCTGGTGGCCGTGACGAGGCCGGCCACCGGCAGGGCGGTGAGCGCCCCGGCCATCAGAGCCATCCGGACGCGGTTGCGGCGCTTCGGGGTGGCGGTGGTGGTGGCAGCGGCGGTCTCGTTACGGAAGGTCATGGGGTTCCTTTCGGAGGGGTCTGCGAGCGCGCGGAACCAGGCCCTCGGAAGGCCGTCGGTTTCGGGGACACGCGCTCGCGTGGTCCGGGCACCGGTCCTGCTCCGGGGCGGTGAGGCCCGCCGGAGCGGCTTGCTCGGTGCAACGGGTTCGAAGGTACGGGGGCGGTTGTGGCGGGTTCAAGGGTTGGCGCGTTTAGGCATGTCAGAGGGCGGTTACCAGCCGTAAGGATCAAGGAATTGGGTTGATTTCGCCCGTTTTGCACCTATTTACGAGATCAAACAGTCCTTGGAAGTGGCCTGCGTCACCCCGGATGCGGTGTGAGCCCACCCACATCGTCGACCGGGAGTGACGGCCCACCCGCGCCCCGTGCCGGAACGGCCCGGCCACAGGCCGTCCGGCGTGGCCCGCACCACAGCCCTCACCCGGAGTGCCCCGTCTCCTCACTCCGGGTGGCGGGCATAGCCTCGGGGCATGAGCAACGAGAGCGATGCGGAGGCCCTCGGCGGCGCCGAGGAGCCCGCGCCGGCGGTCGCCCCCGCAGGGTTCGAGCTGGGGACGGACGGACCGAAGGTGATCCTGGCCGGGCTGGACGGCTCGGACTCCTCCTGGCGTGCGACCTCCTACGCCGCCGGACTGGCCCGGCGGCAGGGCGCCGTGCTGGCGGTGGCCTACGTGCAGCCCGTCCTCGGCGCGGCCACGGCGCTCGCGGGGGCGGCGGTGGAGGAGACCACCCAGGAGATCGCCGACGAACTGCTGTCGGCCCTGCGCGAGGCCGAGCACCGGGTGAAGGAGGTGTGGCGGGTGGAGTGGCGCTTCCTCACCATGCGCGGCGACCCGTACGGCGGGCTCGCCCGGCTCGCGGACGAACTGCGGGCCGACGCCGTCGTCGTCGGCGCCTCCGAGCAGGCCGGGCACCGGGTGATCGGCTCGGTGGCGGTCCGCCTGGTGAAGGCAGGGCGCTGGCCGGTGACCGTCGTGCCGTAGCGGCCCGCGTGGGCCGACCGCTCCGAGCAGCGGCGCCGCGCGGCGATAGGGTGCATGACCATGACGGACACGCCGGTCACGCACCCCCGCCAGCCCGCCGAGCCGGCCCATCCGTCCGGCAACGACCTGCACCTCGACCTGCCCGCCACCGGCGGGCGCCGCGCGGCCCTGATGGCGGCCCTGCGCGAGGCGATCCGCAGCGGGCGGCTGGCACCCGGCACCAGGCTGCCGCCGTACCGCTCGCTCGCCGCCGACCTCGGCCTCGCCCGCAACACCGCCGCCGAGGCCTACGCCGAACTCGTCGCCGAAGGCTGGCTGACGGCCCGGCAGGGCTCCGGCACCACCGTCGCCGAGCGCGCCGAACCGGCGCCGACCGCCCGGGCCCGCCGGCCGTCCGCCCGCCCCGGCCCCGTCCACGACCTGCGGCAGGGCCAGCCGGACGCCGCCTCCTTCCCACGCTCGGCCTGGCTGGCCGCCGGGCGCCGGGCCCTCACCGCGGCGCCCAACGAGGCGTTCGGGCCCGGCGATCCGCAGGGGCGCCGCGAGCTGCGGACCGTCCTCGCCGACTACCTCGCCCGCGCCCGCGGGGTGCGCACCGACCCGGACCGGATCGTCGTCTGCTCCGGATTCGCCCACGCGCTGCGGCTGTTGTTCGACGGCGCGGGCGCCGTCCTGCCCGCCGAGGCGAACGGGCCACTGGCCGTCGAGGGGTACGGGCTGGCCTTCCACCGCTCGCTGCTGGCCGCCGCCGGAGTCACGACCGTGCCGCTGCCGCTGGACGAAAACGGCGCCCGGATAGGGGAGTTGACGGACAGGCCGGACGTCCGGACGGTGCTGCTCACCCCCGCCCACCAGTTCCCGACCGGCGGGCCGCTGCACGCCGCCCGGCGCGCCGCCGTCGTCGACTGGGCGCGCGGGCGCGGCGGGCTGGTCCTGGAGGACGACTACGACGGCGAGTTCCGCTACGACCGCCAGCCCGTCGGAGCCGTTCAGGGCCTGGACCCGGAGCGGGTGGTCTACCTCGGCACGGCCAGCAAGAGCCTGTCGCCGGCGCTGCGGCTCGGCTGGATGGTGCTGCCCGACCACCTGGTCGACCGGGTGCTCGCCGCCAAGGGCGAACGCGAGGCCTGGGCCAGCGCGTTGGACCAGCTGACCCTCGCCGAGTTCATCGACTCCGGCGGCTACGACCGGCACGTGCGCCGGATGCGACGCCGCTACCGGGACCGCCGGGACCGGCTGGTGGCCGCGCTCGCCGCGAGCGCCCCGCACGTCGCGGTCTCGGGCATCGCGGCAGGCCTGCACGCGGTGCTGCGGCTCGCCCCCGGCACCGAGCGCTCCGTGCTGAAGGCCGCCGCCTACCGGGGCCTGGCCGTGGACGGGCTCGCCGACTACCGGCACCCGGCGCTCGCGGCGGGCGCCGTGCCCGCCCCCGACGGCCTGGTGGTCGGCTACGCGACCCCGCCCGACCACGCCTACCCGGCGGCGCTCGCCGCGCTCTGCGACATCCTGCCGCCGCCGGCCTGATCGTCGGCCTGAACGGGTTCGAGTGAGCGGCGCGCAGGATACGGCCTCGGGCGGCGCCGTGGTGGCGGAACGCGGACACAATGGCCCGCCGCGTCCGCCCGCCGCTCGTCACCCGGTACGGGCCGGGGCGGAGGGGTGCAACGGAAGCGGTACCGCCCCCTACGCTCCATGGTCATGCGCAGAACACACCTGAGGCGTTCCGCTCTCGCCGCGATACCGGCCGTCGCCGCCGGTCTGCTCCTCTCCGCCGCACCCGCCCAGGCGGCCGCCCCGCTGCCGTTCACGGCCGTCGTCGACCGGGGGACGGCCACGCCGGGCAGCTCGTTCACGCTCACGCTGACGCTCAGCAACCCGTACGACACCCCGATCCAGTTCGTCTACCAGAGCGTGCAGCCGACGTACTCGACGCTGCAGGAGAAGGGCCTCAAGTTCGCGGCGAGCGCCTGCGGCACCCAGACCAGCGGGTGCAGTGAGAACGTCCACGGTGGCATCGCCCGCTACAACGTGCCGCTCGCCCCCGGGGCGACCAGCAGCTTCACCGTGACCTACACCGTCGCTCCGGACTCCGCGTGCGGCGCGACCAGCCGGATCGACCTCTACACCTACCTGTACTACGAGTACAACAGTGGCTTGGCCAACAACTCCGGCATCGTCAACCTTCCCGGTACGGCAGTCCCCTGCGTCTGACGCCGGTTCCGTCAAGACCGTCCCCCGTTCTCCGTTCCCCCTTCTCCTGAATCACCGGACAGCTCCTGTTCTCCCGTCAGGTGCCGGCCGCCCCCGTACCGGTACCTGACGGGCTGTCCGTGCAACCCCTCTCGCCCGCGTCTGTCGGTGCCGGATGGCAGGCTGGGCCCATGGCCGAACCATCGCTCACCGACGCCGCCGACGACGGGCACCTGCCGATCCCATACGACCTTTACGCCGCCATCCGGAAGCGGGCGGACGAACGGACCGCCCCGCTCGTGGACGGGCTGATCCGCTCATCGCTCGCCCTGGCCCCGGCCCTCGCGCTGACCCCGGACACCGCCGATGAGTCCGTGGAGGGCCCTGTCGCCGGGCGGCTCGGCGGCCTGCCCGCACTGGCCGACGGCGTCGAGTGGCCCGAGTACGCCGGGCACCCGATGCAGCTGGTCGCCCAACTCGACTGCGCCGGGCTGGCCGGGGCCCACGCGGGCGGGGACGGCGGCCGGTGGCCGCTGCCGGCGGACGGGCTGCTGCTGTTCTTCCACGACGACCGCTTCTCCGACTTCGCCGGCCGGGGCTGCCGCGTGCTGCACGTCCCCGAGGGAGCGCCGCTGCGGCCCGCACCCGCCGGCCGGGACGACTTCCCGCCGCTGCCGGCCGTCCCCGTCCGGGCGCGATGGGTGCTGTCCGCGCCGTCCTACCAGGACCGCGAGCTGGAGGACCTCTTCCCGGACGACTTCATGATCGCCCTCGATCTCTCCTCCGACTTCCGCGACCACCTCCCCCGCCCCGACGTCCGGGTGCTCGGCTGGTGCGACACCGACACCGGGCGGCACGAGGGCCACCGGCCGCTGCTCCAGGTCGAGGGCTCGGCGGCCGACGCGGACTGGGGCGAGGCCGTGAACGTCTCCTTCTGGATCACCGACGAGGACCTGGCGGCCGGCCGCTTCGATCGCGTCCGGCAGGGCGTCGAGGTGGCCTGAGCCACCCGGCAGGCGGGATTCCGGTAACGCGACCTAGGCTGCTGGGAGAGGCCCGCCCGAAAGCGGCACGGCCCCGGAGCGGCACGCCCCGAGAACGGTACGGACGGTCATGGCGGCACAGGCGTCCAGTCGAGCGGAGCCCCCGGTCGGGGAACTGCTCCGCTCGCTGCGCGCGCATCCGTCCCGGATGCCCGAGCAACTGGCGGTCTTCGCCGTCCGGCACCGGGGGCCGCGGGCGGCCCGGCGGATCGCCGATCTCCGCGCCGGCCACCCGGAGGCCACGCCCGGCGAACTGGTGGAACTGGCGGTGGGCCGGGCCCGCCGGGTCGGGGCCGGCGAGGGCTCCTTCGTCGGAGGGCCCTTCGTCTGGCTGGTGCCGTTCGCGTTCTGTACCGCGCTGCTCGAACAGGGCCAGCTGATGCTGGAGATCGCCGCCCTGGCCGGGAAGGATCCCACGGCCTCGGCCCGGACCGCCGAAGTCCTGGTGCTGCAGGGCGCCCACCCGGACGTCACGGCGGCCGAGCGGGCGCTGGCCCGCGATCCCCGGGCGGAGCCGTCGGCCGGCCGGTGGCGCGGGTTCTGGTACCTGATCCGCCGGATGGCCCGGCTGCTGGGCATCACCGGCGAGGACGAGGTCCCACCGCCCGGCCGCTGGCGGACGGCCGGGTCCTGGGCGCTCCTCGGGCTCACCTTCCTGGTCGGCACCGTCGCGCCGCTGGTGTGGCTGCCCTACATGGGGGTGTCGTACGGCAAGGCCACCAACCGGCTGGCCGACCGCGCCGTCGCCTTCCACTTCGGCCCGGCGCAGCGGCCCCGCCAGACCCGGCGGGGCATCGACCCGGGTGTCCTCGCCGCCGGCCTGCGGGCGCTGCTCTCCGTCCTGCTGCCCGTGGCCGCGGTACTGGGGATCCTGCTGGCCGACGTCCGTGCCGGCGGCAGCACGTGGCCGGTGGTGGTGCTCGTCCTGGCCGCGCTCTCCACGGTCGTCGGCGGTCTGTGGTATCGCCGCCATCGCCGCCGTGGCAACGGGAAACCGGAGGAGTGAACCGACGTCTCCCAGGTGATCGGCGCGGACCGGCGCGATCCTGTTCAGATTCACCCTATCGGGGGGTAGTCGGCCACCGCGCGGGTCCGGCCGGGCGCCGGTGATCTAGGGTTCCGGGTGGGCCGCCGGGAGACGGTGCCCCCGCTCGCGAGACTTCGCCAACACCCCCACCAGTAGGCGTATCTGATGATCCGTCATGGCATTTGCCAGGGCGGTTCGGTCCGACCCGACCGCGTGATCTGACCCGATGAATGGAGATCCCTGCCGATGCCCGTGGACACCAGCCCGGAGACACAGCAGGCTCAGCAGCAGTCCCTCGCCACAGCCGCTGCCCGCAACCTCGCCACCACCACCAAGTCCGCCCCGCAGATGCAGGAGATCACCTCCCGCTGGCTGCTCAGGGTGCTCCCCTGGGTCGAGGCCCACGGTGGTGCGTACCGGGTGAACCGGCGGCTCACCTACACCGTCGGCAACGGCGTGGTCGAGTTCGTCAAGACCGGCTCCGAGGTCCGCGTCATCCCCCGCGAGCTGGGCGAACTCGCCCTGCTGCGCGGCTACGAGGACGACGAGGTGCTCACCGCGCTCGCCGACCGCTGCCGCCAGCGCGACTTCGGCCCCGGCGAGGTGCTCGTCACCCAGGGCGAGGCGGCCGACCGGATCTTCCTGATCGCCCACGGCAAGATCAACAAGGTCGGCACCGGCAAGTACGGCGACGAGACCGTGGTCGGTGTGCTCGGCGACGGCGACCGCTTCGGCGACGACGCCATCCTCAACCCGGACGGCGTCTGGGAGTACACCGCGAAGACCGCCACCGCCGGTGTCGTCCTCACGCTGAGCCGCCGCGACTTCGAGCAGATCCGCGACAACGCGCCGAGCCTGCAGGAGCACCTGCAGGAGTTCATGGCCCTGCCGCAGCAGGCCCAGAACGAGCGCGGCGAGGCCGAGATCGCCATGTCGGCCGGCCACCACGGCGAGTTCGAACTGCCCGGCGCCTTCGTGGACTACGAGCTGAAGCCGCGCGAGTACGAGCTGAGCGTCGCGCAGACCATCCTCAAGGTCCACACCCGCGTCGCGGACCTCTACAACCAGCCGATGAACCAGATCGAGCACCAGCTGCGGCTGACCATCGAGGCCCTGCGCGAGCGCCAGGAGCACGAGCTCGTCAACAACCCCGAGTTCGGGCTGCTCCACAACGCCGACTTCGACCAGCGGATCCAGACCCACTCCGGCCCGCCCACCCCGGACGACCTGGACGAACTGCTCAACCGCCGCCGCGACCCCGACTACCTGCTGGCCCACCCGCGCGCCATCGCCGCGATCGGCCGCGAGCTCAACGCTCGCGGGCTCTACCCGCACCACGTCGACCTCGGCGGGCAGCAGGTGCCGGCCTGGCGCGGGGTGCCGATCCTGCCGTGCAGCAAGATCCCGATCACCAAGGAGAACACGAGCTCGATCCTCGTGATCCGTACGGGCGAGGACAACCAGGGCGTCATCGGCCTGCACCAGACCGGCATCCCGGACGAGTACCAGCCCTCGCTCTCGGTCCGCTTCATGGGCATCGACGAGAAGGCGATCATCTCCTACCTCGTCAGCGCCTACTACTCGGCCGCGATCCTGGTGCCGGACGCGGTCGGCGTCCTGGAGAACGTCGAGATCGCGCACGGCCGCCACTGACCGCCGCGCCGCCCCCTGGGCGGCCGAATTTTGCTCCCTGATCCGGCCGGGACCGTAACCGGCCCACCCGAAGATCGTTTGACCTGGCGACGGACGGCCCGCCCGCGGAGGCGGGCCGTCCGCCTGACCGGGGCCGGGTTCGGCCGACTCATTCCGACGACCGTGATTCCTTTCGACGATGCGCTTTCCCGACGATCCGAGAGGTGTGTGGAGCCCATGCCGCAGCCCCGGCAGCCCCGACGGATACCGGTGGACGGCGGAGGGAGCGCCGTACCCGGGCGACGGGTGCGAGTGGCCGGTGTGGCGGTCGGTGCGGTCGCCATGTGCGCGCTGCTGAGCGGCGCGTCCGCGTCCGGCACCGAGCACCACGGCGGGGGGCGCCCGCACGGGCCGGTCATCCACACCTGCGTCTGCACCGACACGCACGTCGAGGTGGCGGTCGGACCGCACGGGACGGACGTGGGCGTCGGGGTGGACGTCCAAGTCGGCGTCAACGTCCACCCGAAGGGCGAGGACGGCGGCGACGACGAGCACGGCCACCACGGCGGGCAGCATCACCAACCGCACCCCTGCCCGACCCCGACCCCGAGCCCCAGCCCGACGCAGACCCCCACGCGCACACCGAGCCCGACACCCCCGCCGAGCCCGTCGCCGACCCACACGCCCTCGCCGACGCCGCCACAGCCGAGCCCGACGCCGGAGCCCACCCCGATGCCCGCGTCACCGGCACCCCCGCCGCCGTCGCCCGCGCCGACGCCGGCCGCGCAGCCCCCCGCGCCGGCCGTACCGAACCCGACCAAGCCACCCGCGCCCCGGACGGCTGCGCCGGATCCCGACCCGGCGGACCCGAGCCCGGCCGCACCGAGCCCGGTCCCGCCGAGCCCCGCGTGGCCGACCCCGGCGCCGAAGGCCGCCTACCACGTGCCGGCGGTCAAGCGCATGGCCGCCCCACCGCACCACCGGGGCAACTCGCCCACCACCACGATGCTGCTGGTCACCGTGCCCGCGGTGATCGCGCTGGCGGCGCTGCGCCCGAGTCGCGGCCAGGGCCGCGGCCGCTCCAGCGGGACCTGACGGCCGCTCCCGCGGGCCGGTTCCCCGATTCCGAATCGGCCCGACCCCGACATCCCCCGTCACCAAGCCAAGCCAGAGAAGGGAGTCCCCATGTCCGAATGGGTGGCGTTGGCCATCGCCATGGCGGCGGCCTGTGCCGTCGTCGTGGTGGTGGTGCTGCTGCGGCATCGCCGGGTGGGCACCGTGAAGAACGCCGACGAGACCCCGGACGTCATCGAGTACATCACGATGATGATCGGCGTGGTCTACGCGATCGTCCTCGGCCTCGCCATCGCGGGCGTCTGGGAGGCGCGCGGTGCCGCCCAGGACGACGTGCTCCGCGAGGCCCAGTCGCTCCAGGAGGTGAGCGAGCGGGCGGTGGTCTACCCGGTGGATGTCCGCGACAAGGTCCGCGCCGACGTGGACGCCTACGTCTCGTACGTCGTCGACACCGAGTGGACGTACATGCGCGAGCACGGCGAGATCTCCGACAAGGGCACCCAACTGCTCGACCAGGTACGCGCGGACGTCGCCACCCGGGCGCCCGCGTCCGAGCTGGAGGCGCAGAACTACCAGTCCGTCATGGACCGGATCGGCCAGGCCGACGACGCCCGTAGCGCGCGCGGCCAGAACGCCGGTCCGACCATGCCCGGGGTGGTCTGGTTCGGCCTGATCTCCGGCGCGGTGGTCACCATCGGCATGCTGTTCGCGCTCCAGATCCGGCGTACGCCGAGGGAGTTGATCCTGGCGGGGTGCTTCAGTGCGCTGATCGCCTTCCTCCTCTTCATGATCTGGGACTTCGACGATCCCTTCGGGCGCAGCGTCTCGGTCACCACCCAGCCGTTCACCGACCTGTTCCCCCAACTCGGCCTCGACGGCAAGGACTGAGGGCGAGGGACTGAGCGCGCGGGGCCGAGGGGCCGTGCGGATCGACAGCCGATCCGCGCGGCCCTCTCCGCGTATCCGGCCGACCGTCAGCGCGGACCGCCGTCCATCACCGCTCCCCGTCCGGGCGTCCGCCCGCTGGACCGCCCCCGGTCACCGAACTCGCGGCCCGGTAGGTTGACCGTTACGGAGCAGGCCCCGAACGGAGGACTCGCCATGGACAGCCAGGACTGGGACGACCGCTACGCCGCGAGCGAGCTGGTGTGGGGCGCCGAGCCCAACATGTGGGTGGTCCGCGAACTCACCGGCCGCACCCCCGGCCGCGCCCTCGACGTCGCCGCAGGCGAGGGCCGCAACGCGATCTGGCTGGCCGCCCAGGGCTGGGAGGTCACCGGGTTCGACTTCTCCGCCGTCGCCGTCGAACGCGCCGAACGGCTCACCGCCGAGCTGCCCGACGAGGTCGCCGACCGGCTCACCTGGCGGCACGACGACGCCCGCACCTTCGAGCCCCCGGCCACCGGCTACGACCTCGTCCTGGTCGCCTACCTCCAGGTGCCCGCGCGGGACCGTCGCACCGCGCTGCGCCACGCGGCCGACGCGCTCGCCCCCGGCGGCACCCTGCTGGTGATCGGGCACGACCTCCACAACCTCACCGAGGGCATCGGTGGCCCGCAGGACCCGCGCGTGCTGTACACCCCGGACGACGTGCTCGCCGACCTCGCGGGCCTCGGCCTGACGACCGTCCGCGCGGAGCGCGTCCACCGCCTGGTCGGCGGTGAACCCGGGCACCGGGGCGGGGGCGGCGGTACGGCCGTGGACCTGCTGGTCCGGCTGGAGCGGGGCGCCGGGTGACCGCCTCCGTCTCCCGTCGCGCCGTGCTCGCCGGCCTGACCGCGGCCGTGCCGCTGGTGCTCACCGGCTGCTCGTCGAAGAAGTCGGCCAAGGCAGCGAACGCGAGTGCCGCCCGGGCGAGCGACCCGGGCGGCGACGCCTTTGTGATGATCGTCCGGCACGGCGAGAAGCCGGACGGCGGCCACCCCGGTCTGGACGGGAACGGCGGCCACGACGGCAAGTCCCTGACCGAGCGCGGCTGGGCCCGGGCCAAGGCGCTGCCGCAGCTGTTCGACCCGCCCGCCGTCGGGCTCCGGCGGCCCGCACGGATCTTCGCCGCCGCCGACGAGGGCCCGCTCGCCGGGGCGCACCGGATGCGGCAGACCGTCACCCCGCTGGCGGCGAAGCTCGGGCTGACCGTCGACACGGCGTACGCCGAGTCGCAGGAGACCGCGCTGGCGGGGGCCGTCCTGGCGGGTGCCCAGCCGGTGCTGGTCAGCTGGGAGCACTCGCGGATCCCGCGGATCGTCGAGGCGCTCGGCGCGGCCGACAACGGTGTGCCGACCGCCTGGCCGGACCGCTTCGATCTGGTCTGGGTGCTCGCCCGGACCGGCGGTGGCGCCTGGACGTTCCAGGAGGTCCGCCAGCACCTGCTGGACGGCGACTCCTGACGGTAGGCCGCAGCGGCCGAGGCAGCGCGCGTCCATCTCTCATCACCGCCTGAGTGTTCATCAACTAGGTTGTGGTGCATGAGGATTCGTACGCTGATCGCCGCGTCGGCCACCGCGGTGGTGCTGGTCGCCGGATGCAGCAGTTCCGGTTCGGACGACGGGCCGGACCCGGACGAGAACCGGCCCACCGGCGCGGGGTCGACCGGCGGGTCCCAGGCGGGGGAGCGCCGCGCCGACGGGGCCGAGCTGCTGTACCGTGCGGACGGCAGGAGGAGCGCGCAGAACCCGGCGTTCGCTCCGGACGGCGGTTCGATGCTGATGACCGAGTTCACCGAGGGCTACAACAAGGGCCCCGCCGCCCTCGGGGTGCTGCCGCTGGAGGGCGACCGCAAGCCGAGGAAGGTGCTGGAGGACCCTGACAAGGCCGCGGTCAACCTCCCCGGCACCAGCTGGAACGCCGCCGCTGGCGCCTTCACCTTCGCCACCGACCGGGACTCCGCCCACGACGAGGTCTGGACGATGAAGCCGGGCGGCAGTCCCGAGCGGGTGACCAGCCACGACGACAACAGCGGCTTCAACGAGCCGAGCTTCTCCCCGGACGGCGAGTGGATCGTATTCCAGCAGAGCTGGGAGCCGGAGCACGCCTCCGTGCACGGAGACGGCGCCGAGCAGGACTCGATCTCCCCGGGCGGCGAGTCGAACCCCGCCTCGCTCTGGCGGATCCCCGCGCCCGGGCTCTGACCCCGGGTGGCTACCGGACGGACACCGTGACGACGGAGTACTGGACGACGGTCAGCGGCACGCTGACCGTCGCCCCGATGACGGTGTACGGCACCGGCTTGGGCGCCGGGTCGGTGCCGTCCGGCGTGGCGACGATGGCGACGGTGACGGCGGTGACGGTGGCGCCGGCCGGCAGGGCGTAGGAGAGCGTGCAGTTGGCGGGCGTGGTGCGGAAGGCGGCCGGGGTTTCTCCGAAGTTGGTGAAGTTCACCAGGTGGACGACGGTGTCGCTGCCCAGCCGGCGGGCCTCCAGGAAGATCCGCCGGTCCCCGGCCAGCGTGACGGCCGGCGGCGCGGTCCGGCGGACGGGCGTGAGCAGTTGGTCGGCCGAGGCCTGGTCGGTGTTGCGGAGGTAGCCGAGCCCGGGCAGAGCCCGGAGGTACCAGCAGGTGCCGGCGCCGTACGCGTTCTGCCGGCTCGCCGGGAGCGGGTCGGCCTTCTTCAGGCCGAGCACGTCCGAGAGCGCGAACTCGCCGCGCCGGGCGCCAAGTTCGTCGAGCGCGGTCGGTGCCGGACCGGTGATCACGATCGTCCCGCCGGCCGCCACGTAGCCGCGCAGGACGGCCGCCTCCGCGTCCGAGACCGCCTGGAGGTTGGGCAGCAGCACCACCTTGAACCGCGCCAGGTCGGCGGCCACGAGGCCGGGGCTGGTGATCGCGTCGAACGGGATGTGCGCGTAGACCAGCGCCTTGACGGTCCCGCGGAACTCGCCGAGGTACGGCATCGTGGCGCAGCTCATCGCCGGTTCGCCGCCGCTCCACCAGTCCTTGATCCCGGCCGGGGGAGTGGCGTTGACGTACATCCCGTTGCCCTCGGTCGGGCCGACGTAGTCCCGGGAGGGGCTGGAGTGGCAGACGCCGACCTCGGCGAGCGAGCCGGCGTCGAAGATCCGCGCCTGGTTGGCTTTGACGAAGCCGTACACGCGGGTGCGCATCGCCGCGTCCACGCCGTCGTTCTTGTAGGGGGTCTTCACCTCGTACGGGTTGCAGCCGGTGGCGATCAGCTGGGAGAGCACCAGGGAGGCGTCGTCCGGGTTGCCAGCCGTAGGCGTCATGGGAAGTCTGTCCTGGTCGACGGACAGCGGCGACCGGTTTCGGGGCGCGGGACATCACCGGCGCAGCCGGAGGACGCGCCGGTGATGTCCTGAGGCGGGGCGGCGCCTTGCCGCGTGCGGCCCTCAGTGCCGGGTCGGGGTGGCCGAGGGGGAGACGGTGGCGCTCGGGGTCGCGCTGGCGGTCGCGCTGGGGGTGGCCGTGGGCGTCGCGGTGGCGCAGCCGGGGGCGGTGGGGGTGGCCGTCGGGGTGGCGGTCGGAGTGCCGGTGGGCGTGGCGCTCGGGGTGGCGGTCGGGGACGGCGTGCCCGTCGGGGTGGCGGTCGCCGTGGGCGTGCCCGTGGCCGTCGCGGTGGGGCTCGGGCAGGCGGTGGGGGTGCCGGTCGGAGTGGCCGTGGGCGTCGCGGTCGGAGTCGCGGTGGCCGTCGGGGACGGAGTGCCCGTCGGGGTGGCGGACGGCGAGGGCGAGCCGGTGGGCGTCGGCGTGGCCGAGGGCGACGGCGCCGCGGTCGGGCTCGGGCTCGGGGTCGTGGTCGGTGCCGGGCTCGGGGCGGTCGTCGGCTGCGGGGACGGGGCCGGCGTGGTGGGCGTGGTCGGCTGTGCGCTCGGCGAGGGCTGCGGCTGGACCGGGGTCGGCCTGCCGGCCGTGGTGCCCGTGGCGGAGGTGCCGGTGCCGGTGGTGATCCCGGTGGGCGTGTCCGGGAAGGAGAGCGGCGGGAGCAGCGGGGCCGGGCGGTCCGGGGAGGTAGTCACGGTGCCGCTGCCGTAGTGGGCCATCCAGTTCTTGACGGTCCGCAGGTACTCGTCCGAGTTGTTGTAGCTGAGGATCGCCCGGTCGAGCTGCGCCGGGTCGGAGAGGTCGCGGCCGTTCGCGCACAGGTAGCGGCCGGCGGCCTCGGCGGCGTCGAAGATGTTGTTGGGGTCGGCCTTGCCCTTGCCGGTGGTGTCGACGCCCCAGGTCGCCCAGGTGGAGGGGATGAACTGCATCGGCCCGACGGCGCGGTCCCAGCGGGAGTCGCCGTCGTAGAGACCGCCGTCGGTGTCCGGTATCGCGGCGAAGCCGTTGCCGTCCAGCACCGGGCCGAGGATGGGGCGGAAGGTCGTGCCGTTGGCGTCGACCTGGCCGCCGTCGGCCTGGCCGGACTCGACCTGGCCGATCCCGGCGAGCAGCTGCCAGGGCAGGTGGCAGCCCGGCGAGCGGGTCGCGAGCGAGGCCTCGGCCTGGCGGTAGGCGGCGAGGACGGTCGCGGGCAGGGCCGGGCCGGAGGCGGCGAACGGCCCGGCGGCGGGCGCGGCCGGCTGGGCACCGGGCGGCTGCGGGAGTGGGACGGTGCCGCCGCCGTCGGCCGGCAGGCCGGTGCCGGTGTTCGGCGCGCCGGTCGGGGTGAGCGTGGTGCCGTCGCCGGCCTCCGTCGCCACGGTGTCGGCTGCGGCGTCGGCCGCGGCGGCCGGGGCCAGCCCGAAGCCCGTCACCTGCGAGCCGGTCAGGGCCGCCAGCGCGGTGAACGCCGCCGCCGCGCCCGTGACCCGCTTGCCCAGCCGCACCTTTCGCCCGCTGTCCGCGCTGCCGAACCTCGCCGCCATGCCGTGCCCCTCCCCGTCGCCGTTCGAACGTCCCGAGAACGAACGGACCGTCATCATCGTGCCTGCCTATGGAGGACGAATCCCCCCGCCGGGATGATTAGTATCACGACGATCCGACAGGACTGAGGTGGCCGTGAGGTGGCCTGCGACCCACCGAGAAGTTGACGCATCGTTGCTCTTGTCGTCGTGGGAAGTTGGCGCGCCCGTCGGCTTGACCTGCGCGGATCGCGGACACCGGGGCCGTCCCCCTACCAGGACGGATGCGTCGGCACCAGGCTACGGCCCCAACTGGGCCCTGGACGGGTGATGTTCGGATGAAAGCGGGCATTCCGGGATGCTCGGCGCGGCATGCTGTGCCGCGTGACCGCGTGGATGGAGGCCCGGATTGTGAGCGCGAACCTGCCGGAGACCGTCGCCAAGGGGCCGGTGGTCCTGCCGGCACCCGCGAGAGTGGTCGACGACCTGGCCCGTGACCTCACCCAGGCGGCGGCCGCCGTCCGGGCGGTGTCGCGGGTCTGCCGCAGCGGTGGTGACGTCGCCGTGGCCGCGTACACCGCCGTGGTGTGTACCGGCCGTTCGGCGGCGCGGGCGCTGGAGGAGGCGGCCGCGTGGTGCCGCCAGGCCCCCGAGGCCGAGGTGCACTCGCTCGCCTGGGCCCGTGTGCCGGGGCACCGGGAGGACCTTCACGAGTACCGCGTCACCCTGGCCGTCAGCTTCCCCGACGACGAGACGGGCGAGCACTGCGGGGACACGCACCTCGCTTCGCGGTGACGCCGTAGGATCATCCGCATGGGTCTTGGGGATACGAGCGATCTGACGAACGGTTCCTCTGGTCATCCTTCCGGTGGCAGCGCCGTCGATGCCTCCGAGCCGCGTGAACTCTCCCGCGCCGCCGCCGTCGCGGCCACCGTGCTGGCGATCGTGTGCGGATCGGCCGTCGTGCTGGCGATGTTCCACTGGCTGGGCTGGAGCGTCCCGGGGGTCGGCTGGCTGGTCGCCAAGGGCGGGATCAAGCTCGCCGTCGGCGGATTCGCCGGGCTCGCCGCCGCCTTCGCCTGGCTCCGCACCCGACTGGGCACACGCCGCGACGCCGGCTGACCGCACCCTCGTGGCGGGTGCGGTCAGCCGGCACCGGATCCGTCAACTCGCCTTCGGGGACTGGCAGGTGAGGTCGTGCTCGGGCGCGCGGTCGTCCAACAGGTAGCGCTCGACGACGTCGGTGACGCACGTGTTGGCCGAGGGGTACTGGCCGTGGTCGCCATTGCCGGCGACGGTGACCAGCCGCGAGCCGCGCAGCGCGCGGTGGGCGCCGAGCGCGGCCTCGTAGTACGTGGCCGGGTCGTGCACCGAGTTCAGCATCAGGACCGTCGGCAGGTGGGCGCCGGTCACCTTGACCTTCGGCGCGGGGGCCGTCGGCCAGGCCGCGCAGACCGCGCTGAAGGCCAGCGTCCGGGCGCCGACCAGCGGCCAGCGCGCGGTGTTCTCGGCGCCGCGCTCGATCCAGGTGTCCATGTCCCGGGTCCACGGGGTGTCGGCGCAGGTCACCGAGAAGTACTCGGCGAGGAACTCCGGGCTGAGGTAATGGCCGAAGACCTTACCGGCGAGGGTCCTGGCCGCCGGATCGGCGCCCTGCCAGTTGTCGACCGCGGTCAGTGCCTGCGCGAGGATCGGGAAGTTGGCCTCCCCGTAGATCGCCCCGATCGCGCCGTTGTCCAGCTGGTTGGGGCCGATGGTCAGGGTGCCCGCGGTGATCGGGTCGTCGTGCAGCGCGGCGCGGCGCTGCTCCCAGTGCGCGTGGACCTCCTCCGGGGTCGAGCCCCAGTGGTAGGTGCTGTCACGGGCTGCGAGCCAGGGCACGAAATCCTCGTCGAAGCGGCGCTGGAAGCTCATCGGCTGGCCCAGCTCGAACTGCTCCCAGGTGCCCTCGAAGCCGATGTTGCTGTCCAGCACCATCCGCTCGACCCGGTGCGGGAAGAGCGTCCCGTAGTAGGCGCCGATCATCGAGGCGTAGGAGGGGCCGTAGTAGCTGATCTTCTTCTCGCCGAGCAGCGCGCGGAACAGGTCGATGTCGTGGGCCGTCTGCTCGGTGGTCAGGTAGGGCAGCAGGTCGCCGCTGCGCTCCTGGCAACCGGCGGCCAGCTTCTGCGCGTTGGCGACGACGCGGTCGATCGCCTCCGGGGACTGGTCGCGGTAGTCGCCGGCCAGGAACTCCTGGAACTCCTCGGGCGTCTGGCACACCGCCCGGGTGCTCTCGCCCACCCCGCGCTGGTCGAAGCTCACGATGTCGTACGCGGCGGCGACCTTGGGGGCGCCGTTGGCCAGGTTCATCGGCCGCATCAGACCCGTCCCGCCCGGCCCGCCGGCGGCCATCAGCAGCGTGCCCTTCCGCTTGGCGGGGTCACCGGCCCGGTGCCGGGAGACGGCGATGGTCAGGTCGGCCCCGGTGCCCGGGTGGTGCCAGTCGCGGGGGACGGCCATGGTGGCGCAGTCCAGGGCCGGCTGCCCGGTGCACGGCTGCCAGCCGAGGGTCTGGTGGGTGTAGCGGGCCGGTGCGGCCTCGGCGTCGCCGGGGTTGCGGGCGTCGTTCGGTGCGGCACTCGCCGTGGCCGGCAGGGCGAGGCCGGCCAGGACTGCGGCGGCGACGGCGAGGGCGGCACGACGGGTGCGGGTTGCTGATGTCTTCACGGGAAAGATCCTGTCCGAGCCGGGCCTGACGATCGATCATGCACGCTTCCGTTTCCGGGGTGGTGCTGGCTACACCCCGACCCGGGCGGCCGCACCCGGTCAGCAGGCGGCGACAGTCCGGCGTGGCGCGGTCGTGGGGAGACGTCAACGGCCCCGGTAGGGTGTGCGGGTGAGTTCTCATCTGGTTGTCGGATACGGGCCCGCGGGGGCGGCCACCGCTCGGCTGCTGGCCGAGCAGGGGCACGAGGTACGGGTGGTCACCCGGTCGGGCCGTGCCCCCGAGCCCGGCATCGAGCACCTCGCGCTGGACGCGGCGGTCCCCGAGCGGCTGACCGAGGCCGCGCGCGGCGCCACCGCGATTCACGGCTGCGCCGCGCCGCCCCTCCATCGCTGGGCCACGGCGTGGCCGCCGCTCGCCTCCTCGCTGTTCGCCGCCGCTGAGGCGACCGGCGCGGTGCTCGTCCTGCTGGGCAACCTCTACGGCTACGGCCCGGTGGACGGCCCCCTCACCGAGGACCTGCCGCTCGCCGCCACCGGCACCAAGGGCCGGGTACGGGCGGCGATCTGGGAGCAGGCACGCGCCCTCCACGAGGCCGGCCGGATCCGGGTGGTCGAGGTCCGCGCCTGCGACTTCTTCGGCCCCGGGGTGACCGACGGCGGCCACCTCGCCGCGCGCGTCGTACCGCGCATCCTGGCCGGCAGGTCCGTCTCGGTGCTCGGCGACCCGGACGCGCCGCACAGCTGGACGTACCTCCCCGACGTGGCCGGCGCCCTGGTCGAGACCGCGGCCGACGAACGCGCCTGGGGCCGGGCCTGGCACGTGCCCACGGCCCCCGCCCGGTCCGTCCGGCAGATGGTCGACGGGCTCGCCGCCGAGGCGAAGACCGGCCCGATCACGGTACGACGGCTGCCTCCGGCGGTGCTGGGCCTGGCGGGGCTGTTCAGCCCGCTGCTCCGCGAACTGCGCGAGGTCCGCTACCAGTTCGACCGCCCGTTCGTGCTGGACGCCTCCGCGTACGAGGCCGCCTTCACGCTGCGTGCCACCCCGGTCGAGGAGCAGTTCCGGGCCACCGTGGAGTGGTGGCGCGCCAGGGTCTGAGGGTGGGTGTCGAACCGCCTTCGGTGGTGCGGGCTTCGGTACGCTGACGGACCGTACCCGTCGTCCTGTTCCCGTCGTCCTGTTCCCGTCGTCCCGGCTCCGGGAGGCCCGATGCTTTCGCTCCGGCGCACCGCCCCGCTCGTGGCGGTGCTCGCGGTCCTGGCCGCCGCGCTCGTGCCGGTCGCGGCCGGTTCGGCGGCGGCACCGGCGGGGCGGCGCCCGTCCGGCCCGGTGGGGAGGACCGCCGCCATGCCCAGCACCGATTCCCGTCTGCTCGCCGGCCGCCGGATCGTCTACTCCTACCCAGGGCCGACCCCGCCGCCGGCCGTGCTCCAGGCTATCCGGGAAGGCCGGGCGGCCGGGGTCATCCTGTTCGGCGAGAACGCCACCAGCCCCGATCAACTGGCGGACGCCGTCGGCCGGTTGCGGCAGGCAGCGGCCGAGTCGCCGGTGCCGGAGCCGCTGCTGCTGATGACCGACCAGGAGGGCGGCAAGGTCCGCCGGCTCCCCGGCGCCCCCGAACTCTCCGCCCGTGCCACCGCGGCCTCGCCCGACCCCGTCGCAGAGGCGAGCCGTTCGGGAGCCGGCGCGGGGCGGAACCTCGCGGACGCGGGCCTCAACGTCAACCTCGCACCCGTGGTCGACGTCTACGACACCCCCGGCAACTTCATCGACCACCACGAGCGCTCGTACGGACAGGACCCGTTCGTGGTGGGGGAGTTGGGCAGCGCCTTCCTGGCCGCGCAGCAGGGCCTCGGCGTCGCCGCCACCGCGAAGCACTTCCCCGGTCTCGGCTCCGCCGCCCGTGACGAGAACACCGACGAACGCCCGGTCACCCTCCCCGTCCCGCTCGCCGACCTGCGTGCCCGCGGCGAGGAGCCCTACCGGGCGGCCATCGCCGCGGGCGTCCGCCTGGTCATGGCCTCCTGGGCGGTCTACCCGGCGCTCGACCCCGAGCGCCCGGCCGGCCTCTCGCCCACCGTCGTCCAGGGCGAACTCCGCAGCCGCCTCGGCTTCCGGGGCGTCACTGTCACCGACGCCCTGGAGGCGGGCGCGCTGGCCCCGTACGGCGACACCGGCACCCGCGCCGTCGCCGCGGCCGACGCGGGCATGGACCTGCTCCTCTGCTCCGCCCGCGATCCGCAGCAGGCCGAGGACGCGGCTGCCGCCGTGGCCGCCGCCCTCGACTCCGGCCGCCTCGACCGGGCCGCCTTCGACGCCGCCCTCGCCCGCATCACCGCCCTGCGGGCCTCGCTCGGCTGAAGCCGATCCGTCGGGCCCCGCCCGACGGCGCCGTCTGCGGAGCGACTCAGCCGCTGAGCAGGGTGCGGAGGTCGACGATGCGGTAGCCGCGGCTCCGGGCGCCGTCGATGATCGCCGGGAGAGCCTCGGCGTCGAGGCACTGGCCGCCGCCCTCTTCGGTGGCGCCGACGTGGAGCTGGAGGATGGCGCCGGGGGTGAGGGCGGCGAGGGCGCGCTCGGTGGCGCGGGCGGCGGTCATCCCGTGCGCGGGGCCGAGGTAGCCGTTGGTGTCGGTGGTGAACTCGAGGTCGGCGAACCCGAGTTCGTTGACGGTGGCGGTCGCCTCGGGCGTTGTCTCGCTGTACGGGAAGCGGAAGAACGGGAGCGGGTCCGTGCCGGCCGCGCGACGGATGGCCGTGTCGGCGCGCTGGACTTCGCCGCGGGCCTGTTGCCGCGTGAGTCCGGCGAACTGCGGGTGGCTGTAGGAGTGGTTGCCGAGGCCGTGTCCGGCGGCGGCGATGGTGCGGACGGCGCCCGGGTTCCGGTCGGCGAAGTCGCCGGTGGGGAAGAAGGCGGCGGGGGCGGCGCGGTCGCGCAGGACGGCGAGGACGGTCTCGAGGCCGGTCTCGTCCCAGGCGGCGTTGAAGGTCAGCGCGACGACCCGCTCGTCGGTGGGGATGCGGCGGATCTCGGCGCCGAGCAGGGACGCGGGCGGCGGGCCGGCGGCGACCAGGGCGAGGAGGGTCGCGGCAGCGGCGAGGAGGCGCTTCATACCGGGTCCAACGACCCGCTCGCCGTCTGGGATGCGTTTGCGCCATTGCAGGTCTGCTTTCGGCCTGGCGCCTCTTTCGAAGGCAGAACCGAGGTCATGGCATGGGAATCGCATGGCAAAGTGTCGTCATGCCACATGTGAAATGGCATATGTGGCACGGTGTATTTCCATGTGCCCACTTGTCCCGTTTGCTCTCGTCCCTTCCGGGAGGAAGTCATGAATCGAACTGCGCTGGCCGTGGCGGCTGCTGCCGCCCTGCTCGCGGCGCCCGCCACGGCGGTCGCCGCACCGGTCGCCGCCGCACCGGCCGCCGCCACTAAAACGACGACCTGCGGCGCCTCCGGCCTCCAGGCCGGTCTGATGACCAAGGTCTGCGCCGACGTCACCGGTGACGACGTCCAGCTCTGGGGGCAGATCTCCCTGGCCGGTCCGCCGAGCCCGGGCACCCCGTGGCCGCCGCGGCCCGAGGAGCTGATCACGAGCCTGTCCGCCGACGTCGTCGGCGGCAACGCGCTCGGCGCGGTGCGCGGGGGCACCGTGTTCACGGTCAGCGCCGTGCGTGTCGGCGGGGTCGGCGGCAAGGTCGCGTGCGGTTCGACCGTGCACGCGAGCTTCAGCGTGTCGTCCTTTTCCCGCTTTTCCGCCCCGGTGACGGTGGACGTCCCCGTAGTCTGCTGACGGAAACGCCATAGTGACGGCCGAGCCCGGGAGCTGGCAGCTTCCCGGGCTCGGCCCTTGCTCGCCACGGGGCGAGGGTGCCGTCACGCCCGGGCACCTGTGGACGCTACCCGGGGCTGTGACGACTTGAAGAAATCTTCATCTGCGATGATGATGCTTGCCGGTCGTGCGGTCCCTGCGCACCCGGCCGCCCACCAGCCGCAGACGAGGGAGAGAGCGGACGATGCCGGTCCCGTTGTACCAGGCCAAGGCGGAGTTCTTCCGCACCCTCGGGCACCCGGTCCGGATCCGGGTGCTGGAGCTGCTCCAGGACGGCCCCCGGCCGGTGCGCGAGCTGCTGGCGGAGATCGAGGTCGAGCCGTCGAACCTCTCCCAGCAGCTCGCGGTGCTGCGCCGCACCCAGCTGGTCACGGCCACCCGCGAGGGCAACACCGTGGTGTACGCGCTCAGCACCCCGGACGTGGCCGAGCTCCTGCGGGCCGCCCGCCGGATCCTGACCGAGCTGATCACCGACCAGGGCGCGCTGCTCACCGAACTGCGCGGGCCCGGCGCCCGCTGAACGGGCCGCTGAGCCGCACGCCCCACCGCATCCCGGCCACCCCCGCCCGCACCACCCGAGGAGAACCCCTGCCATGAGCGAGAACGCCGGCGACAGCACGCGCGAGGAGAAGAGCCGCCGCAAGGCCATGCTCATCCGGGCGGGGGTCTACATCTTCGCCACGCACCTGTTCGCCGGCTTCGTGCTCCTGCTGTTCGCGCTCGGCGACCGCAAATGAGCCGGGTGCCCGCGCGCTACCGGTAGCGTTCGCTGGTACTGGTCCAGGCCTGGACGCCGTCGACCAGTTCCCGGGTGCCGTCGAGGTACCACCGGCCGGCCGGGTGGCGGCCGAGCAGGTCGCGGCGGAGCGCCTCGCTCTCCGTGCACAGCTGCGCGATCCGGGCCCGGACCGCCTCGGCGGCCCGGCTGCGGGTGCAGCCGCTCGCGTGTTCCAGGGCGAGCACGGTGTTGAACGCGGCGGTGCCCTGGCGTTCCTCGCGGTCCAGCGAGTACAGGTCGTTGATCAGGGTGGCGGCGTCGGCGGTGTGGGCGCGCAGGCGGCGCAGGTCGGGGTCGGCGTGCAGTGCGGCGGGCGCGTCGGCACCGTGGACGCGTTCCAGTATGTTCATGAACGGGTAGAGGCAGCTGCCGTGGCGGCGCAGCAGCATCGTTTCGGCAAGGCCGAGGTGAGGGACGGTGCCGTGGGCGCGGTGCTGCGCCTCGGCGGGGAAGGTGGACAGGCAGGCCTGCCACTCGCGGGCGGCCCGGGCTCGCCAGGCGGGGGACGCGGCGGCGGTCTGGCGGTCCCACAGTTCACGCCAGGCCGTGGTGAGTTGGTCCTCGCCGGCGCTCGGCGCGGTTCCGTCCACGACGGCGATCAGCGGCTCCACGACGGCCCGGGCCTCGGCGGGGAGGCACCCGGGCGAGCCGTCGAAGCGGTCGTCGAGGATGGTGTACCAGCCGAGCATGTCCACCAGCAGGTCGAGGTCGGCGCCCCGGGTGCGGGGGAAGGCGCGGCCGATCAACTCGGGCAGGGCGTAGGCCTGGTAGCGGGGCAGCTCGGGCCGGGTGAGCAGACCGTGGCCGACCGCCCACTCGGCGTGCCGGACGGCGGTCGTGGCCAGGTCGCTCTGCGGGCGCGGGAGTCGGGGCGCGGAGACCGGACCCGTCTCACGCGCCCGTGGCCGGTGATCCTCGCGCGGGGCCAGCCGGACTTGCAGGCCCTGTGCCTGGACGGTCGTCCACACCACCTCGCGCGCCCGCGCCCCGGGGACGGCCACCGGCCGCCAGCGGCGCAGGATCGCCGCCGCCGCGACGGTCAGCTCGGCCCAGGCGAACGCCTCGCCGATGCACTTGTGCTTGCCCGCCCCGAACGGCAGGAAGGACTGCCGCCCGGCGCCGCCGTCCTGCCACCGCTCGGGGCAAAAGCGCAGCGGGTCGGGGTAGCGCACCGGGTCGCGGTGCAGCGCGGTGAGGCTGTAGAGCAGCTCGGTGCCGGCGGGGATCCGGTAGGGGCCGAGCTCGACCGGCACCTGGGCGGTGCGCATCAGGAAGGCGTTGGGCGCGTGCAGCCGCACCACCTCCCGCGTGACGCTGTGGGTGTAGCGGAGCCGGGCCAGGGCCTCCGGGGTCGGGACGGTGCCGGCGGGCAGGTGCTCGTCGAGTTCGGCGAGCATGCGGGCCTCGACCTGCGGGTGGCGCAGGAGTTCGTCGATGAGCCAGGTGAGCGTGGTGGAGACGGTCTCGGTGCCGGCGCCGAACATGGTGATCGCCTCGGACCGGACGTCCGCCTCGGTGAGCGGGCGGCCGGTGGCCGGGTCGGTGGCGGCACGCAGCAGGGCGGGCAGCGTGCCGACCGGAGCGTCCTGCCCCGCGTACCCGTCGACGGCCCGGTCGACGGCCCGGTCGACGGCCTGGTCGACGACGTCGTTGAGCACCCGGACGGCGGCGTCGAACCGGCGGTTGACCGGCAGCGGCAGCCGGGCCAGCGCCGGGTGCGGATAGAGGGACTGGACGATCTGGCCCTTCACCAGGTCCGGCAGCGCCCGGTGGAAGGCGAGCGCGGCCTCCTCGCCGAGCCGGGCGCCGAAGAGCGAACGGGTGACGATCTCCAGCGCGAGGTGGTTCATCTCCCTGGCCACGTCGAGGAGCCGGCCCGGCTGCCAGCGTGCGGCCCGTTCCTCGGTGACCTGGTGCATGACGGCCAGGTACCCGGCCATCCGGTCCGGGCCGAAGGCGGGCTGGATCACCCGGCGGCGGTCGCGGTGGGCCTGGCCCTCGGACATCAGCAGGCCGTCGCCGAAGGCCGTCCTGAGGGTGTCCTGGACGGCTCCGCGCGGACAGTCGTAGGCGCGTGCGACGAGCAGGGTGTGGACGAGCGAGGCGTCGGTGACGACGCAGACGGTCCGCGGTCCGAGGCGGACGCGGACCACGCCGCCGTGGCGGGCTAGCGAGCCGAGGAAGCCGAGCGGGTCGCGCAGCAGGGCCACGGCGTGGCCGAGGCCGGGGAGCGCGCCGGGGGCGAGCGGGGGGACGGCCGCGGCGGCTGCGGGTGGGGCGTTCCTCGGGCAGGCGGTGGGTTGAGCGGTGCCGTCCGGTCGCGC
The DNA here is from genome assembly GCF_009569385.1 of Streptomyces kaniharaensis. NCBI lineage: Bacteria > Bacillati > Actinomycetota > Actinomycetes > Kitasatosporales > Streptomycetaceae > Streptomyces > Streptomyces kaniharaensis. The sequence goes on from NZ_WBOF01000006.1 coordinate 101,960, forward strand.
GGTCTCGGGCGGTTGCGCGCTGTCGGGCGTTTGCGGGGACACGGGCGGACTCGGGGGCGCGGCCGTCGCCAGCGTCTCGGTCGTCATGACAACTACCTCTCACAGATGGGCCGGTGCGGCGGTACCGCGGGATGCGCCGCCGCGCCGGCCGGTACGTGGGGGACCGGTTAGCGCGGAACCCCACATGCGCCCTTCCCAGAGGGCGCACGCCATGGGCAACGCGCCGGTTGGACGAGCGTTGCGCCGCGCGCGGGTGGATCACCCGAACGGCCGATCGACGGCCCTCGTCCGCCCGACCGCGCCACGGGCCCCGTCCACTGACCCGACGTGCGGGAACGCGGAGTCAAGGGTCTGCCGGAAGCAGGGTCTTTCGGCCCTCGCCGCTGGGCGCCGGGAGGTCCAGCATGGTCCCGGAGAAGGAGGTTCCCTGATGACCCGTCTGCGCCACCGGCCCGCCCTCGACGTGCGCGTGGAGATCCGCGGCGAGCTACCGCACGAGGACGCCGAGTACGTTCGGGCTCAGGCGCTCGATCTGGTCGCCGGGCTCGGCCCCGGCACGCGCTCCGCCCGGGTCCGGCTCACCCGGGTTCGCGACCGGGCGGTCACCCGGCCCGCCCTGGCACAGGCCGTCGCGGAGCTGGACGGCGCCGGGCCGGTCCGGGTGCAGCTCGCCGCCGTCACCGCCCGCGAGGCCGTCGACCTGGTGCTCGGCACCCTGGCCGGGCGGGCCGCCAGGCTGCTGGAGCAGGGCGACATCGGCTTCGCCGCCGTCCACGAGAGCGCCTACCGCCCGCAGTACACCGTTCGCCCGCTCGCCGAACGGCGGATCGCCCGGTGCAAACCGGTCGTCCTCGGCCGCCGCACGACCGAGCAGGCCGCGCGCGAGATGCTGGCGCTGGACTTCGGGTTCCACCTCTTCGCCGACACCGACACCGGCCAGGACAGCCTGATCCACCGCTACCCGCCGGGCGGCGGCCTCGGCCTGCTGCGGGCGGTCCGGGCGGTCGGCCCCTGCGGTGCCGCCACCCTCCCGATCAGCGAGCACCCCGATCCGGCCCACCGCCTCGACCTTGCCGAGGCGGCCCGGCAGCTCTGGCTCACCGGAGGACCGTTCGTCTTCCACACCGACCCTGCCGACGGCCGCGGTCGGGTGCTGTACCGCCGCTACGACGGCCACTACGGCCTGATCACGCCGGTGGCGGACGGCGGCTGAGGGCAGGAAACCCGACGACACCGGTCCGACGCCACGAGACGGGAACCGCGACCCATGGACTGCGACGACGAAGTGATGCTGACCGTCCGGATCAGCGCCGCCGAGCGGGCACTGCTGCGCACCCTGGCGCGCGGCCACGGCGGTGACGTCTCCGACGTGGCGGTGGACGGCCTGCTGGACGTCATCCCCGCCCTGTACGGCGAGGCCGCCACGCTCCGGCTGCGCCGCGTCCTGGCCCGGCCCGCGCCCTGCGCCGTGACGCTGTGGCTGCCCGCGCCGGTCGCCGACCTGCTGCCGCTGCTGGGGGCGCAGGTGTCCGGAGCCGGCGGCCCGGCGACCGGCCCGGCGAGCGCCGCGCTGTCCGCGGCCCTGCGCCTCTGGCTCGCGGGGGACCAGGCCGCGCTGGCCGCCGCGCTGGCCCGGCTGCACCAGGGCCGCGGCGCCCGCCCGGTGGCTCGCCCGGCGCTGGCCGCGGCCTGACGGTCCGTCCGCTCCTGGCATGTTCGGGGCGGGAAATCGCCTGGTCAGAGTACTGTTCAGGGCCGCTCGGCAGGTCTAGCATTCCGGTCACGGCCGCCGGGTTCCACGCCCCTCGGACCCCGGCCGGGGTGGCCGCTGCCACCCCCTGCCGGGGAGCGCATACCCCCCGAATGCGCTCCCCGGCTTCGTCGTTTCCGGAGTCGTTCCAGCGCGCCCGGGTGGCCGCTGCCGGTCCGTCACGAAGGCTCCGGCGCGAACCCGGAAAAATTCCGAAAGAAGTTTCTGTTATTCACTCACGTCCCATCCGCTCTCCTGAGTGTCGGAAGGCCCAGGCGCTGTCACCACAGGGCGCGGGCCGTCGCACGAGGAAAGGAACGCGATGGGACACCGGAGCACGGAACGCCGTCGGCGGAGGCGGAGTCGGTTCACCCGCAGGACGACGCTGGTCGCCGTGGCGGTGGCGGCCGGGCTGGTCGCGGGCGCGCTCGGCATCAAGACGGCGCTCGACCCGGCGGCGAGCCACACCAGTGTCACGGCCGCGGCGAACGGTTCGGTGGACGGTGTGGGCGTGGTCGCCGACGACGGCAGCGGTTCGGGCGAGACCGGGACCGCCGAGGGCGGCAGCAAGCCGGCCGCCCCGAAGCGGGACGAGAAGGCGACTCCGATCAAGGAGATACCCAAGGACCAGCCCGACCGCGGGATGGTCTACGCCGGTCTGAACCTGCCGAGCAACGACCGCTGCGCCGGCTCGCTGGAGGTGTCCGGCGTCTCGCTGTGCAGCCACGGCCCGGACGCGCCGCCCAAGGACGTGGACATCCACAAGGACATCCCGCCGGTGTCCGCCGCGGCCGCCCCGGCCCCCGTGCTCACCCCCGCCGCGAACGCCCAGCCCCCGGCCGCCGCCGACCTGGTGAAGGGTGCGGCGCCCGTCATCGACGCCGGGCAGAAGGCGCTGCTCGCCGACGCCGCGGGCGCCCCGCAGCAGAACACGGCCGGTGCCGCGCCCGCCGGATCGTCCGTCGTCTGTGAGGGCGACGGCAGCAGCGGCAACCGCGTCCAGGTGGTGTACGTGCACACCCCGGGCAACGACCGCTACGCCCAGTACCTGGCCTCGTTCAAGAAGTGGGCGGCCGACGTCGACGTCATCTACAACGAGAGCGCCAAGGAGACGGGCGGCGCCCGGCACGTCCGGTTCGTCACCGAACCCGACTGCAGCGTCTCGGTGCTGAACGTGCAGGTCTCCGACTCCGAGATCGCGGAGTTCAGCGCGAGCAACAGCGCGCTGGCCGCGCAGGGGTTCAACCGCAAGGACCGCAAGTACATGATGTTCACCGATGCCAAGGTGTACTGCGGCATCGGCACCTTCGCCGGTGACGAGCGCCCCGGCCAGGACAACATCAGCAACTTCGGCCCCTCGTACGGCCGGACCGACTCCGGCTGCTGGAGCGGCTCCACCGCCGCGCACGAACTCGGCCACAACCTCGGCGCGGTGAACAACAGCGCGCCCAACTCCAGCAAGGCCGGCCACTGCGTCGACGAGTGGGACCTCATGTGCTACTCGGACGCGCCGTACTACCCGCAGATGAAGACCGTCTGCCCCGACCGTTCGCACGACGACCGGCTCGACTGCAACCACGACGACTACTACAACACCAACCCGGCACCCGGCAGCTACCTGACCACGCACTGGAACGTCGCCAACAACCGCTTCCTGATCGCGGGCAACGGCCCGAACCCGAACCCGACCCCCACCCCGACGTCCACGCCGACGTCCACGAAGAGCCCCACCTCCACCCCGACGCCGAGCACGAGCCCGACCTCGACCCCCTCGCCCACCCACACGCCGTCGCCGACCCCGACGCCGACCGGCAGCCCCACCGCCACCCCGACCGGGTCCCCGTCGCCGACCGCGACCCCGACCTCCGGGACCACCGGTCCTGACGTGACGGTCAGCCAGGTGACGCAGAACTCGGCCATGCTGAGCTGGCCGGCCACCCCGGCCGCCGCCGGCTACGACGTCCTGCTGAACGGCCAGAGCGTCGGCACCGTCCACGCGACCGTGGTCGGCCTGGTCCGCCTCGCGCCCGGCACGTCCTACAGCGTGGCCGTCGCCGCCCGTGACAACGCCGGCAAGGTCTCCAAGCCCGGCCGCACCGTCACCTTCAAGACCGCCGCCGACGGCGGCCGCCCGCAGCCCGGCACCCACTACACCATGGTGAACGGCCTCACCGGCCAGGCCGCCGACCTGTGGGGCAGCTCGATGAACAACGGCACCGTCGCGATCGCCTACCAGCGCACCGGCTACGCCAACCAGAAGTGGGTGTTCGACGACGCGGGTGACGGCACCGTCCGGATCAAGTCCGTCCGCTCCGACAAGTGCCTGCAGCTGGGCGGCGATCCGGTCGCCGGCCAGTACGTCGCGCAGCAGCCGTGCTCCGGCGCCGCCACCCAGAAGTGGCAGCTGACCGCCAACGGCGGCGGGTACAGTCTCACCGCGGCCGGCACCTCGCTGGTGCTCGGGGTCAGCGACCGCTGGTACTACGGTGGTTGGCTGCTGGAGCTCCAGCAGTCGAACAACCAGCCGTACCAGAACTGGACGCTGCAGAAGACCTCCTGATTCCCCCCTCGGGGCCGGGTGCGGTCGCCACCACTCAGGCGGCGACCGCACCCGGCCCCACCGGCATTCCCGCACCCACCCACCCCCCGGAGGTTCACGCCATGCGTACCCGCCCCCTCCTCGCCTCCGTCGCGCTCGCCGCGGCGGCCGTCCTGCCCGCCGCCGCACCGGCCGCCGCCCACGGGGACACCGTCCACCTGGAGATCTCGGGCGCGCAGAACGGTCACGTCACCACCGTCGCCACCTTCGAGAACGACCGTGATCCGGTCACCAAGGAGTTCGCCGGCACGCTCTCCGCGACCTCCGCCGACGGGCGCACGGTCGGACCGTGGCCGATGGTCGCCGTCCCCGAGCACCCCGGGACGTACACCACCCGCGAGACCCTGCCCGCCGGGCACTGGCGGATCACCGTCGACTGCGCGTTCCCCTCCCTCGGGCACGGCGAGCGCGAACTCGACGTCGATGCGGCGGTCATCTCCGACCCCACGTCCGCCATGCCCTCCGTCACGGCGACTCCCGTCGGGCCTCCCATCGTCACTCCCACCGTTACTCCCACCGGGAGTTCCACGGCGGGGCCCGCGGTCCCTCCGAGCGCCACGCCCACCGGCGCCTCACCGACCGTCAGGAGCACCACCCCCGCCTCCTCCTCCGCACCCGACGCAACCCAGGAGGCCGCCCACGAGACGACCTCCGACGCGACCACCTGGGCCGCCGTCGGCACCGCCGCCGCGGCCGTGCTCCTCGTCGTCGCCGGCTTCTGGCTCCGCCGCCGCAACCGTCGTTGACCGCGGGACGGTGGAACCATCGGCTGCGAACCACCGTCCCTGCTCTCGAAACCGGTCGCCACCAGGGGCCGGACGAGTGCAGGGAGCGTCGCGTATGAAGAAGGTCCTCATCACGGGCGGTGCGGGCTACATCGGCAGCACGGTGGCATCCACGCTGCTCGACGAGGGGGTCACCCCGGTCGTCCTGGACGACCTCTCCAAGGGCCGCGCCGAGTTCGTCGAGGACCGGATCTTCTACCAGGGCGACATCGCCGACGCCGCCCTCCTCGACCGGATCTTCGACGAACACCCGGACATCGACGCCACCCTGCACTGCGCCGCCCGGATCGTCGTCCCGGAATCCGTCTCCAAACCGCTGTACTACTACCGGGAGAACGTCGCCAAGACCATCGAGCTGCTGGACTCCCTCCAGCGCAACCGCTGCACCCGCGTGGTCTTCAGCAGCTCGGCCTCCATCTACGCCCCCACCCCCGACGGCCGCGTCGACGAGACCTGCCCGGTGGAGGCCAACAGCCCGTACGCGCGCACCAAGCAGATGATGGAGGAGATCCTCCGGGACTGGACGCGCGGCGAGGGCGCCGAGGAACAGCGCGCCATCGCCCTGCGGTACTTCAACCCGATCGGCGCCGACCCGCAGCTGCGCACCGGCCTCCAGGACCTCAATCCCAGCCACGCCCTCGGCAAGCTGATCGAGGCCCACGGCGACGGCACCCCGTTCACCGTCACCGGCGTCGACTGGGCGACCCGCGACGGCTCCGGCATCCGCGACTACATCCACGTCCAGGACGTCGCCGACGCCCACGTCGCGGCCCTCCTGCGCTTCGACGACGTGATCGCCCCGGCCGCCGCGGACCGCTACCGGATCGTCAACGTCGGTACGGGCGACGGCACCACCGTCCGCGAACTGGTCACCGCCTTCGAACAGGTCGTCGGCACCCGCCTCGACGTCCGCGAGGCCGGCCCCCGCCCCGGCGACGTGCTCGGCTGCTACGCCTCCGTCGACACCGCCCGCGAGCTCCTCGGCTGGGCCCCGCGCCGCACCATCGCCGAGGCCGTCGCCGACGCCCTCGCCTGGCGCGCCAAGTGGTCCGCCCACCTGGCCTCCGCCTGACCCGCACACCATCGAGGCCCGCACGTCCGGAGGGACGTGCGGGCCTCGTGGCGTCACCGGACGGGTGCTACTTCACCGCGGCGCCGGACTTCTGCCAGTTGTCGTGCAGGCGGTCGAGGTAGGACTGGGCCTGGGAGCCGGGTTTGGCGCCGCGGGCGAAGGCGAGCATGTTGCCGGCACCCGTGTTGTAGCCGAGGGCGAGGAGTTCGTCGCGGGTGAGGGTGGTGGCGGGCTTGGCAGGGAGCTGGTCCGCGAGGTCGCGCAGGTGCCAGGCGGCGGCCTGGACGGCGAGGTTGCGGTCGTCGGGGAGTTCCTCCCAGCGGCGGGAGGCGAAGTCGCGGCCCTGCTTGGTGTCGTCGAAGGCGGCGCGGTGCATGTTGGCGATGCCGAAGGAGGCGTCGGGTTTGCTGCGTTGCCAGGCCCGTTCGAGCTCGGGGTCGTGCGGCTTGTACGACTCGTTGTACAGGATCGCCATGAGCAACTGCGGGCTGATCCCGGCCTGGGCGGCGTGGTCGCGGACGGGCGCCGCGTAGTCGGCGGGGTCGTAGTGCCCGGACGGAGCCGACGGAGCCGACGGGGTCGCCGAGGTCGCCGGGGACGCCGGGGTCGCGGAGGCGGCGGACGCGGCCGCAGAGGGGGAGGCTGCGGAGGTCGCCGTACCCGAGTGGCCGCCGCCGCGAATCACGCCCCAGCCGGCCGCCGCGAGGAGGCCGACGGCGAGCCAGCGCCCCCAGCGCGGTCCGTTCCGTTCTTCGCTCACTGCTGGGGGTTCCTCCCTGTTCGCCCGGAACTTCGTTCGGTGCTCGTACTGGCGGACGTGCTCCGTCCTGCCGCCGATCATGCCGCCGACCGTGCCCGGACCTCGTCCGATCACGTCGCCGTGCTCGCGGGCGAGGCCGGTGGCCTTGCACGCGAGACTGCTCAGACTCTCCAACATGGTGACGCTCCGCGCCTCTGACGCGTTCCTGTTGGTGTGCCGACGTGGCGGGGATCATGGCCGTCCTGACGGCGGCTCACCGGGCGGTCCGCCGATGCCGAAGCGCGGCGGATGACTTTTGCCGGGGCGGGTTTGTATGCTCCAGCCCGTCTTCTACATCGCTGTAGAAGTCGGAAGCCGTCGCCAGGACGGTTCCCGTCCGGGTACCCGGAGCGGCGGCGCGCTCGCGCCGTCGCAGGGACGATCGAGGGAAGTGCGCATGGCCGGGCAGCGGGCGAGAACGCCGTACCAGGAGGCGGGCCCGCGCCCCGCCGAGCCCGCCGCCCCCGCCCAGCGGTCGTCCGCCGACGCGGGCGAGCCGGTCGCCGCGCGCGGGATGCGGGCCCGGCGGGTGGGTGCCGCCTCCCGGCGCAGGCAGCAGGCGCAGCGGCGCAGTGGCGTGCCGACGGTGCTGGCGGCGGTCGGCCTGCCGGTGCTCGGCGCCGTCGCGGACGAACTGGGCGGCCCGGGCGTCGGCCGGTACTTCGCGATCGCGGCCGTGCTGGGCACGGCGCTGGCCGCGGCGCTGTGCGGCCGGGCGGGCCGTTGGTGGGTGGTGACCGCCGCGCCGCTCGTGGTGCTGGTCACCGCGGCCGGGACCGAGTACCTGTGGAACGGTGACAAGTACCAGGGCAGGAAGCTCGGCACCGGCGCGCTGCGCTGGGTCGTGGGGGCGTTCCCGGTGATGGCGGCGGCGGTGGGGGCCGCGCTGCTGGTGGTCGTGGTCAAGGCCGTGCTCGATCGCCGCGGGCTGCCGGAGAGCCGGGCCGACCGCGGTGGCACCACCGACCGAAGGAGCCGTCGTGGCTGACCGCATGAGCGAGTTCGTCGTCGAGAAGCGCGGACGGGCGAGTGCCCTCGCCGCGTGCCGGGTGTACCCCAGGCCGGTGACCGGGGGAGAGGTGGTCGCATGAGGACCCGCGGGCGCGCCCCGCGCACCGGCCCCGACCCGCTGGCCGTCGCCGGCCGCACGATCGCCTGTGCCGTGTCGGTCGCCGTGCTCGGTGCCAGCGGCTTCACCTGGTACGAGTACCGCAGCCTCGACGACGGCATGACCAAGTCCGGCGCGCTGGGCGAGGCCAAGAAGAACGCCCCGCCGCACCTCGACAAGTCGGTGAACCTGCTCCTGATCGGCCTCGACAGCCGCAAGGACATGGACGGCAACGACCTGCCCAAGCAGTTCGTCGAGGACGAACTGCACGCCGGCTCCAGCGAGATCGGCGGGTACAACACCAACGCGCTGATCGTCCTGCACATCCCGGCCAACGGCGGCAAGGTGACCGCGCTGTCCGTCCCGCGCGACGACTACGTGCAGACCGTCGGCGCGGACGGCAGGATGCACAAGATCAAGGAGGCGTACGGGATCGCCAAGGAGACCGCCGAGCAGAAACTCTCGAGCAAGGGCCTTTCCAAGGCGGAGCTGGAGCGGCAGAGCCGCGAGGCCGGGCGCTCGGCCACCATCCAGACCGTGCAGAGCTTCCTCGGCATCCCGATCGACCACTTCGCGGAGGTGAACCTGATCGGCTTCTACGACATCGCCAAGGCGGTCGAGCCGATCCAGGTCTGCCTCAACCACCCGGTCGACGATCCGATCATCGCCCGCACGGCGAACCACGAGGGCGGCGGCACCGGTCTCAAGCTCCCCGCCGGGGTCAGCTCGCTCGACGCGGCCAAGGCGCTCTCGTTCGTCCGCCAGCGCCACCACCTCACCAACGGCGACCTCGACCGCACCCACCGCCAGCAGGCGTTCATCTCCTCGGTGGAGTACAAGCTCAAGCAGCAGGGCATCTTCAACGACCTCGGGCAGATGCAGAAGCTGTTCGGGGTGGTGAAGAAGGACGTCGTCATCGACGACGAGTGGAACATCCTCGACTTCGCCCAGCAGGCGCCCAACCTCACCGGCGGCAACGTCGAGTTCAACACCCTGCCGATCGCCGGGTTCAGGACCATCGGCGGGCAGGAGGTCAACACCGTCAACCCGGACCTGATCAAGAAGATCGTCCGGCAGCTGTTCAGCCGCGACCCGGCGCCCGTCCCGGCCGCACCCGCCGACGGCGGCGACTCCGCGGCCCCGTCGCCCAGTGCCTCGCCCGGTACGGCGGCGCCCACGCCGGCGAAGGACAAGGCGACCGTGGACGTGCTCGCCGTGGCGGCGGCCGGCCCCGGCGCGGCGGCCGACGAGTCCAAGGCGCTCACCGAACTCGGCTACCCCGCGGGCCGGGTGGGCGACGCGGCAGGCCGGGCGAAGAACACGACGGTGACGTACGGCAGCGGTGCCAGGGCCGACGCCCAGGCGATCGCCGCCCGCTACGGCGTCACCGCGACCCCCGCGTCCGGCCTGGCCGCCGGGCGGGTCGTGGTCACCCTCGGCAGCAGCCACGCCGGCACCCCCACCGCCACACCCTCGGCGACACCCTCCGCCTCCCCGACCGGCGACGCCGCCACCGACCCGGTCGCCAACCTGCCGATGCAGGGGCCGGCGGTCAAGGCGGGCGGCATTCCCTGCGTGGACTGAGCCCGCGGCGGACGGGCCGGTGCTCCGGCCCGAGGACACCGCCGCCCCGCCGTCCTGGGGCGCCTTGCTGCCACCGGCTGCAACGGCCGGTGGCAGCAAGGCGTGGAGTGTCAGGTCACGGTGGCGGTCGATGTGGTCGTGCACGGCGGCAGCGTGGACGGCGCGGTGGTCGCACAGGTCGCCGTCGGTGTCACCTTCGTGGCGGCGGACGACGTCACGGTTGCGGTGCTGGTGGTGGCCGTCGTCGTGGTGGGCGTGCCCGTGGACGAGGACGACGAGGCGGTCGAGGACGGTGGGCTCGACTTGGTCGCGGGGGAGGACGACGGCTTGCTCGAAGTACTCGTCGATCCCGAGGTCGTCGCCGACGTGGACCCGGAGCTCGTCGTGCCCGAGGTCGACGTCGAGGACGAGGCGGACGGCGTGCCCGGCATCATCGGCGCGGCCGGCGGTATCCCGGGCGCCAGCGGGCCCTTGGGTGGCTCGACCGTCCGGTCGACCACCTCGATCCGCCCGGTCAACCGGGCGAACCAGCCGCCCGTCTCGACGTTGACCAGGATGAGCTCGGTCACCGGCTGCGGCGCCGGCACCACGATGATCAGTGTGGACGGCTGGAAGCCGGTCCAGGCCTTCCCGGTGTACGTGGCGTTCGTCACCAGCGTCGGCGGCTTCAGCGGGTTGCCGCAGGAGCAGCGCACCCGGGGCACTCCCTGCGCGTCCACCAGCACGGCGGTGCCGGCCTGGAGCACGGACTGGTACTCGGTGACGGCGCCGCTCTTGTAGCCGTGGTTGGTCACCCGGGTGTCCACCCGCAGGTAGGCCGTGGTGAGCGAGTGCAGGTAGGCCGGGATCGCGGACTGGTCGATGCCCGCGGCGGAGGCCCAGGCTTTGCCGGCGGCGCCGGCGGAGACCATCGCGGTCAGCCGTGCGGTGTCGCAGGCGGGCTTGGACTTCGTCCCGGCGTAGAGCCCGCTGGACGACCCCTGAACGCTGTGCAGCGCCGGGGCCGAGGTGGTGGTGTGTTTGGGCTGCTGTGGCTGCGAGGTCGTCGGGGCGGCGCTCACCGCGGTGGTCTCCACCGACTGGGTGAACGGGTCCGGGCCGGGATCGGTGGGCGTCTGCAGGGCGACCTCGTTGGCGGCCGGCACCATCTCGTTGTGGCCGCCCTGACCGTTCACGATGAGCACGGTGGCCAGCACGGCCACCGCCACGGTGCCCGCGGCCAGCGCGATCCCGCGCCCCGAACGCCACCACGGCCGGTGCTGCGCACCGCCGGGGCCACCCGAGGGCGGGCCGCCCGGGCCGGACGGCGGGCCGGATGGGCCCGACGGTGGCGGGGGGACGGACGGCGGGCCGGACGCGCCACCGCCCGACGGGCGACCGGCCAGCGGGCCGGACGGGGGACCGTGGGGCGGCTCGCTCGGCGGGCCGGACGGGGGCGGTTGGGAACTCATCGAGGCTCCGTTTCACAGGCGGCCGGCGCGGACAGTCGGCCCGGGAAGCTCCTGCCACTGGCTTCATTTCTCCCCCGAGGCCCAGCCCGTCGCAACAGCAGGTGAGGGGAACGTCGCCGAGCGTGCCCGCCGGGTGTCGGTCACTCTGGAAACCGAACGACTCCGGGAGGCGACATGCAGCAGGCCAGAACCGGCCCGCCCGGCGCCGCGCGCGGCTGGCTGGACGCGCTCGCCGTGGTGGTGGCCGGGTTCGCCGCGATGGCGGTGGTGGCCGCGCTCGGCCTCTGGGCGGCCGGCGCCGACGACCTGCCGGACGGCGGCTTCCCGGCCGTCCTGGCCGCCACACTGGCGCTCGCCGTCGGCGGATCCGTCCAACTCGACGGCGGTGCCGGGCACTTCGCCCAGGTGGACGCCGGCATCACCGCGATGCCGCTGTCCGTCGGTCTGGTCGGCGCGGTGGTGATGGCCGAGGTGTTCCTCCGCCAGCTGCGCTTCCGGGCGGTGGCCGCCGGTGGCGAACTGCTCGGCCGGATCGGCCGCACGGTGGCGATCTGGCTGCTCGCCCTCGTGCTGCTCACCATCGGCGCCCGGCACACCTTCGAAGTCCCGCTCGGCAACGACCTCGTCCAGTCCATCGGCGGCGCGCTCGGCCTGACACCCGAGGTCGGTTTTCACGCGGACGGGCCCAGCACGATCGGGATCGGGCTGGCCTGGCTGCTGGCCGTGCTCGCGGGCACCTTCGCGGTGTCCCGCCGGGCGCCGCTGCCGGGCACCCTGGTGCCGTACCAGCAGGCCGTGCGCCCCGCCGCGTTCGCGCTCTGGCTGGTGCTGCTCGCCTGCGTGGCGATCGGCGTGGTGGCGGCCGTGCTGACCGCGCTCGTCCACGGCAACGCCCGGCACACGATGGCCGTCGTGCTGCTGGCGCTGCCCGACCTGGCCTGGCTGGCGTTCGGGGTCGGGCTCGGCGCCGAGTGGCACGGCCGGCTCACCGGGGCGGTCGGCCTGCCGGTGCCCAAGCCGCTGTCCGAGGTGCTGCGCGCCCCGGACGGGCAGCAGGCCACGGTGAGCCTCGGCACCCTCGCCGAGCACGACCCGCGCGCTTGGTGGCTGCTGCCGATCGCCGCCGTCCTGCTGCTCGCCGCCGGGTTCCTCGCCGCGTACCGCTCGCCGCGGACGGTCCCGCTCTGGCAGCACGCCGTCCGGCTCGCGCTCGCCGCCGCCGTGACCATCGCGCTGATCGGCGCGTGGACCCGGGTGAGCGCCGACTACGGGCTGTCCGTGCTCGGCGTCGGCGTCGACCAGGGCGGGCTCGGCGGCCTGCTCGGCGCCGTCCTCGGCGGTGCCAACCCGCTGGCCGGCCTCGGCAGCGGCAGCCTCACCCTGCGCCTGGACCTGTGGACGGCCGTGCCGCTGGCGGCCGGCTGGGGGCTGCTCGTGGGCGGGCTGGGCGCACTGCTCGCCGCCCGGGTCGGGCGCCGGGGCGAGGTGAGGACGGAGCCGCCGGCCGACATCCCGATGCGCCGGTGAGCGGATGGCCGCGGCGCGGACTCAGAACGCCCGGGCGATCAGCGCGACCGCCGGGGGCACCGCCTGCCCGAGGGCGCCGCGCCACAGCTTCGGTTCCGAGACGAAGAGCACGACCCCGCCGGCGATCATGAACGCGGCGATGTACGTGATCACGGCGCGCCCGGAGATCACGTGCCCGGTGTGCAGCAGAGTCAGGCCCGCTACCAGGCCCAGCGCCAGGAACAAGTTGTAGAACCCGACGTTGAAGCGCCACAGCCGGACCTCCGGCGCGTCCGCCGTGCTGCCGGTGAGCAGGAAGCGCACCCGTGGGTGCCCGTACAGGAAGCTCTCCAGCGGCCACACCACGAGGTGGATCGCGGCGGCGATCATCACGAAGACCTGGCTGACGGCGTTCATGGCGGGCGGCTCCCTTCGGACGGGTCGGACGGGCGGACGGCGGTCCTCACCGCGGCGGCGGGTGGACGACCGGCGCGGCCCAGGCGGGCGGCTCGGGTACGGGGGCCGGTGCGGCGGCGAAGGCCGGTGCCACCGGGACGACCTGGGTTGGCGGCCCGCCCTCGCTCCACGGTTCGGGCGCCGGGGCCCGGGCGGGCGCGACGGCGATGGCGGCGCGCAGCTCGGCGACGAACTGCAGGCAGGACGCGTACCGCTCCTGGGGCGCCTTGGCGAGCGCCTGGGCGACCACGGCCTCGACGGCGGGCGGCAGGTCGGGCCGGTGGCCGCGCAGCGCGGGCGGCGGGTCGTTCAGGTGTGCCCAGAGCAGTGCGAGGTCGCTCTCGCGGCGGAACGGCGGCGTACCGGCCAGCATCTCGAACACCACGCAGCCCAGGCTGTACTGGTCGCAGCGCCCGTCCAGCGGGTGGCCGGAGATCTGCTCGGGCGCCGCGTAGTCGAGCGTCCCGACGATCTGGCCGACGCTGGTCAGCCCGCTGAGCGACAGCGACTTCTTGGTGAGCCCGAAGTCCGCCAGGTACAGGTGCTCGGGGTGCTCGCTGTCGGTGCCGGCGGCCACCAGCACGTTGCCGGGCTTGACGTCCCGGTGGACCAGGCCGTGGTCGTGCGCGGCGTCCAGGGCGGAGGCGATCTGCAGGGCCAGCCGGGCGGCCCGCTCGACCGGGAAGGGGCCGCCCCGGTTGATCAGGGTGCGCAGGTCGCCGCCCTGGACGAAGCGCATGGCGATGAACAGGATGCCGTCGTGCTCCCCGGCCTCGAACACCGGGATGATGTGCGGGTGGTCGATCGCGGCGGCGGCCTCGGACTCGTGCATGAACCGCTGCCGGAACACCTCGTTGCGGGCCAGTTCGGGTGCCAGCAGCTTGACCGCGACGGTCCGGCCGAGCCGCAGGTCCTTCGCCCGGTAGACGACGGCCATGCCGCCGCGGCCGATCTCGCCCTCCAGCCGGTAGCCCGCGACCTTCCGCCCGACCATGCCGGAGGGCAGGCTGGGGGCGGGGCGCGGGTCTGACGGGATCACGGTTCACCCGTCCGGGTGGGGGCGTACGGGCTGTGCGCCGGTGTGGCCGAGGGGGCCGGCGACGCCCGGTCGGTGGCCGCGTAGGTCTGGAGCTGGAGCCCGTCGCAGTAGCACCAGCGGTCGTGCACCGGGTCGAACACCCAGAGCGCCTCGCCGTCGACGACCAGGCCGACCCGCAGACCGCGGGCTTGGTCCCGGAAGGACTCCAGGTCCAGGGCGCCCGTCGCGAGGCTCTCCAGCATCGACCGGTACTGGGCCAGCACGCCCTCGACGTCGGCGAGGGCCGGGCGCGGGTCGGCGGTGCGAGCGGGCGGGGCGCCGGCGGCGGGCGGGACGTCCGGGAGGGCGATCAGCAGGCGGCCGTCCACCCAGGCGGTCCAGCCGTTGGAGCAGAGGACCTGCGCCCAGTCGCCCTGGCGGGCGATGAGCCGCACCGGGAGCAGGGCGTCCAGCCGGACGGAGGGCCGGGCCGGGTCCGGCGCCGCCCAGGTGGCCATCCCGACCGCCGGGGCGACGTGGGTGGGGCGGAACGCGAACTCGAACTCGTCCATGGGCGGCTACATTTCCTCCGCCGCGCGAGCCGGAGCCGGGGGCGCGGCTGCGTGCGGCACTCGCACCACAGGTCGGTTTCCACTCTACCGGCGGGGGCCGGGCCCTTCCCGGCTTCGCCGCCGCGCGTGACGGCGGTGCTACCTGCGCATGATGGCGGGCTCGTGCCGCCGCAGCAGGGCCAGCACGATCAGCCCGTACGCCAGCGAGAGCACGGGCAGCACGGCCATGCCGAACAGCCATCCGGGCCGTTCGTGGCGGAACAACGGATCCGCCGTGAGGGCGGTCGGGAAGGACAGGTTGCGCAGGTCGACCGTGCGGGCCATCGCCGACAGGCCCCAGCGGGAGGGCACCAGCCAGGCGACCTGCTCCAGGCCGGGCACGCCGTGCAGCTTGAGCATCAGGCCGCTGAAGACGATCTGGACCACCGAGAGGAGCACCAGCAGCGGCATGGTGGCCTCCTCCTTGTCCACCAGCGCCGAGACCACCAGCCCGAGCATCATCGCCGAGAACGCGAGCAGCCCCACCGCGATGATCAGCTCGGGGAGCTGCGGCATCACGATGCCGCTCGTCACCGGCGGCGGGGCGCCGGGCGGCACCTTGGGGGAGATCTTCACCCCGGCCAGGCCGACGACGGTGAGCAGTGCGGCCTGACCGACCGTGATCGCGCCGAGCACCACCACCTTGGAGATCAGGTACGCCGAGCGGGACAGCCCGACCACCCGTTCCCGCTGGTAGATCGCCCGCTCCTTGACGAGCTCGCGGACCGAGTTGGCCGAGCCGGTGAGCAGGCCGCCGATGCAGAGCGTGAGGAGGACGTTGATGGCGTTGTCCTGGGAGACCCGCGAGCCGGCGATCACCCGGCACATCAGGCCGATGACGAACGGCAGCACCAGCATGACGGTGAGGAACAGCCGGTCGGCGGCGAGCACCGAGGTGTACCGGCGGACCAGCGTGCCCAGTTGGGAGAGCCAGCTCTGCGGCTTCTCGGGCCCGATGGACGGGGTCGCCGGCCGCGGCGTGGTCACCGACGGCACCGCCCCGGCCGCCACGTACCGCTGGTACTGCGGTGAGGCCCGGAACCGCTGCTGCCAGGCCTCGTGGTCCTCGCTCTCGAATGCCTCGAAGGCCTCCGGCCACTCCTCGAAGCCGAAGAACGACAGCGCCTCGCCCGGCGGCCCGTAGTAGGCGGTCCGGCCGCCGGGGGCGAGCACCAGCAGGCGGTCGCACACGCTCAGGCTCAGCACGCTGTGGGTGACCACGACGACCGTGCGGCCGTCGTCGGCCAGCCCGCGCAGCATGTGCATCACCGAGCGCTCCATGCCCGGGTCCAGGCCGGAGGTCGGTTCGTCGAGGAAGAGCAGCGAGGGCTTGGTCAGCAGCTCCAGGGCGACGCTGACCCGCTTGCGCTGGCCGCCGGAGAGGCTGGCGATCACCTGCTCGGCCCGGTTGTCCAGGCCCAGTTCGTGGATCACCTCGGCCACCCTGGCCTCCCGCTCGTGCGCGGCGGTGTCCCCGGGGAAGCGTAATTCGGCGGCGTAGGCGAGGGCGCGGCGGACGGTGAGCTGGGTGTGCAGGGTGTCGTCCTGCGGCACCAGGCCGATCCGGCGGCGCAGTTCGGCGTAGTCCCGGTAGAGGTCGCGCCCGTCGTAGAGCACCGTGCCCTCGTCGGCGGGGCGCAGCCCGGTGAGCGCGTTGAGGAGGGTGGACTTGCCCGCGCCGCTCGGGCCGGCCACCGCGAGCAGCGCCTTCTCGGCGAGCGGGAAGCCGACGCCGTCCAGCAGCACCCGGTGGTCCGGGCCGACCCGGACGACCAGGTTCTGCACGTCGAGCGAGATCTCGCCGGTGTCGGTGTACTCGACGAGCTGGCCGTCGGCGAGGCAGAGTGCGGAGTGGCCGATGCCGATGATGTCGGCGGGGCCGACCGGTGCCCGCTGCACCGGGCGGCCGTTGAGGTAGGTGCCGTTGTGGCTTTCCAGGTCGACGATCTCGTGGCCGCCGCCGGGCAGTTCGCGCAGTTCGGCGTGGTACCGGGAGACGACCAGGTCGTCCAGGACGAGGTCGTTGTCGTGCGAGCGGCCGATCCGTACCGTGTGGGCGGGCAGCTGGATCACGGCGCTGGGGCTGCGGAAGGTGCCGGAGCTCTGCGGGGCGATCAGGGACGGGCGTTCGCCGGGTGTGGGCGGCGGCACGCCGGCGAAGGTCGCGGACGGGCCGTCGGCCGGGTTGCCAAAGCGCAGCCGGGTGCCGGGGCCGACGTCCTCGCTGCTGATCCGGCGGCCCTCGTCGTAGGTGCCGTTGGTGCTGCCGACGTCCTCCACCAGCCAGTGGTCGCCGATCGTGTGGAGGACCGCGTGGTGCCAGGAGACCCGGGGGTCGTCCAGGACGATCTCGCTGGTCGGGTCGCGGCCGACGTGGTAGGACCGGCCCGGGTCGATCAGCTGCGAGTCGGTGTCGGTGACCAGCACGAGGGGCGGCGCGATGGCAGCGCCCGAGCGCTCTCCCATGCTCGGCAGTCTATCGCCGGGGGCGTGGAGCGGCCTGTTGCGAGGGCGGGATTGGACTGGACCACTTGACCGGTGCGGTACTGCCGTCCGGCCTGCCCGCACACCACCCCAGCCGACCACGCGGGTGGGGGTGTGTGGAACACCGCGCGCCCCCTGTCAGCCGCATGCGCCCCGTCCGTCGGCGGGTGCGGCTCCTGCCGGAGGCTTACTGGTCGCCCCCTCGGTCGGGCAGTTCGCGCACCCCGAGCCGCCGGGCCAGCCGCTCCCGGGCGTGGCGCAGGTTGGAGTGCACCGTCGCCACCGGCCGGTCCAGGTACGCCCCGATCACCTTGACGTGCAGGCCGAGCAGATAGCGCAGGATGACCACGTCCCGCTGGCGGTCCGGCAGTTCGAGGATCGCCGCGTACAGCCGCACCTCGTCCGCCTCGTTGTGCAGCAGCCCGTTCGCCACCTGCTTGAACGCCCCGATCACCGCCGCGAAGGTGACCGCCTCGACCACCACCGGCTCCTCGCCCGCCACGAAGTCGGCGACGTGCCGGTTCGCCAGCCGCCAGGCGTAGGCGGCCGGTTCCTCGAACCGCAGCACCTGCGGCCAGCACCGCGCCAGGTCCTCCTTGACCGCCTTCACTACCAGCGCGACGTCGGCACGGTTGCCTATCCGGGTGAGCGCGAGCGCGTGCCAGGCGGGTTCGTGCGTCTCGCAGAACGCCGAATACGCCAGCTCCATCCGGACGTTGGCGGCCTCGCCCGGCACCGCGACGGAACCGCGGGCACCCTTGTCGATCGTCATCGAGCCTGCTTTCCGTGGCACCGGCTGCTCGCCGGGCCACCCGAGGGTCGGGCTGTGTGCGCCCATCCTCATTCCATCAGCCCTGTCACTCCAGGCTGCAAACCGAATACAGATTGTCATCTCATGGGATTGAGGGGCTGGTTCGGGGGAGTTGGCCTTGATCGGCGGGTGCTGCGGCCCGCTATCGGTCACGGCGCGCGACGCCGAGCGGGCGATGAGCCGATGGGCCCAGCCCCGGGCGGACCGTGCGCGGGCGCCTCCCCGGGCACAGACTGGTGGTGGATCGATGCTGCCCCGAGGCTGGAGAGGCATGCTGCTCGGACTCACCACGGCGCTGGTCGCGACCGTGTGCTTCGGCGTCGCGGCGGTGTTCCAGGCGCGTGGCGCCAGGTCGGCGCCGCGGGCGAACCGGGTGCGGGCGCGGTTGCTGGCGGCGCTGGTGCGGTCGTGGCAGTTCGTGCTCGGCACCCTGCTGGACATCGTCGGGTTCGCGCTGAGCATCGTCGCGCTGCGCAGCCTCCCCCTCTTCCTGGTGCAGGCCGTCACCAACGCCAGCCTCGCCGTGACCGCCCTGGCCGCCGTCTGGCTAATGGGCGCCCGGCTGCGCCGGAGCGACGTGGCCGGGATCGTCGCGGTCGTCGTCGGCCTGACGCTGCTGGCGCTCGGCTCGGGCAAGGAGGGTCAGGACTCCGCCGCGAGCGCGTTCCATTGGGCGCTGCTCGCGACCACCGTCGTCATGCTGCTGCTCACCCTCGTGCTCGTCCGCCGGAGCTGGAATGCCGCGGCGGCGGGCCTGGGCCTTCTCGCGGGGGTGGGGTTCGGGGTCACCAGCCTCGCCGTACGGGTACTGGACGTGCAGAGCCTTGCGCACCTGCTCGCCGACCCGGCCACCTATGCGCTCGTCCTCGGCGGCCTCGGCGGCTATCTCGCGTACGCCCTGGCGTTGCAGCGCGGCACCGTGACCGCCGCTACCGCCGCCGGGACGGTCATGGAAACCTTCGGCCCGGCGCTGGTCGGGGTGACGGTGCTCGGGGACGCCGCCCGCCCGGGCTTCGAGTGGTGTGCGCTGACGGGCTTCGCGGTGGCCGTCGGCGGCACGTTCCTGCTGTCCCGGTTCGGTGAGCTGGAGGGGGAGTCGGCGGAGGCGGTGGTCGCCGGGGCGGGTGGCGAGGCGGAGCCGCCGTCCCGCCCCGGTAGCCCGGACGACGCCGCCGTGCGAAGGTGACTTGCCGGACAAAACGGACGGCAGTTACGTGGCACGGCAGAGCGGCAGGTGCGCGATGGCGGAGGAAGCCCACCGACGACCCCGAAGCGAGGGGCCGTCAGAACGCCCCGTCGCGCTCATCACCGGCGCGTCCTCCGGCATCGGCCGGGCCACTGCGGCCCGCCTCGCCGGCGCCGGCTGGGAGGTGCTGCTGTCCGGCACCGACCGCACCCGGTTGGACGAGCTGGCCGCCCGCACCGGCGGCCGCGCCCTGCCCGAGGACCTGAGCAAGCCGGACGGCCCGGCCCGCCTCGCCGAGGCCGCCCTCGCGGCCGCCGGCCGGGTGGACGCCCTGGTGGCGAGCGCGGGCCTGGGCTGGCGCGGCCCGTACGCGGACACGCCCTCCGACATCCTGGACCGGATGATCGAGGTGAACCTCGCGGCCCCGCTGCGGCTGGTCCGCCTCCTCCTGCCCGGCATGCTGGAGCGCCGCCACGGGCGGATCGTGCTGCTGGGCTCGATCGCCGGCCAGGTGGGCGTGCGCGACGAGTCGGGCTACGCGGCCACCAAGGGCGGGCTGGCGATGTTCGCGGAAAGCCTCTGGTACGAGCTGCGCGGCACCGGCGTGGGGGTGCGGCTGGTGCTGCCGGGGCCGGTGGACACGCCGTTCTTCGACCGCCGCGGCACCCCGTACCAGCGCGAGCGACCCCGCCCGGTGTCGGCGGAGCGCGTCGCGGAGACCGTCGTGGCGACGATCCACACGGAGCGCGACCGCCTGTTCGTGCCGCAGTGGCTGGGCGTCCCGGCGCGGATCCACGGCGCGGCGCCGGGCGTGTTCCGGCGCATGGCGTCCCGCTTCGGGTGAACCGGACGGGCCCGCTGCTGCTGGTCGCCGGCGCCGAGTTCCTGCACCTGGCGCCGGCTGCCGTCCGCCTCCCGGTGCTGCGTCGCACGGTGGCACGCCGGACCGCGGGCCACGGCACCGACCCGGGCCACGTCGCCCTGACCTTCGACGACGGGCCGGACCCGCGCAGCACCCCGTACGTCCTCGACGCGCTGGACGAACTCGGCGCCCGCGCCACCTTCTTCCTGCTCGGCGCGATGCTGGAGCGCGCCCCCGCCCTCGGCCGGGAGCTGGTCGCCCGCGGGCACGAGGTGGCCGTGCACGGCTGGCACCACCGGCGGCAGTGGTACCCGGCACCGGTCCGCGACCTGCGCGAACTGCGCCGTGCCACCGAGGCGGTGGCCGAGCTGTGCGGGGCCCGCCCGCTCTGGTACCGGCCGCCCTACGGGGTGCTGACGGCCGGCCCGGCGCTGGCCGCCCGCCGCCTCGGCCTGCGCCCGGTGCTCTGGACCGCCTGGGGCCGGGACTGGACGGCTGACGCCACCGGCGACTCCGTCTTCTCCACGGCCCGCCCCGGCCTGACCGGCGGCGCGACCCTCCTCCTCCACGACTCCGACTGCACCTCGGCCCCGGGCTCCTGGCGCGCCACCCTCGCCGCCCTCCCGCTCATCGCCGCCCACTGCCGCACCCGCGCCCTCACCCTCGGCCCCCTCCGCGACCACGCCGTCCCGGGGCCGGGCTTCCCGAATTCCGGTCGAGAATCCTCGTGAGGCCGTCCACGCTCACGCCCGTGGTGCCCGCGCCGTGAACTTCCGTGACCGGAGCAGCAGTTCTTCGCAGCTCCTACTCCAGTCCGACCCGTTCCAGCGCCTCGGTGAACCCCGTCTGCCAGGCCTGCGGGTTCGCGCCCACCGAGGGCGGCGGCTCGGGTCGGGTGAGCGCGGCGAGGGCGTTGCGGACCACCTCGGCGGGGCGGGCGGAGGTGACGTCGGCGTGGCCGAGTTCCAGTTCGTGCTGGAGGTTGTCCCGCCCGTGCCCCTGGACGACGTCGAGCAGCAGGAGCCGCCGCCCGAGCGCGCGGGCCTCGCTGCACGTGTCGCCGGAGCTGGTGACCACGAGGTCGGCAGCGGCCATCAGCACCGGGATCCGCTCGGTGTACCCGAACGGGTGCAGGCGCGGTTCCCGTTCCGCGGCCCGCCGCAGCCGCCGCTCCAGTTCGCTGTTGCGCCCGGCCACGGCGAGGACGTGCGGCCCGGCGGCCGCGAGCGTGGAGGCGGCGCGGGCGAGCGGCCCGAGGCCCCACGACCCGGACATCAGCAGCACGCACTCGGCGCCGGCCGGCACGCCCAGCTCGGCGCGGGCCTCGGCCCGGCCCGGCGGCCGGTAGAACGGCCGGCGCAGCGGCGCGGGCAGCACGGCGACGTCGGCCTCGGGGCGGTAGCGGCGCACGGCGCAGGCGGCGACCTCGGAGGTGACGACGAAGAGGTCGGTCCCCTCCTGCACCCACAGCCGGTGCGGCGTGACGTCGGTGCAGAACACGAGGTGCCGGAAGTCCCGCCGCGGCAGCCGGTTGACCGCCGACGTGGCGGTGGCGAACACCGACACCACGAGCTGCGGCCGCTGCTGCGCGACCAGCCTCCGCAGAGCCGGCACCAGTCGCGCGCGGGCCGCCGCCCCGGCGAGCAGCGCGATCCGGGCACCGGGCCGCAGGGCCGAGAAGTGGAAGGCGTCGTAGACCCCGGGCAGGTCGATCAGCCGCCGGAACACCGCCTCCCCGGCCGCGCCCGAGCGCTCTCCGAGCAGGGCCATCGCGTCGACGGTGTCGGTGGTCCAGCCGCGTGCCCGCAGGGTGTCCGCGCAGGCCTGGGCCATCACGTCGTGGCCCTGGCCGAGCGAGCCGGAGATCAGCAGGGCGTGCGGCACCGGCGGCTCCGGGCGCCCGGCGTCCGGGCTCATGAACCGGTGGCGGCCCGGTACCAGTCCGCGTACCGCCCCACGCCGTCGGCGAAGTTGGTGCGCGGCGACCAGCCGAGCAGCCGCTTCGCCTGTGCCGAGGAGATCCGCCGCCCCGCGTAGTCGGCCGTCCGCGCCTCGATGTGCTCGATGGTGACGGGCCCGAGCAACTCGTCCACGGTGTCGGCGATGTCGCGCACCGAGACGCCGGTCGAGCCCTCCAGGGCGAAGGTCTGGTCCTCGGCGGCGGGGGAGAGCGCCCGGACGTGGGCGTCGGCGAGGTCCTCGACGTAGACGAAGTTGCGGCTCTGCCGGCCGTCGCCCGCGATGGTGATCGGTCGCCCGGCCAGCGCTGCCTGCACGAACCGGGCGACGACCAGCTCGTCCCGCATCCGCGGCCCGTACGGGATGCCGTAGCGCAGGATGGTGAAGTGCTGGCCGTACAGCTCGCGGTAGCTGTGCACCAGCATCTCGGCGGCGAGCTTGGTGGCCACGTAGAGGTGTCCGCTGTGCTCCAGCTCGATCGGTACGTGCTCGTCCAGCTCCTGTTCCTCGCCGTCGAGCTGGTCCTCGGCGGTGAGGGCGGCGCCGTACACCCAGACGGTGCTCGCGAGCACCGTGCGGCTGAGACCGCTGCGCCGGGCGGCCTCCAGGACGGTCTCGGTGCCGTCGATGTTGACCCGCACGGCGCGCACCGGGTCGGCGAAGACCTGTTCGACGTCGGCCATCGCGGCGAGGTGGTAGACGACCTCGCGGCCGGCCAGCGCGGAGGTGAGGCCGGGCAGGTCGAGGACGTCGATCCGGGCGTGCTCGGCGTCCGGGTTCAGGTACTTGTCGGTGAGGTCGATCGAGAGGACGTCGTGTCCGGCCGCGACCAGCCGGTCCACGACGTGTGAGCCGATGAATCCGCATCCCCCGGTGATGGCAATCCGCACGTTCTCACTCCTTGTCGGGCGCCGAACCGCTCTGTGCCGAACCGCTCTGAGCCGAACCGCTGTGTGTCAGGGCCGCTGTCCGGCGAGCCGCCGGTGGACGGCCGAGACGGCCTCGATGACCTGCTCGGCCTCGTCCTCGGTCATGTCGGAGTGCACCGGCAGGCAGATCTGCCGCGCGCAGACGTCCTCGGCGACCGGCAGCGGGCCGCGTCGGTAGGGGGCGAGCACCGGCTGGAGGTGCAGTGGCAGGTCGTACACCTCGCCGGACAGCCGCACGCCGTGCTCCTCGGCGACCGCCCGCTTGAACTCGGCGCGTTCCACGCCGGGCGGCAGCAGCGCCACGTACTTGTAGTAGTTGCTGCGGCAGCCGGCCGGTTCGAGCACCGGCTCCAGGCCGTCCAGCCCGGCCAGCGCCGCGTCGTACCGGCGGGCGACCGCGCGACGGGTCTCGATGAACTCCTTGAGCCGGCGCAGGTGCACGGCGCCGACAGCGGCGTTCAGCTCGCTCATCCGCCACGAGTAGCCGGGCCGCACGTGGTGGTTGGTGGTGAACGAGCCCTTGCCCTGGTCGCGGTAGATCCGGGCCTCGTCGCGCAGTTCGGGCGACTCGGTGAGGATCATGCCGCCCTCGCCGCTGGTGGTGACCTTGGTCGGATAGAAGGAGAACGCGCCGGCCAGGCCGAACGACCCGGCGGCGCGCCCGTCGAGGCTGCTGCCGTGGGCGTGCGCGGCGTCCTCGACCAGCGGGATGCCGCGCCGGTTGCACACGGCGCGCAGCGCCTCGGCGTCCGGGGTGATCAGCCCGCCGATGTGCACGAGAACGACGGCTGCCGTACCCGGGGTGAGGGCCGCCTCCAGGGTGTCCGGGGAGAGCGCGAGGGTCGCCCGGTCGACGTCGGCGATCACCGGACGGCCGCCCGCGTGGAGGACGGCGCCCGCGGTCGCGTAGAACGTGACGGCCGGGACGATCACGTCCCGGTCGCGAACGTCGACGCTGCGCAGGATCACCTCCAGCGCCGCCGTGCCGCTGGACACCGCGACGGCGTGAGAGGCGCCGTGTTCGGCGGCGAAGGCCTGTTCGAAGCGTTCGGTCCACGGGCCGAGGGTGAGCGCGCCGGTGGCGAGGATCTCCGCCACCGCCTCGGCGACGGCCGTGCGATCGCTCTCGTCGAACACGATGCGAGCGGCGGGAACGCCCATGGGGCACCTCCGGCAGCGGGCTGGGGTCAGCACCGATCGGGTCGGGTCGGTCCGGGCGTCGGGCAGACGGTCGGGCCAGGCACATCACGCTACTTCGCTCGCCCGCGCGCGGCCTGTCGTCACCGTCCGCACGGGTGACCCGGGCACCCGCGGGCCGTCGGCTGCGCCCGCCGGAGTATCCCGGACTGCTCCCCGCGGAGGCCGCGCGCTCCGCCGTCCGGCGAGGGCGCCTACTGCGTCCGCAGTACGGCAACTGTCTGCGCAGGGACGACGACCGAGGAGGGCCCGGCCATCGAGGATTGGCCACGCTGCGGGCGGACCGCGCCGACACCGGCACCGGCCTCGCCCGCGGCGCGCACTGCGATAGGTGTGCCCGAGCGATCGGCACGCCCGACCGGCGCAGTCCGACCGACCAGCGCGTCCTGTGACCGAGATCCGAAGGAGTCCGCTCTCCCGTGGCCACGTTCCTCTACCGCCTGGGCCGATGGGCCTTCGTCCGGCGCCGGCTGGTGACCCTGCTCTGGGTCGCCGTGCTGGCGGTCGGCGGGGTCCTCGCGGCCACGGCGCCCGCCGCACCCGACGACGGCTTCGCGATGCCCGGCACGGAGGCGCAGAAGGCCTTCGACCTGATGAACGAGCGCTTCCCCGGCGGCCACGCCGACGGCGCCTCCGCACGGCTGGTGTTCGTCGCGCCCTCCGGGCAGAAGATCACCGCCGGCCCCAACCAGCAGGCGGTCGAGCGGACGGTCGCCGAGCTCGCGCACGGCGAGCAGGTCACGGGTGCGGTCAGCCCGTTCAAGGCCGGTGCCGTCTCCAAGGACGGCACCACCGCGTACGCGACCGTCAGCTACTCCGCCAAGGCGGGCGGGCTGTCCAAGGGCGCCACCGACGCCCTGGAACAGGCCGCCCGGCACGGGCGGGACGCCGGGCTCACGGTCGAGATCGGCGGCAACGCGCTGAACGCCAAGCACGAGGCGGGCGGCCACAGCGAGGTCATCGGCATGGGGCTGTCCGCGGTCGTCCTGGTGATCACCTTCGGCTCGCTGGCCGCCGCCGGGCTGCCGTTGCTCACCGCGGTCGTCGGGGTCGGCCTCGGCATGGCCGCGATCACCGCGCTCGGCAGCACGCTCGGCCTGTCCGGCACCACCGGCACGCTCGCGATGATGCTCGGCCTCGCGGTCGGCATCGACTACGCCGTGTTCATCGTCTCCCGCTACCGCGCCGAGCTCGCCGAGGGGCACACCCCCCAGGAGGCCGCCGGGCGGGCCGTCGGCACAGCCGGCTCGGCGGTCGTGTTCGCCGGGCTCACCGTGGTGATCGCCCTCGCCGGGCTCTCCGTGGTCGGCATCCCGCTCCTCGCCAAGATGGGGCTGGCCGCCGCCGGCACCGTCGTCGTCGCCGTCCTGGTCGCGCTCACCATGGTGCCCGCGCTGCTCGGCTTCATCGGCCGCCGGGTGCTGCCCCGCAAGGCCCGCAAGGGCGGCGGCGAGCCGACGAAGGAGAACGGCGGCGCCCGCTGGGCCCGGTTCGTGCTGCGCCGTCCGCTCGCGGTGCTGCTCGTCGGTGTGATCGGCCTCGGCGTTCTCGCCGCCCCCGCGCTCGACCTGCGGCTCGGCCTGCCGGGCGACGAGTCCAAACCCGCCTCGACCACCCAGCGCCGCGCCTACGACCTCGTCTCCGAGGCCTTCGGCCCCGGTTACAACGGCCCGCTGACCGTCGTGGTGGACGCCAAGGGCGCTTCCGACCCCAAGGCCGCCGTGAGCGAGGTCGCCAAGACCGTCTCCGGCCTGCCCGGCGTCGTCACCGTCTCGCCGCCGAGGTTCAACAAGACCGGCGACACGGCCCTGCTCAACGCCATCCCGGCGACCGGCCCGAGCACCGCCGGGACCAAGGACCTCGTGCACGCCATCCGCGGCCACGCGGCCGGCCTGAAGACGGCCACCGGCGCGAGTGTGCTGGTCAGCGGCACGACGGCGATGAACGTCGACGTCTCGCAGAAGCTCAGCGACGCGCTGGTGCCCTACCTCGCCGTGGTCGTCGGCCTCGCGGTCCTCCTGCTGCTGGTGGTCTTCCGCTCCGTCCTCGTCCCGCTGAAGGCCGCGCTCGGCTTCCTGCTGTCGGTGGCCGCCGCGCTCGGCGCGGTCGTCGCGGTCTTCCAGTGGGGCTGGCTCGCCGACCTGATCGGCGTCGAGCAGACCGGTCCGGTCATGAGCCTGATGCCGATCTTCATGATCGGCGTGGTCTTCGGCCTGGCCATGGACTACGAGGTGTTCCTGGTCACCCGGATCCGCGAGGGCTTCGTCCACGGCGAGCCGCCCGGCGAGGCGATCGTCACCGGCTTCCGGCACAACGCCCGGGTGGTCACCGCCGCCGCCTTCATCATGATCGCCGTCTTCGCGGGCTTCGTCGGTTCGAGCGAACCGATGGTCAAGATGATGGGCGTGGGCCTCGCCGCCGCCGTCGCCTTCGACGCCTTCGTGGTCCGGATGACGATCGTGCCGGCCGTCCTCGCCCTGCTCGGCCGCAGGGCGTGGTGGCTGCCGCGCCGGCTCGACCGCCTGATACCGGACGTCGACGTCGAGGGCAGCAAGCTGCACACCGCCGCCCCCGAGCCGGCCCCGGTCCGGGAGTCCGTCGTGGTCTAGTCCGACCCCGTTCGACTCCCCACCGTCTACCGTTGCCGTCAGGGGCCGTCACCGATCGCACCACCCGTCGATCGCGCCGACGGCCCCTGACCCGCGACCCGGAGAGCACCACCATGACCACCACCTGGCAGCGCCTGCGCCAGCACCACCCCCGCCTGATGGACGTCATCGGGGGCACCATCCTGATCGCGGTCACCGGCCTCGGCGCCGTGATCGACCGGAGCGGTCACTTCACCGGCCTCGACCCGCTCACCAGCGCCATCGGGCTGATCTCCGCGGCCGCCGTGTTCGTCCACCACCGCCACCCCCGCGCGGTGACCGCCGTCACGCTGGTCTGTACCATGCTGCTCACCCTGACCAGCCCCCGGCTCACCGTCGCCCTGGCCGCGCCCCTGCTCTGCGCCCTCTACTTCCTCGCCGTCCGCACCGACCGCTCCACCGCCCTGCGCGCGTCCGTCGCCACCGCCGTCCTGCTCACCGGCATGGCGGTACTCGTCGAGTCCGGCGGTCTCGGCGAACGGCTCGGCGTCCTCGCCTGGGCCCTGCTCCCCGGCGCCATCGGCGACTCCATCCGCAACCGCCGCGCCCACCTCGCCGCCATCGAGGAACGCGCCGAGCGCGCCGAACGCACCCGCGAGGAGGAGGCCCGCCGCCGCGTCGCCGACGAGCGCATCCGGATCGCCCGCGACCTGCACGACGTCGTCGCCCACCACATCGCCCTCGCCAACGCCCAGGCCGGCATCGCCGTCCACCTCATGGACAGCCACCCCGCCCAGGCACGCGAGGTGCTCAGCCACATCACCGACGCCACCGGCTCCGCCCTCCAGGAGCTGCGCGCCACCGTCGGACTGCTGCGCCGCGCCGAGGAGCCGGCCCCGCTCGAACCCGCCCCCGGCCTCGACCGGCTCCCCGAGCTGATCCACGCCTTCGAACGGGCCGGCCTCCCGGTCCGGCTCACCGTCGAGGGCGAGGCCCGGCCGCTGTCGCCAGGCATCGACCTGACCGCCTACCGGATCGTCCAGGAGTCCCTGACCAACGTCGCCAAGCACGCCTGCGGCGCCGACGCCGAGGTCACCATCGGGTACCGCGACAGCCGGGTCGCCCTCACCGTCGCCAACGGCGGCTCCTCGCCGAGCGGCCGCCCCCGGCCCGTGCTGCTGCCGAGCCAGGCCCCCGGCGAGGGCGGCTTCGGCCTGATCGGCATGCGCGAGCGCGCCGGCGCCGTCGGTGGCCGGCTCACCGCCGACCACCGCCCCGGCGGCGGCTTCCTCGTCACCGCCGAACTCCCCCTGCGCACCGCCGCCCGAGACGACAAGGACCAGGCATGACCATCCGCGTACTGCTCGCCGACGACCAGGCCCTGCTGCGCGGCGCCTTCCGCGTCCTCATCGACGCCGAGGACGACATGGAGGTCGTCGGCGAGGCCGCCGACGGCCGCGAGGCGGTCGAACTCGCCCGCGCCACCAAGCCCGACGTCGTCCTCATGGACATCCGCATGCCCGGCGCCGACGGCCTCGGCGCGACGGCCGCCATCTGCGCCGACGAGGAACTGGCCGGCACCCGGGTGCTCATCCTCACCACCTTCGAGATCGACGAGTACGTGGCCCAGGCCCTGCGTGCGGGCGCCGGCGGTTTCCTCGGCAAGGGCGCCGACCCGAAGGAACTCCTCGCCGCCGTCCGCACCGTCGCCGCCGGCGACGCGCTCCTCTCGCCCGCCGCCACCCGCGCCGTCATCGACCACTTCCTCGCCCAGCCCGACCCGGCGGCCGCCACCGGCACCGCCGAACGCCTCACCGTGCTCACGGCCCGCGAGCGCGAGGTGATGTCGATGGCCGCCACCGGCCTCACCAACGAGGAGATCGCCGAGCGGATGTATGTCAGCCCGTTCACCGTCCGCACCCACGTCCACCGCGCCATGGCCAAGCTCGACGCCCGCGACCGCGCCCAACTCGTCGCCATCGCCTACCAGACCGGCCTCGTCCCGCCCGGCCGCCCGGCCTGACCGACCGGGTCTCCGGCCTGCGCGAAAACGACCCCCGAACACGTGTGCAGCGAGTAGTCTGCCGATGACTCAGAATGAGGAGGGGTTCGTGGAGACGAAGGAAACGGCGGGCGAGGTGCGGGGACTCCAGCCGTTGCCCGGGCGCACTCATGACGGATCGCAGGCGTTCGAACTGCGCTTGGCGGGACTGCTCCGGCTCGTCGGAGCCGAGGTCCCGCCCGGGCCGGATTTCGCGAACGCGGGGCGATGGGAGGTCCACAAGGCGCTCGCCGGGCGCGCTGACCTGCCGGAGGAGTACTTCGGGGCGCTGCTGGCGGCGGCGGTCTACGACCCCAACCCGAGCTTCAACCGGCGCCTCGTCGAACCGGCCCTGCTGGCGTTCGGCCGGCGCCGCGTCCGGATGGCCCTGCTCGGCTGGCTGGAGACCGGCACCGACGTCGAGCGCGCGGGCGCGGCACGGGCCTGGTACTGGACGGCCCTGACGGTCGACGACGGCAGGACCGCGATCGGCGCCGACGACGGCGCGAGCATCCGGGACGCGTGGCACGCGGCCGCGCTGCGGGAGTTCGTCACCAACGAGAACGTGGACGTGCGCCGCAGCATCCTTCCCGGACTGCCCCTCGTCCTGCGCGCCTACCCGGCCGAGCTGCACCCCCTGGTGGAGCACGCGGTGGAGATCGCCCTGGCGCACCCCGACGAGTACATCCGCCAGCGCGCCGAGACCCAGGTGAGCCTCTGACCGGGGCCAGTCCCTTCCGTGCACAGCCCGTCGGCGCTCAGGCCATGGGCACGGTCGGAGCCGGTGCCGCGGTGGCCGAGGCCGTCCGGCCCGTGGCCGGTCGGCCCGGTTCGTCCACGCTGTGCCAGCATGAGCCGGTGACCGAACGACAGCTTGCCCCCGCCGAGGTCGAGGTCCTGGCACCCGCCCGGATCCGGCTGGCCGAGACCGCAGCACCCGAACTCTCGTCCGACGAGTGCGCGGCGATGGACCGCGCCTGGGCCGAGGCGGTCGAGGCCAACCCGACCTTCTTCGACGGTCCGGTGGCGGTGTGCGCGGGGCTGAGGCCGGACGGCCCGCAGGGCCTCGTCCTCGCCTGGGCGCGGACCACCTACCGCCGGTTCGTCCTTCGCCGGGTGCCCGGCGCTACCGGCTGGCTGCCCGCGCTGTTCGTCGCCGTCGTCCAACCGACCGACGACGGGCGGGTCCTGGTGGGCCGGATGTCCGGGCTGACAGCCCACCCCGGCCGCTGGGGCCTGCCCGGCGGCAACGTCGAACCGCCCGAGCACGGCGACCTCCTCGGCCTCCCCGCTCTCCAGCGCCACGCCGCCCGCGAACTCCTGGAGGAGACCGGTCTCGACACCCGCCCCGAGCACCTGACCCAGTGGCTGGTCGTCCGGGGCGCCAACGGCAACGTGGGTGTCCTCTACCTCGCCCCGCCCCGCCCGGCTGGCGAACTCCGCGACCACTTCACGGCGATGCTCGCCGCCGAACGCGCCCGCGGCGTCGAACTGGAATTCGACGAGATGGCCCTCCTCGCCACCCCGAGCGAGGCCGCAGACCTCACCGGTCCCCAGGTCGACTACCTCCAGCCGGTCCTGCGTCACTACGACGAACACCGCCGCTCCACGGCGGCGCCCGGCGGCGCCGCGTCTGACACTCCCGATCCTCAGCCGGTCCGGACGGTGATGCCGCCGTTGGACGTGCCGAGGTCGAGCCGGTAGCGGCCCGCCGGGTCGTCCGGGACGCCGACGTGGATGTCGCCACTGCTGTTCGAGGTGATGACGTGGTAGGCGGCGGCCGGGACGGTCAGGGTGATGGCGCCGTTGGAGGTCTTCGCGGTGACGTCCTGCGCCTTGCCGGGGGTGAGCCGGATCCGGCCGTTGCTGGTCTGGGCCCGGATGCGGTCGCCCTGGAGCCCGGTGCCCTCGATGGCGCCGTTGGAGGTGTGGACGTCGACCGGCCCGGCCACGCCGTCGAGGGTGATGCTGCCGGAACTCGTCCGCACCGAGACTTCGCCGACCTGGGAGAGGCTGATCTCCCCGGCCGAGGTCTCCCCAGTGATCGGCAGTCCGGCGGGGATCTCCACCGTGTAGCTGGCCGAGCAGTCGTCCCCGCAGCCGCCGAGCACCAGCACGCCGTTCTCCAGCCGGGTGGTGGCGCCGGGGCGGTCGTGCTCGTACCCGATGGTCCGGTGGACGGCGATCTGCGTGGCGCCGGCCTTCCCGTGCACGGTGACGCTCCCGGCGGAGGTGTCCAGCCGAACGGCCGTGACCTTCTCCGTGACGGTGGCGTCGTCGCTGAACTCGGTCCTCGGCGAGCAGGCGCTGAGGCCCCCGACGGCGATCCCGGCGATCACCAGAGCCCCGATGTACCGGCGCTGCCGACCCATGCCCATCCCCCTTGTTGTGCGAATTGTTGTGCGAAACCCGTTGTGCGAGTACCTGTTGTGCGGAACGCGATCTCCCGATCTCCCGAGGACGGTAGTCGCGCGCCGCGGCTCCGGGCGATGGGGCCAGCCCCCCGGTCTTGGTGGAGCAGGCACCACCCCGCGGTCGGTACCTAGGACCCCGCCGCTCGCCCGACGCCGAACGCCCGCCGACAGGCCGGGTCGGATACCCCACCGGGTACACTGGCCAGTCGACAGTCGAGGTGAAAGGCGGCCCGGACATGCAGGTGGACGAGGAGGCGGTCGGCGCCGTCCTGAACCGGCTGCGTCGCGCGCAGGGCCAGTTGGCCGGGGTGATCGCGATGATCGAGGCGGGCCGTGACTGCAAGGACATCGTGACCCAGCTGGCCGCGGTCTCCCGCGCGCTCGACCGGGCCGGGTTCAAGATCGTCGCCAGTGGGATGCGCCAGTGCATGGCCGCCGCCGACGAGGACGCCCCGCCGATGAGCGAGGCGGAGCTGGAGAAGCTGTTCCTCGCCCTGGCCTGAGCCCGTTTCCGAGCCCCTTCCCCGGCGTCCGCCCGTTGCCCGGCGTCCGCCAGATCCCCGCGCTCTTCCGCGCACCCTCCGGCGCGCCCCGTGCTCGTTCGATCTACTGACGATCAAGGTGCCACACGGGGCGGGGCCCACCGCGTTACCAAGGTATGGATCAATCATCGAGTGCGGACGCCCCGGCCGCCGAATCACGGTGGCCGGAGTTCCCGGACTTCGTCGCCTCGCGCGGACGCCACCTGCTGCGCACCGCCTTCCTCCTCACCGGCGGTGACGCCCACCTCGCCGAGGACCTCGTGCAGGAAGCGCTCGGCCGGATCTTCGTCAAGTGGCGGAAGATATCCCGGCTGGACAACCCCAGTGGCTACGCGCAGACCGTCCTGGTCAACACCTTCCTGTCCTACCGTCGCAAGCGCAGCGCCTCCGAGCGCGTCACCGACGAGTTCCCCGACGTCGCAGTGGACGACCCGGACCCGGCGCTCCGGCTGACGCTGCTGCGCGCCCTCGCCGAACTCCCGGCGCAGGACCGCGCCGTGCTCGTGCTCCGCTTCTGGGAGGACCGAAGCGTCGAGGAGACGGCTGCCGTCCTGCGTCTGAGCTCCACGGCCGTCCGCTCGCGCAGCAGTCGCGCGCTGGCCCGGATGCGCGGCGTGCTGGGTGACGGCATCGACGCGGCCGCGCGCCGATCCGGCGGCACCAACGTCGGCACCGACGCCGGCACTGACGGAACGAACGGAACGACCCCCTCCTCCGACAAGGCGGTGCTGCGCCATGCCCACTGACGACGAGTTCGCGGACGACTTCGCCCGCGCCCTGCGCGGCGTCGCCGAGCTGGCGCCCGAGCCCGTGCAGCACACCCTCGCCCTGGCCGCCGAGCAGCGCGGCCGCCGGTGGCGCCGCCGGCGTCGCACCGCCGTCGCGGGCGGGCTGGCGGCGCTGGTGCTGGTCGGGGCCGGCGGCTTCGCGGCCATCGGCCGTGGACCGTTGGGCGGGGTCGGCCCGGCGGCGCCGGACCTGCCGGCGATGTCCCAGGACGAGATGGTCGCGCTGGTCGGCGGCCTGCTGCCGCAGGGGAAGGTGAAGGTGCTCTACGGCGACGTGGCGGGCTCCGACCGGCACCGGGCCTCCCTGGTCCTGATGTTCGACGACGGGGCCGGCGAGAGCGTCATCGACATCTCGGTGGAGCGGACGAAGCAGCGGCCCGACGCGAACGCCTTCTGCCAGGACGGCTTCACCACGCCGCAGGACTCCTGCGACCGAAGCGTCCGGCCGGACGGTTCCGCGCTGGTGGTCGAGCGGCTGCGGGACACCTACAACGCGGACATCCGCAAGTGGGAGGCCGTCTGGGCGGGCCCGGACGGCCGCCGGTTGCAGATCGCCGAGTACAACGGTCAGCCGGCCGTCGCCAACCGGCCGAACCCGCCGCTGGCCGTCGATCAGCTGAGCGCCCTGGCGACCTCCCCGGCGTGGGACCGCGTCTTCGCCTCGCTCGCCCCGGTGAAGGGGGCGCCGAAGCCCGGCGACGCCCCGGCACCGACCCCGTCGCAGGGCCCGTCGAACGCGGAGCTGCTCGCGAAGCTCGTCCCGCTGCTGCCGGCCGGGGCCAAGGTCTCCGGCCAGGATGCCCAGCGCGCCGTGCTCACGGTCACCGTCGAGGGCCGCAGCAGCATGCTGATGGTGGGCGTGGAGCCGCCGTCCCAGCGCGGCCGGGACGATTTCGGGACGATGGACCGCGACCGCACGACCCCTCTGGAGGTCCGCGAGAAGCGGAGCGACGGGGCACTCGTCGTCACCAACCGCTTTGGCAACGGGAAGACCGCGACGGACCAGATCCTGCACTGGACGGCCGACGTGCACTACCCGGACGGCGGCCAGGTGCGGATCTCGGAGTGGAACGGCGAGAACGGTTTCACCTTCAAGCCCGGCACCCCCGCGCTCGACGTGGACCAGCTGAAGGCGATCGTCACGAACCCGGCCTGGCGCTCCTGACACCAGCGCGGCGGCCCGGCCGGGGAGTTGCCCCGTTTGCCGGGTCGCCGTGGCTGCGTCCCGGTCACCGGACGCCTCCGCCACCGAAGAGTCCCAGGTCGGAGGCCGCATCCGGGGAAGCCCGGCGGATCGTCCGGACACCCGCCGCCCCGGATTTCCCGAACCGCCCGACGTTGCGTCATGCGTCGTTCACGTTCCGGTCGCTGACCTTCGGGTGAATGAAGGCATCCGCAGTTGTACAGCCAACTACGGGTCATTCCTCCCAAGCCTCCGTGACCAGCCGCGCGCGGACCCGGCCGCCGACGATCCCCGACGATCCCGGCGGACCGGGCTCCCGGCGGCGGACAGGACGACCGTGGCCACAGGCAGCACCCTGACCCTCACCGCATCCGCCAACCCGACCGAAGGCGACCGGCTCACCTTCCACTGGACCACCGACGCCCCCGACGCCAGGAACTGGGTCGGCGTCTACGACGGCAGCCGGCAGCCCGGCAACGGCTCCTCCCTGCTGTGGAAGTACACGCCGGCCGCCTCCGGCGACGTCCAGCTCGACACCGCCGCGCTGACCGGCGGCCCGTACACCGCCTACCTGCTCGCCAAGGACGGCTACGGCATCCTCGCGCAGACCGGGCCGTTCAGCTTCCGCCCCAAGCCCGCCGTGGTCCGCCCGCACAGCACCGTCGACGCCCTGACCACCGCCGCGGTCGCCCCCGGCGCGGCGGTGACCGTCAAGCTCGGCGGCCTCTGGTCCCGCCCGGCCGGCAACCCGGCCGGCACCGCCGCCTTCCGCAAGGTCGGCGGCGCGGCCTGGGCCTCGGTCGGCGCCGACGGCACCCTCACCGGCACCGCGCCCGCAGCCGGTGGGACTCCCGAGCTGGTCGTCGTCGGCGTCAAGGACAGCGCGGGTGCGACCGACACCGTCACCGTGCTGATCCCGGTCGCGGACCCGGCCGGGCCGCTGCGCCTGAAGACCGTGAGCTGGAACCTGAACAACGCCGGCGCCGGGTACACCGACGCGCTGGAGAAGCAGCTGCGCGTGGTCCTCGCCCAGGGCCTGGACGTGCTGGCGCTCCAGGAGACCGCCGGCACCCAGGCGCAGACCCTCGCGACCGCGCTCGGCTGGTACGCCTACCAGAGCCCGGGCAGCGTCGGCATCCTCAGCCGCCACCCGCTGGCCGACATCACTCCGGCCACGGCCGACCTGCCCGCTGCGGGTGCGACCGTCCGGCTGCCCGGCGGCCGGGCCGTCCGCTTCTGGGCGGCGCATCTCGACGAGGCCGACTACGGCCCGTACGGCGTCCAGGACGGTCGCACCGCCGCCCAGGCCGAGGCCGCCGAGAACGCCTCCGTCCGGCTCAAGCAGGCCAAGGCGCTGGCCGCCGCGGTCAGCGCGGACATCGCCAAGCACACCCCGGTGGTGCTCGCCGGAGCGCTCTCCTCGCCGTCCCACCTCGACTGGACGGCCGCCACCGCGCCCGCGCACGGCGGTGTCGGACCGGTCAACTGGCCCGTCACCAAGGCCCTCCAGGCCGTCGGGCTGACCGACGCCTTTCGCGAGGAGCACGGCAACCCGGCCAAGAACCCCGGCAACACCTGGTCGCCCACCCGCCGGCAGCGCGGCACCAAGTCGGAGCCGCAGGACCGCATCGACTACGTGCAGTACGCGGGCCCGCTGAAGCTGGTCGAGGCTCACACCCTCGTCGCCGACTGGCCGCAGCCCGAGCCGAACAGCGCGGCCAACGAGTGGCCGTCCGACACCGCCGCCGCCGTCGCCACCTTCCAGCTCTGAGAGGCCAGTTCGCCATGTCCGAACTCTCCCGCCGCACCTTCGTCGGCGCCACCGCGGCCGCCGGCGCCGTCGCGCTGACCGGCCTCGCCGCCGCCCCCGCCGAGGCGGCCGCCGCCCCCGAGTCTGACCGGCTCACCGGCACCGTCAAGGACGTCCGGCACGTCGTCGTCCTGATGCAGGAGAACCGCAGCTTCGACCACTACTTCGGCACCCTGGGCGGCGTCCGCGGCTTCGGCGACAAGCAGGCGCTGCGGTTCCCGGACGGCAGCGACGTGTTCCGCCAGCCCGACAGCGGCCGCGGCGACGGCGGCGTCATGCTGCCGTACCGGATGGACACCTCCAAGTACAACGCGCAGAACGCCGGCGGCCTTGCCCACGACTGGGCCACCGGCCACCAGGCGATCAACAACGGCGCGATGAACAAGTGGATCGCCGCCAAGGGCGAGCGCACCATGGGCTACTTCACCCGCGACGACATCCCCTACCAGTACGCCCTGGCCGACGCGTTCACCCTCTGCGACGCCTACTTCACCTCCCTCGCCGGTCCGACCGACCCCAACCGCCTCTACCTGTGGACGGGCACCGCCGGCCCCGGCCGCGACGGCACCACCGGCCCCTGGATCGACAACACCCCGGTCACCGACAACCCCGTCGCCGACTGGACCACCTACGCCGAGCGCCTCCAAGCCGCCGGTGTCAGCTGGCGCGTCTACCACAACCCCAGCAAGGACGACCGCACCGGCGACTACGACGACAACGCGCTCTCCTACTTCCGACAGTTCCACAACTTCCCGAAGGACGACCCGCGTTACGTCAACGCGATGACGAAGTTCGACCCCACCGACTTCGACCGGCACTGCAAGGACGGCACCCTGCCGACCATCTCCTGGCTGGTCGCGCCCTACCTCTTCTGCGAGCACCCGGAGGCCGGCCCGGCGTACGGCGCGCACTGGGTGGACACGGCGCTGCAGTCGCTGATGTCCAACCCGAAGGTGTGGCAGCACACCGTCTTCCTGGTCATGTACGACGAGAACGACGGCTACTTCGACCACATGGTCCCGCCCACCCCCGAGGCGGGCACGCCGGAGGAGTTCACCCACGGGCGGGCGATCGGCCTCGGCAACCGCGTTCCGCTCTGGGTCATCTCCCCGTGGTCGCGCGGCGGTTGGGTCAACTCGCAGGTCTTCGACCACACCTCGGTGCTGCGCTTCATGGAGGTGGTCACCGGTGTCGCCGAGCCCAACATCTCCGCCTGGCGCCGGGCCGTCTGCGGCGACCTCACCAGCTGCTTCGACTTCGCCGCGCCGGACCACTCGATCCCGCGCCTGCCGGACACCAAGGCCCTGATGGCCAAGGCCGACGCGGGCACCAAGCTGCCCGGCGTCGCCCTGCCGGCCGTCGGCGCCCAGTCGATGCCCGTCCAGGAGCGCGGCGAGCGCCCGCACCGCCCGCTGCCGTACCAGCCGTGGGCCGACGCGGAGGTGGACCGGAAGACCGGCAAGGTCACCTGCACGATGACCAACGACGGCTCGGTGGCCTTCCCGTACACCGTCTACCCCAACATCGCCTTCCCGTTCGCGGGCACCCCCTACACCGTCGCCCCCGGCGCCACCGCGACGTACGTCTGGGACGCCGCGGCCACCAACGGCCGCTACGACTTCACCGTCCACGGCCCGGACGGCTTCGTCCGCCGCTTCGCCGGCACCGTGGTCCGCGACGGGCAGGACGGCCAGAACGACGTCGGCGTGCCGATCGTCACCGCCGACCTGCGCGGCAGCGTGCGGCTCACCCTTCAGGTGGCCAACGACGGCCTGACCGGCGTCGCCTTCACCGCCGCCCCCAACGACTTCGCGGGCACCGCGAAGACCGTCTGGGTCAAGCCCGGTCAGCAGGTCGACCTGGCCTGGCCGCTGGACGAGCAGGGCCGCTACGACGTCGTCGTCACCGCCCACACCGGGCAGCGCTTCAGCCGCCGCTACGCGGGCTGGGTGCACTGACCCGTGGCCGGCAGGGCCGGGGGCGCCGAACCGGTGACCCCCGGCCGTGGCTCGGCCGCCCCGACGGACCCCGCCGCTACCGTCGGGCGCATGCAGAAAATCACCACCTTTCTCTGGTTCGACGACCAGGCCGAAGAGGCCGCCGCCTTCTACACGTCGCTCTTCCCCAACTCCCGTATCACCCGGGTCGCCCGCTACGGCGAGACCGGTCCCGGCGCCGCCGGCTCGGTCATGACCGTCGACTTCGAACTCGCCGGCCAGAAGTACACGGCCCTCAACGGCGGCCCGGCGTTCACCTTCACCGAGGCGATCTCGCTCCAGGTGGAGTGCGCCGACCAGCAGGAGGTCGACGAGCTCTGGGCCAAGCTCACCGCCGACGGCGGCCAGGAGGCGCCGTGCGGCTGGCTCAAGGACCGCTACGGCCTCTCCTGGCAGATCACGCCGCGCGTCCTGCTGGACCTGGTCGCCGGCCCGGACCGGGCCAAGGCCGACCGCGTGATGGCCGCGATGATGCGCATGCAGAAGATCGAGATCCAGCCGCTGCTCGACGCGGCCGGGGGCTGAGGCCATGGCCGCACCCGCTGACCACACCACCGCCCACCGCACCGCCGTCTACCTGCGCGCCACGCCCGAGCGCGTGTGGCACGCACTCACCAACGCCGACGAGTCCGGCCTCTACTGGGGCCACCGCAACGTCTCCACCTGGCTGCCCGGCGCCCCCTGGGAGCACCAGCGCGCCGACGACTCCGGGATCGCCGACGTCATCGGCATCGTCGAGGCCGTCGACCGCCCGCACCGCCTGGTCACCAGCTGGTCCCCATCGGAGCAGCCCGGCCCGGCCGGGCCGTCCCGGGTCACCTTCGAGATCCAGGGCTGGCGGGACCTCACCCGGCTCACCGTCAGTCACGAGCGCCTCGCCGACGAGGCCGAGGTGGCGGAGGCGGCCAGGGGCTGGGAGGCCGTCCTGTCCAACCTCAAGACCTACCTGGAGACGGGCCACCCGCTGCCACAGCAGCCCTGGACGATGCCCTGAGTTCCGTTCGGGTTCAGCGCCCGGCCTCTACGGCCGGGCGCCGCCGCTCGCCCCGCACCCACCGGCGCAGCCCCGCGAACCGCGAGAACCGCTCCCGGCTCGCCACCGAGGCCCGGTCCAGCTCCTCCATCAGCCGCCGGCTGCGGTGCTCCAGGTCCAGCTCGTCCAGGATCCGGTCCACCTCCGCCAGCAGCGCGCCGTGCAGCTGCCATGCCTCCGGGTGCTCCTGCACCTTCCGCAACAGCAGGTGGGCGACGTTCTCCCGGCACGTCAGGGCCGCCGCCAGCTCGGCCGCCAGCCGCTGCTCCGCCTCCTCGGCGTTGCGGCTCACCTGGGTGGTCACCAGCACCGCGAAGCTGACCATCGCCCCGCCGACGTGCGTCAGCAGCTCCTCCAGCGCCACCGCGACGTCCGGTGGGAACAGCCGCTCGCCGGGCTCGCGCCGCTTCGCCAGGTCGGTCAGCGAACGGGCCAGCACCCGGATCACCACCACGCAGATCTCCAGCGTGTCCAGTCCGGTGCGCAGCACCAGCCGGGACAGCAGCCCCTCGCTGATCCGCGGGTTGAGCCGCAGGCTGTCCTCGGCCTGGCGCAGCGCCGCGTCCACCTCCGAGATCGCCTGGTCGAGCCGGCGCGCCTCGTGCAGCCGCTCCGCGGCCCGGGCGACGGGGATGGGGCGGCCCAGCTCCTCGGCGATGTCCAGCAGCAGGTGGCGGGCCCGCCGGGCCAGGTCCTCGATCGACTCGCCGGCGGTGTCCACCCAGACCGGCGGGGCGAACAGCAGGTTGAACAGCAGGCCGACGGCGGCGCCGATCAGCGTCTCCAGCACCCGGTCCCAGGCCTGCGAGGCCAGCTTGGTGACGCCCAGGATCAGCATCGCGCTGATCGCGACCTCCTGGACGAACTCCTCGACCCGGACGAACCGGCCGATCGTCAGCGAGGCCAGGATGATCAGTCCGAGGCTCCACCAGGAGAGCCCCACCACGGCGCTGAACCCGATCGCGATCAGTACGCCGACCACCACCGAGTTGACCCGGCGGATGCTGGTCTTCAGCGTCGAGTAGACGGTGACCTGCACCACCAGCAGCGCGGTGAGCGGCGCCGTCAGCGGGGCCGGCTCGTTGCTGAGCTGCGTCGCCACCGCGTACGAGAGGGTGGCGGCCACCGTCGCGCGGACGGTCTGGACGACGAACGGTTCTCGGGCGCCACGGCGGAGGGCGACCGTGAGGGACTCCGGGAGAAGGGCCATGCCGCCCTTCTTTCCCCGCAGCCGCCGTTCACACCGCCGAACGGGCCCGAGGGCACCCGAATGCCCACGCCGAGGTGAGGAGTTGCGGCTACCGGTTCCGGTCCAGGCGCAGCTTCCAGGGCGCCAGCGCGGACTCGACCTGCACGCCGATGCTCATCTTGGACGCGCCCTCGACCCGCTCCTCGAAGCGGATCGGCACCTCGCGGATCGTCATGCCGCGCCTGACCACGCGGTAGTTCATCTCGACCTGGAACGAGTAGCCGTTGCTCTGCACGGTCGGCAGGTCGATCGCCCGCAGCGTGCTCGCCCGCCAGGCCTTGAAGCCCGCGGTGGCGTCCTTGACGCCGAGGCCGAGGATCGTGTTGACGTAGAAGTTGGCCCACGCGGAGAGCGCCTTGCGGTGCCACGGCCACTCCGAGGCCGTCGAACCGCCGGGCACGTAGCGCGAGCCGAGCACCACGGCGGTGTCGCCGGTGAGCAGGGTCTGCACCATCGTGGGTATCACCGAGGCCGGGTGCGACAGGTCGGCGTCCATCTGCACCACCACGTCGGCGCCCTCGTTCAGCGCCCGGGCCATGCCCGCGAGGTAGGCCCGGCCGAGGCCGTCCTTCTCGGTGCGGTGCAGCACGCCGACCGTGCCGTGCGAGCCCGCCGCCAGCTTCTCGGCTATCTCGCCGGTGCCGTCCGGCGAGTTGTCGTCGACGACCAGCAGGTGCAGGTTCGGCACTGGCAGTTCCGCCAGCAGGCCCGCGAGGACCGGAAGGTTCTCCCGCTCGTTGTACGTGGGGACGACGACAACGACCTTGGGGGAGGCCTCGACCATGCTCTGATTCCCTCGCGCGCTCTCCGGCGGCATCCGTGCCCCGCCGGACGGTTGTCCGTGACGACCTGCTGATACGACCGTGCGAGTGTATCCGCGCCGGGCGGTGGCCTCGGCGCCGGGTCACGCCCGGCCCCCCGGGGGCCATCACCCCTCCCACCGGCGGCGGCAGCTGACGGCTACTGCACGCCGTAGACGGCCCCGAGGTTGTCCTGGGCGGGGCGGGTGTGGCCGGCCGGGCCTGCGGCGAAGGTGCGCAGGACGTTCTCGGTGACCTTGCGCACCAGGTCGCCGGCCCGGGCGTCGACGCCGTGGTCAGCGCTGGTGCCCCCGGGGCCGTGCGCGTCGAGTGTCTCCACCCAGCGCATCGTTCCGGTGGCGAACACCCCGGCGCCACTCGGGATGGTGTAGTAGGCGGTGTCGGCGTGTGAGCGGCGGCCCTCGCAGACCACGGGGGAGTGGGCGATCACCTCGATCGGGCGCGGGGTGGGGAAGGCGGTCTCCACCTTGTCGTACTCGACGCCGACCAGGTGCGGGAAGGACGCCCCGGCGGTGACCCCGGTGCCCTCGAACGCCCAGTGGTCGGGCGAGCCGACCACGTACGGGGCGTCCACCGGGTAGCCGTCGTAGATCACGCCGAGCATCGCGCTCTCCGGATCGGCGCCCGGCCCGACCCGGAAGTCGGTGGTCGCCGGAGCGCCCGCCCGGTGGCCCGGGTCCTGCGCCCAGGCGTCCTTGTAGCAGACCACCGTCCGGTCCGGGCCGAGCTCCGTGGGCTCGAACCGGACCCGGCGGAAGCAGCAATTCGCGCCCAGGATCGCCAGGTTGGTCCCGGCGTCCCGGGCCGCGACCACGTTCGCGCGCTGCTCCGGTGACCAGTACTCGTCGTGCCCGAGCGACAGGACGGCGGCCGCGCCGTGCAGCAGCCCCGGCTCGCGGGCCACGTCGATCCCGGTGGTGTACGCGAGCGGCAGGCCGAGCCGTTCGGCGAGCGAGACCAGCGGGGCCTCGTACACCAGGAACAGCCCGGCGCCGTGGTCGTATTCGTAGGGCCGGTCGAAGGTGACCTTCAGCGAGCGGGTGGCGAGGCCCCCGGTCGGGCCGTTGTAGAGGCTGTACCCGCCCCACTCGTTGTACGCCTGCCAGGTCGCCGGGGCGGCCATCACCACCGTCTTCCCGGCGGTGATGGCCGAGCGGACGGTGAGCGGGACGTAGCGCTGGCCCGAGCCGTCCTCGACGTCGAGGCGCAGCAGGTATGCGCCCTCGGGCCAGCCTGCCGTGTCCACTGCGAGGGTCTGCTGCCAGCCGGTCAGGACGGTGCGGGTCGCGCCGTCCACGTGGGGCGCGGGCTGCTTCGTGCCGGGCACGTGCTCGCGGCGCCAGACCTGGCGGGCGCGGGCGCCGCCGTACCAGCCGATCCGGTAGGCGGTGACGGTGAAGGCGGCGGCCGGGGTGGAGACGTGCAGGCCGACCGGTTCGCCCGGCAGCACGCTGACCCGGTCGGCGAAGCCCTCGATCGCGCCGGCCGGGCCCGGGTTGGTGATCTCCCAGTCGGCCGCGCCGGGGAGCGACTGCTCCGGCTTCTCGTCCGCCTTCACGCCGGCCCGCTGCGGGCTCGCGCCGGCGGTGTCGGGTGACGGGTGCGGGGCCGTGGCCGGTGCGGGCCGGCCGGTGCCGCAGGAGGTGACGGCCGCTGCCATCAGGCCCAGGCCCAGAACTCCCCGCCGACTCGGTTCCGTCACACTGGCCTCCGTCGTGTCCGTGCCCGATCACCGTACGCGAGTGCGTCAGGGCATGTTGACATCCTCACCCTCTCCGGGTATCGGGCCGGGAGCGCCGCGCCGGTTGCACGCCGCAGCGCCACCCGCCACCGGAGAGGGCCGTTCGGGGCACCATGGCGCGTCCGGTTGCGCGGCTCCGCGACGGCGGCGGTCCGGTCACTTAGCCTGACCGCGCCGTCCGTCCGGCGGCCAGGGGGTCGGGAGCCGTGAGCGGCCGGCCGAGTCATGGACAGGGGTGTACGTGGTTTCGTCGGGTTCGGTCGGGCCGGGGGTGGCGCCTCCGACGCGCGGCGCGCGGTTCCGGGCATGGCTGCTGGAAGGCCTGGCCGACATGGCCAAGCAGTACCCGGGCCCGCACGCCGAGACACCCGCCGCACACAAGACCGCGCACTGGTGGCGCGTGATGTGCCTGACCGGTGTCGACTACTTCTCGACCCTCGGCTACCAGCCCGGCATCGCCGCGCTCGCGGCCGGACTGCTGTCGCCGATCGCGACGATCGTGCTGGTGATCGTCACCCTGCTGGGCGCGCTGCCGGTCTACCGGCGGGTGGCCCACGAGAGCCCGCACGGCGAGGGCTCGATCGCCATGCTGGAGCGGCTGCTGTCGTTCTGGCGGGGCAAGCTCTTCGTGCTGGCGCTGCTCGGTTTCGCGGTCACCGACTTCATGATCACCATCACCCTGTCGGCCGCCGACGCCAGCGCGCACCTGGTGGAGAACCCGCACCTGACCAGTGCCCTCAGCGGCAGGCAGGTGCTGATCACGCTGATCCTGATCGCCCTGCTCGGCGCCGTCTTCCTCAAGGGCTTCGGCGAGGCGATCGGCGTGGCCGTCGTCCTGGTCGTCATCTACCTCGCGCTCAACGTCGTCGTCGTGGCCAACGGCCTCTGGCACGTCCTCAAGGCCCCGCACGTGATCGGAGACTGGACCGACGCGCTCACCGCCGCGCACGGCAACGCGGCCGCGATGATCGGCGTCTCCCTGACCGTCTTCCCGAAGCTCGCGCTGGGTCTGTCCGGCTTCGAGACGGGCGTCGCCGTGATGCCGCACATCGAGGGCGACCCGGACGACACCGAGGAGAACCCCACCGGCCGCATCCGCGGCACCCGCCACCTGCTCACCACCGCCGCCGTGATCATGAGCATCTTCCTGATCACCACCAGCTTCATCACCACCCTGCTGATCCCCCCCGAGGACTTCAAGACCGGAGGCCCGGCCAACGGCCGCGCCCTCGCCTACCTCGCGCACCAGAACCTCGGCAGCGCCTTCGGCAGCGTCTACGACCTGTCCACCATCGCCATCCTCTGGTTCGCCGGCGCCTCCGCCATGGCGGGCATGCTCAACCTGCTGCCGCGCTACCTGCCGCGCTACGGCATGGTCCCGGCCTGGGCGCGGGCGCTGCGGCCGATGGTGATCGTCCTGACCCTGGTCGGGTTCCTGATCACCTGGATCTTCGACGCCAACGTCGACGCCCAGGGCGGCGCCTACGCCACCGGTGTGCTGGTACTGATCACCTCGGCCGCCATCGCCGTCACCATCGCCGCCCACAAGGCGGGGCAGTCGCGTTGGACGGCCGGATTCGCGGCGATCTCCGCCGTGTTCATCTACACGACGGCGGTGAACATCGGCGAGCGGCCGGACGGTGTCAAGATCGGCGCCTGCTTCATCGGCGCCATCGTGCTCGTCTCCTTCCTCTCCCGGCTCAAGCGCTCCTTCGAACTGCGGGTCACCGACGTGGTCCTGGACGACGTCGCCGAACGGTTCGTCCGGGACTACATGCACCGCCCGCTGCGGCTGATCGCCAACGAGCCGAACAGCCGGGACCTCGCCGAGTACCGCGACAAGATGCGGCAGATCCGGGCCGACAACGACATCCCGGCCGAGGACGACCTGGTCTTCGTCGAGGTCACCGTGCTCGACCCGTCCGACTTCGAGGCCGAACTGAGCGTCCACGGCGAGGTGATGCACGACCGTTACCGGGTGCTGGCGCTGCAGAGCTCCAGCGTGCCGAACGCGCTGGCCGCGCTGCTGCTGCGGGTCCGCGACCTCACCGGGCAGCAGCCGCACATCTACTTCGAGTGGACGGAGGGCAACCCCTTCGCCCAGTTCCTGCGGTTCTTCCTGTTCGGCCAGGGTGAGATCGCGCCGGTCACCCGCGAGGTGCTGCGGGAGGCGGAGCCCGACCGCTCGCGGCGGCCGGCCGTGCAC
This sequence comes from Streptomyces kaniharaensis, assembly GCF_009569385.1. Lineage (NCBI taxonomy): Bacteria > Bacillati > Actinomycetota > Actinomycetes > Kitasatosporales > Streptomycetaceae > Streptomyces > Streptomyces kaniharaensis. The sequence goes on from NZ_WBOF01000006.1 coordinate 146,540, forward strand.
GTGGGCTGAGCGGGGCTCGGCAGGGCGCGGTCAGCGGCGTGAGTCGGTGAGCGCGGAGCCCGTGGCCGGATCGAAGACGTGCAGCCGGTCGGTGTCCACCCACAGCTCCAGTGGGCGGCCCTCCACGGCCCGGGTGTCGGTGCCGATCCGGGCGACGGCCTCGCCTTGGCCGTCGAGCGTGAAGTGCGCGAACACGTCCGAGCCGACCGACTCCAGCACCTCGACGCCCACCGTCACCGTCCGCCCGCCGCGCGGGTGTGCCAGGAGTGCCGCGTCCTCGAAGTGCTCCGGGCGGATGCCCACGGCGACCCGCCGCGGCGCGCCGGCCCGCTCCAGCTGCCGTCGCAGCCGGTCCGCCAGCGGCAGTTCGCCCAGCGCGGTGTGCAGCGCGCCCTGTTCCAGCGTGGCGTCCAGGACGTTCATCGCCGGGGATCCGATGAACCCGGCAACGAACAGGTTCACCGGGTGGTCGTACAACTCCTGCGGTGCACCGACCTGCTGGACGACGCCGTCGCGCATCACCACCACCCGGTCGCCGAGGGTCATCGCCTCGACCTGGTCGTGGGTGACGTAGAGGGTGGTGGTGCCCAGGCGGCGCTGGAGCCGGGCGATCTGGGTGCGCATCTGGACCCGCAGCCGGGCGTCCAGGTTGGACAGCGGTTCGTCCATCAGGAAGGCCTTCGGGGCGCGGACGATCGCCCGGCCCATCGCGACCCGCTGACGCTGGCCGCCGGAGAGCTGCGCGGGGCGGCGCTCCAGGTGGTCGGTGAGGTCCAGGACGCGCGCGGCCTCCTCGACCTTGCGGGCGATCTCCGCCCGGTCCACCCCGGCCAGCCGCAGGGCGAAGCCCATGTTCTGACGGACCGTCATGTGCGGGTAGAGCGCGTAGCTCTGGAACACCATGGCGATGTCCCGCTCCTTCGGGGCGAGGTCGTTGACCACCCGGCCGCCGATCCGCAGGGTGCCCGCGGTGATGTCCTCCAGGCCGGCGATCATGTTGAGGGTGGTGGACTTTCCGCACCCGGACGGGCCGACCAGGATCACGAACTCCCCGTCCCCGACGGTCAGGTCGACGTCCCGGACGGCGACCCCGCCGTCCGGGTAGTGCTTGGTGAGTCCGTCGAGGACGAGCTCGGCCATGCGTCACCCCTTCACTGCGCCGGCGGTCAGGCCGGCCACGATGCGGCGTTGGAACAGCAGCACGAAGACCACGATCGGCACGGTGATCACCATGGCCGCCGCGGCGATCGAGCCGGTCGGCTGCTGGAACTGCGAACTGCCGGTGAAGAACGCGATCGCCGCCGGGACGGTCCGCGCCGCCCGGGTGGAGGTGAGCGAGATCGCGAACAGGAAGTCGTTCCAGCAGAAGATGAACACCAGGATCCCGGTGGTGAACACGCCGGGCGCCGCCAGCGGGGCGATGACCAGCCGGAACGCCTGCCAGGGCGTGGCGCCGTCCACCCGGGCGGCCTTCTCCAGGTCCCACGGGATCTCCCGGAAGAAGGCCGACAGGGTGTAGATCGCCAGCGGGAGGGAGAAGGTCATGTACGGGATGATCAGGCCCGGCCAGGTGTCGAACAGGCTCAGCGCCCGCTCGATGTCGAACAGCGGGGAGACCAGCGAGATCGGCGGGAACATCGCGATCAGCAGCGACATGCCGATCAGCAGCCGCTTCCCGGGGAAACGCAGCCGGGCGACGGCGTAGGCGGCCATGGTGCCGAGCACGACGGCGACGGTGGTGGCGATGAGGGCGATGCCGACGGAGTTGAGCAGTGCGCGCGTGAACTCGGTGGTCCGGAAGATGCCGCGGTAGTTCTCCAGCGTCCAGCGGCGGGGCACGAAGTTGCCGTCGGTGAGGGTGCTCGGGTCCTTGAAGGAGAGCGCGGCGATCCACCAGACCGGGAACAGCGCGTAGAGCACCACGACGAGATTGACGGCCGTCCAGCGTGCGCGGGTCCGCGTGGCGGGTTTCACCGGGGCGTTCACCGGCGGTCACCCTCGCCGCCGGGCGCCGCGGCGCCGAACACCTTGACGAAGACGAGCGCGATCGCCGCCACGCAGAGGAAGATCAGTACCGAGATCGCCGACCCGATGCCGAGGTTCAGCGCGGTGAACAGGTTGTCGTACCCGAGGATGGAGACCGAGCCGGTGTTGTTCGAACCGCCGGTGAGCACGTAGATGTCGTCGAACACGCGGAACGCGTCGAGCGTCCGGAACAGCAGGGCCACCAGGATCGCGGGCTTCATCAGCGGCAGCACCACCAGGCGCAGCCGCTGCCAGAAGCCGGCGCCGTCCACCTGAGCGGCCCGGACCGTCTCCTCGGGCACCAGGGCCAGACCGGCCAGCAGCAGGAGCGCCATGAACGGCGTGGTCTTCCACACCTCGGCCAGGATGATCAGCCCGATCGCCTGCCAGTGGTCGGTGAGCGGCGCGCTGCCCGGCGGCAGGAGGCCGGCCAGGTAGCCGGTGCCGGGCGTCCACGCGTACTGCCAGGAGTACGCGGCGACCACCGTCACGATGCCGTACGGCACCAGCACGGAGGTGCGGACGGCGCCGCGCCACAGGATCGTCCGGTGCATCACCAGGGCGAGCGCCAGGCCGAGCACCAGCTCGATCGTCACCGAGACCGCCGTGATCAGGACGGTCACCCAGAGCGCCTGCCACCAGTACGAACTCGACAGCACGGCCGCGTAGTTGTCGAACCAGACGAACCGGGCGCGCTGCGGGAAGCGCAGGTCGTAGCGCTGGAGGGAGAGGTAGACGGCGTAGCCGATCGGGTAGGCCGTCACCGCCGTCATCACCAGGACGGCCGGGGCGCAGAGCAGCCAGCCGAGGCGGCGCTCCTGCCGGGAGCCCTCGGAGATCTTCGCGCGGGTCGGGATTTCGGCGGTGACGGTCACGGGATCAGCCCCTTCGAGCCGAGTGCGTCCCCGATCTGGCCGTGCAGGGCGGCGACCGTGTGTTCCGGATCCACCGCCGAGGGCGGGGAGAGCGCGTGTGCGATCGCGATCGAGACGTTCTGGTAGGCGGGCGTCTGCGGGCGGAGCGAGGCGGATTCGAGGGCGGCGAGCACCTCGGCGGCGAAGGGGTAGTCGGCCGTCAGCTCGGGGGCCGTGTACAGGCTCCGCAGGGACGGCGGGAGGCCGCCACGGAGCGCGTTGACCAGCTGGTTGTCGCGGTTGCGCAGGCAGAGTGTCGCCTCGCGGGCGAGGTCGGGGTGCCGGCTGTACGCGCCGACGGCGAGATCGATCCCGCCGATCGTGACGGCGGCCGGCCGGTCGGGCGTCACGGCCGGGTAGGGCGCCCACCGGAAGTGCGCGAACAGGTCGGGCCGGTCGGCCTTCATCGCCGGGTAGACGAACGGGTAGTTGACCTCGAAGGCGGCCGTGCCCGACTCCAGCGCGAGCCGGTTCTGGTCCTCCATCTGGTTGGCGAGCGAGGGGTCGGCGGCAGCGGAGCGCGCCAGCTCCCGGATGATCCCGGCAGCGGTGACGGCGGGCGCGCCGAGCGCTGGCGCGGTGGCGTCGGTTGTCAGGACCGCGCCGCCCGCGCTGCCGACCAGGGTGTTGAACCAGACCGTCAGGCCCTCGTACTGAGCCCCTTGGACCTCGATGTCGTGCGGCTTGCCGTCCTTCGCGAGCGCGTCCGCCTGCGCGAGCAGTTCTGCCCAGGTGCGGGGCGGGGAGGGGGTCAGGTCGTCGCGGTACCAGAGGAGTTGGGTGTTGGAGTTGTACGGCGCGGCGTACAGCCGGTCCTTCCAGGTGGCGGTCCTGAGGGCGGCGGGCAGGGTGTCCGCCGTGACCTGTTCCTTCTGCGCCCCCGTCCATTCGCGGATCCAGCCGGCCTCCGCGAACTCCGGTGCCCAGGTGACGTCCAGCCCCATGATGTCCACGCCCGCGTCGTGCGCGGCGAGCCTGCGCACCAGCTGCTGGCGCTGGCCGTCGGCGGTGCGCGGCAGCTTGTTGTACCGGATCGCGTACCGCCCGCCCGAGGCCTGCCCGCAGGTGTCCGCGGCCTGCTGGAGGGCGCCGGAGTCGTCCGGGAAGTTGTACCAGTCGAGTGTCGTCGGGCCCGCGCCGCTTCCGCCGCTCCCGCACGCGGTGAGCGCCAGCGCGAGTGTGAGCACGAGCGCGGCCGGCCGGGCGCGTGGGCTACGGCGTTTCGGCATCTCACTCCCGGGCTCTCGACGGCGCGCAGTCAGCGGTGCGCGGGTCGCCACGCTAGGGCAACGGACGTGCACGGACGACGAGTTCGCCGCCGCGACACGCAGGTGGGCCGTCTTCGGTGGTTGCGCGGTCGGGGCCCGCGCGCCCCCTCGGTACCGGGCCGCGGTCCGTCCAGGGTGCCGGTGGTGTGTGCGCTGCTCAGTCCTCCAGCGCCGCCTCGGCGGCTTCGCGGACGTCCCGGTCGGGGTCGGCGGCGAGGGCCGTCAGGAGGTCGCGGACGCCGGGGGTGGACCAGCCGCAGACAGCCCAGACGAGCTCCTGGCGGACGGCGGGAACGGGGTGGGCGGCCAGGTGGGCGAGGCGCTCCAGAGGGCCGCGGCGGCGCAGGGAGAACCAGTGCAGGGCGGCGCGGAGTTCGGCCGGGTCGCCCGGGGTGCCGGCGGCGTCGATGCGGGCGAGCAGGACGCGGACGGGCGGGGGCGGGCCGTCCAGGGGGTGCGGGCGGCGCTCGCGCAGACGGCGGCTCCCGTACTCGCCGCGGATCCGGCAGCCCGCGCACGTGCAGGGACGGGTGCCGTGGGCGTTCGGCAGGTAGCGCCAGCCGGTGACCTGCGGTGCGGTGCGGATCCGGTGGATCTCGCGGGCGCCCACCGCGCGGGGGAGGAACACCTCCCAGCCGCGCGGATCCGGCAGCGCCCCGATCCGCCGCACCGCCTCGGCGGCCGGCATCAGGCGCTGCGCGTCCTTGGCGCGGTCCCGGTAGTGGCCGGCCAGCACCGGCTGGTCGTCGGCCAGCCGGACGTGCACCGCGACCAGCCCGCCCCGGGTGCCGAACCGGGCCAGCTCGCGCAGCCACTGGTGGGTCAGCGTGTACGACGGCAGCACGGGGAAGCAGTACACCCCGCGCACGCCGTCCTGCCCCCGGCTGTCCGGCCGGATTCCGGACCGGCGGACCCGCGGGGCGTTCGCGGTGGAGGTCAGGTGCACGAACATCGCCATGGAGCGGCATGTTAGGGCCTGGCTTCGGACTCCTGCCCGGGATTTTCCTCGTGCGCCCGGCCGGTGCGGCGGCTGATCAGGGACTCCAGGCCGTCGAGGATGCGGGCGAGGCCGAAGTCCAGGGCCTGGTCGCGGCCGCCCGGTTCGGTCATGGCGACGGCGAGGGCCGGGTACTGGTCGGCGTGCTGCTGGACCAGGCTGGCCAGGACGACGAGGAGTCGGGCCTCGGGGGAGCCGTTCGGCCCGGTGGCGCGGGTCTGCTGGGCGATGCTGCGGACGTGTCCGGCGAGCAGGACGGCGGCGTCCATGCGTTCGGCGCCGGTGAGGCCGCGGCCGTCGAGGGCGGCCACCACCTGTTCCAGCCAGGCGAGTTCCTTCGGCCCCATCACCCGGGGGCCGACGGTGGCGTCCAGCAGCCACGGGTGCCGGACGAACGACGTTGTCAACCGGTGGGCCCAGGCGGTGAGGCGGTCCCGCCAGTCGAGCCCGTCCGGGCCGGCGGGAGGCGCGTCGATCGCGGCCTCGACCATCAGCGCGACCAGTTCGGCCTTGCCGGGCACATAGCGGTAGAGCGACATCTTGGTGTAGTCGAGCAGCCCGGCGACCTTCTGCATCGAGACGGCGCCGAGGCCCTCCGCGTCCGCGATCTCGATGCCCGCCGCGGCGATCCGCTCCAGGCTGAGGGCCGGCTTGGGCCCTCGGGTGGGCTTGGCGGGCGGGCCCCAGAGCAGCCGCACCGTGTCGTTCGCCGCCTCGTTCACGTTCCGCTCCCTTGCCTTCCGGTCGAACTGTGTCTACCGTACACAGCAACGAACAGTGTCTGGTGGACACAGTTTTCTGCCGTCGCGGATGGAGTGGTTCCCATGAGCACCAAGGTCCTGATCTCGGGCGCGAGCATCGCCGGCCCTGCCCTCGCCCACTGGCTGAGCCGGTACGGCTTCGAGGTCACCGTCGTCGAACTGGCCCCCGCGCTGCGCGGCGGCGGGCAGAACGTCGACTTCCGCGGCCGGACCCACCTCACCGTGCTGGAGCGGATGGGCGTGCTCGACGAGCTGCGCGCCCTCGGCACCGGCGGCAGCCCGATGACCTTCCTCGGGCCGGACGGCAGCCGGTGCCTCCACCTGCCCGCCGAGTTCGCCGGCGGCGAGGTGGAGGTCCCGCGCGGCGAACTGGCCCAACTGCTGTTCCGGCACAGTGCCGCGCGTGCCGAGTACGTCTTCGGCGACTCGATCACCGCCCTGGAGGAGACGCCCGGCGGCGTCCGGGTGGCCTTCCGGCGCGGCGCGTCGCGCGAGTTCGACCTCGTGATCGGCGCCGACGGGCTGCACTCCAACGTCCGCCGGCTGGCGTTCGGCCCCGAGGAGCGGTACGTCCGCCACCTCGGCTACTATGCGGCCACCTGGCAGCTGCCCAACTACCTCGGCCTGCCGCCCGGTTCGGTCGGCCTCAACGTCCCGGGGCGGCTCGCCTCGGTCGGCGCCGACCACCGCGACCCGACCCGGGCGGGCGCCTTCTTCCTCTTCGCCTCGCCCGAACTCCACTACGACCGACACGACTCGGCCCAGCAGAAGGAGCTGATCAGGTCGTCCTTCGCGGACCTCGGCTGGGAGGTGCCCCGGCTGATGGAGAGCCTGCGGGAGGCCCCTGAGCTCTACTTCGACTCGATCAGCCGTGCCGACGTGCCGTCCTGGTCGGCCGGGCGGATCGCCCTCCTCGGCGACGCGGCCTGCGGCGCCACCATCGGCGGGATGGGCACCGGCACCGCCGTCGTGGCCGCGTACGTCCTGGCGGGCGAGCTGGCCCGGGCCCGCGGCGACCACCGGAGCGCCTTCGCCCGGTACGAGCACCTGCTGCGCGGCTACGCCCAGGGCTGCCAGAAGGGCGGCGACCGCACCGGCCCGTTCCTGGCGCCCCGCACCGCCATCGGCCTCAGGACGCGCAGCGCGCTGCTGAACCGGCGCTGGATCCTCGACCGGATGCTGGAGCTCGGCAAGCAGGTCAGCAGTGTCGAACTTCCGGACTACAGCGACGAGTTGGCCGCGTAGTCGTGCCGTCAGTGCAGGGGGGAGATCCGGGCGCCGTTGTCCAGGACCGCCTCCACCTGGACGATCGCGCGGGCCGGGCGCTCGACGACGAGGGTGTGGTCGGGAGCAGGGCGGTCGGCGGACCAGTCCGGGCCCTTGACGGTGAGGCGGGCGACGCGGCGGCTGCCGGCGACGAGCAGGAACTCGGTGCCCTGCGGGGAGCGCCACCACGTCGAGCCGACGGTGTCCTGCTCGAGACGGCTGCACGCCCGGCCGGGGCCGCCACCGGTGCGCTGGGGGCCGCGCGCGGTGGGCAGCAGGACGGCGGTGGCGGCGATGCCGTCGCCGTTCCAGCGGTCGGCGCGCAGGCACATCCAGGCGGCCGTGCCCGCGTTCTGGGGGAGCGGCTGGACGGCGAAGGCCCACAGGTCGAGCTGTTTGACGCCCGGTGTGCCGTCCGGGACGGCGCAGCCGCCGCGCGCCCAGGCCTGGAGGGCGTCCGGGCCGGTCGCCTCGTGGGGTTCGTGGGCGGGCGCGGGCTGGGCGCGGTCCGGCGGCGGGGTGTAGGTGAGGTGGGCGGGCACGAGGCCACCGACGTCGGCCAGGACGAAGACGTGCTTCTCGGCGATGACGGGGGAGGAGTGCAGCTGGAGGACGGCGGCGCCCTGGCAGTCGGTGAGGGTGCCGGCCGGGGCGGCCGCGGTGACGCCGTCGTGGTGGTCCAACGGCCGTGCGGGGGCGTCGGGTTGGTCGATCCGCCGGGTCTCGGCGGTGTCCACCCAGGGGGCCAGCAGGTAGCGGGCGGCGGTGCCCTGGCGGCGCAGCACCACCGCGCCGGCCGTCGTCGCGTCGGAGTCGTCGGCGCGGGCGAGGTCCAGGCCGCCGCCGTGCCCGTCGGTGTACTGGGCGAGCCGCTGCCCGTCGTGGAGGACCACCACGGCGGTGCCGTCCACCGTCCCGGCGAACAGGAGCCGGGGCGGGGCGGAGGGCGGCGCGGTGTCCACGCCCGCTTCGGCGCGGGTCTGCGGTCCGGGCCGGGCCCAGGCGGCGAGGGCGCGGCCGAGGAGGGCGGTGTCGTCGCGGCGGTCGCCACGCGCCGGCCAGGCGGGGAAACCGAGCTGCGCGGTGTGCTGCCACTGGTCCGCCGCCACCCGCACCAACCGGGCGGGGTCGGTGGCCGGGTCGGCGGGCGGGGCGGCCTGCGGTCGGACGGCCGGCGCGCCGTCGGACCCGCCGAGGACGGCGGCCGTGGTGGTGAGCCCGAGGACGGCCACGGCGAGCGCGGCGGTGAGAGTACGGCGGCGGCGCAGCAGGTCGGTGGGCTGGACGCGTACGGCACACGGGTCGAAGGCGGACGACTCGGCACCGACGGGCAGACCGGACGCGGCCGAGACGGCCTCCTCGGGCCGCTCGACCCCGGCCCGCCGCAGGACGCCGACCGCGTGCTGCGGCGCCTGCTCCTCCACCGCGAGCAGGGCGAACGCGGCGCGGGCGGGCGCGTCGAGCGTGGCGAGCGCCTGGTCCAGCGCCGCGTCCTCGTCGCTCCCGTGCGGGGTGAACAGCCGCAGCCCCCACACCCGCGGTGCCAGCAGCCGGTGCGCGGGGTGCGGGCGAAGGGCGGCGCGCAGGACGCGGTGGCGCAGCGCGTCGTACACGGGGTCATCGCCGGGGCCCGCCGGCCGGCCGGGGCGGGTCCAACGGGATGGCAGCGCACGCTGGACGGCCGTGTGGGCGGCGAGCACCCTGGTGTGCCGGTCCCGGTCGGCGGGCAGGGCCAGGTACGCCAGCCGGACCAGGCGCCGGTAGTGGCGCACCAGTGCGGCCTCGGCCTGTGCCACCGGGCGCGGCGCGGCGCCCCGGGGCGGCGGCGCCGCACCCTCTGATCCTGCCAACAGGCCCTCCCCGGAGGCGTCCTCGTGTCGTGGTGGACGGTCCAACGAGTCGATCATGTGATGGTTGCGCCGCTCGGGGCAGGAGACCGGCCCGGCGGGGCGGCCGTCGGCGTACCGTGGGACGGCAGGGCCGGAGGTCCCACCCGTTCGGCCCCATGGCCCCTGGCGTTGTGCGCGGCCGGGCGCGATGCTGCGGGTACCGGCCGGGAGGATCCGGCCGGACGAGTGTCGTGGACGAGGTGAACCGGCGTGCGGCATGCCACCGTCGAAACAGTCATGACCAGCCCCGTGGTCCAGGTCTCGCCCGAGACCGGCTTCCGGGACATCGTCGCGCTGCTGACCGAGTACGACATCACCGGCGTCCCGGTGGTGGACACCGACGGCAGACCACTGGGCCTCGTCTCCGAGGCGGACCTGCTGCGCACCCTGGCAGCGCAGGAGGACACGGCCAGCATGCTGCCGGCTCCGGAGTCGGCGCAGCCGGGCCGGGGCGGCGCGGCCACGGCGGCCGACCTGATGACGGCGCAGCCGGTCTGCACCACACCCGACACCAGCGTGGTCGCGGCGGCCCGGCTGATGAGCCGGCACGGGCTGAAACGGCTGCCGGTGCTGGACCAGGACGGCCGGGTGATCGGCATGGTCAGCCGCGGGGACCTGCTGCGGGTGTTCCTGCGCGAGGACCGGGTGATCCGGCGCGAGATCGTGGAGGAGGTGCTCGGCCGGATCGACGGGGTCAGCCCGGCCGAGATCGGGGTGGAGGTGGACCAGGGCCGGGTGGTGCTCAGCGGCACCGTGCCCGAGCCGCACCTGGTGCCGATCGTGCTGAACCTGTGCCGCTCGGTCGACGGTGTGGTATCGGTGACGGACCGGCTCGACTCCGGGGGAGCGCCCGCCGCCGTCGGCTGAGCGCGTTCCCGCCGGGCCGGCGCGACACGCTTCGCATACTACGGAACGCATCGGGTACTCACTCCGTGTGCCCGGTAGTGAGGGTTGCCGGGACAGCGGGGCACCGGGGAGGCGGCCGTGGCAGTCGTGTTCGACGCGGACTTCACTTCGACCAGTCAGTGGACCGCCGGGTGCACCAGCGCCTATCCCCGGATGGGGCCGACCAACCGGAGCGACCACAAACTCGACTACCTCAGCGGCGCGTACTGCCCCGCGGGCGTCTTCGAGGCCACCCGCCGGCCCGCCGACGGGCTCTGGACGTGCAATCTGCTCACCACCGAGGGCAGCCCGGAGGGCTTCCAGGTCTGCACCGGGGACGAGCTGTCGGCGCGCATCACACTGCCCGTGGAGATGGGCGCCTGGCCGTCGATCTGGACCTGGCGGGACGGCGGCAACGAGGTGGACGTGTTCGAGTACCACCCGGACCACCCGGACCTGCTGGAGATGTCCAACCACGTCCGGGGCGGGTTCCGCTACTGGGACGGCGGAGACCGCGGGATAGCCCCGGGCGGGACCTTCCCCATGCGGGTGGTGCTCGGCGCCAACTCGGTGGACTGGTACATCGGTGAGGAACTGGTCTACGCGGATCTGCACGGGGTCGGGCCCGGCTGGCACGCGTACCTGATCGTCAACCTGTCGGTGGCGGACGGGACGTACCACGACTGCCCGCGGCTGGACGGGCCGGACCGGCTGAGCTGGGTCTGCCACAGCCTCCGGGTAGAGCGCTGAGGCCCGTCAGCGCTCGGGCGGGAAGCCGGCGGTGATCGGCCCGCGCGGGCCGGAGCGCTGGAACCAGACGATCCGGCGGTGCGGGCCGATGTGCGCGGGGTGGGTCACGTACAGGTCGTCGCGCGGGGCCGTCTCGTTGCCGGGGGCCAAGGAGGCGTCCACGGCCTCGGCGGCGATCGCGTGCAGGAGGGCCCGGGCGGTGGCCCCGGCGGCGGCCGGGGCGATGGCGAGGGCGGTGAGTTCGGCCCACAGTTCGGTGGAGACGTACGAGATCGGCGAGTTGCCGAGCGCCGGGTGGGGGCGTTCGTCCTCGTGACGACGGAGCACCCCGGCGGCGACGAGCCGCTCGGCGGAGCGCTCGGCGGCCGGTGGGTGGTGGTTCATGGGCGGAACGCTACCCGGTGGGCCCGGCCCCGGGCGCCGGAACGTTTTCTCACGCTTTCTTCAGGACACTTCCGCCGACCGCGGGCGCACGATGGTGGTAGCGCGGCGGTCACCTCGGCGGGCCCTGTCGAGGCCGGAGGAGGAGGTCCAGATGAGGCACTGGCACGGGTTCGGGCACGGCCACGGGCTGAGTGGCTGGGGTATCGGCGTGATGGCGATCGGACTGTTCCTGGTCGCGGCGGTGCTGGTGCTGGCCGCCATCGCCCTGTTCCGGTACGTCTCGCGCTCGCCGCGGCCGGTTCCGCCAGGTGGCCCGGCGGCCGCCGTTCCGGGCGGGCCGAAGGCGTGGGCGCCGGGGCCGACGCCGGAGCAGGTGCTCGCGGAGCGCTTCGCGCGCGGGGAGATCGACGCCGAGGAGTACCGGCTCAGACTCGACACGCTGCGCTCGGCGAACGGGCCGGGTGGCTGAGGCCGGGCCGATCGCCGAGCGCGTGGGTGGGGCCCGCCGCACCGGGTGGGGTGCGGCGGGCCCCTTGTCGTGCCCTGCTCGGGTGTTGTGTCGTGTGCCTACTCGACGACGAGCTCGACCGGGATGTTCCCGCGGGTGGCGCGGGAGTACGGGCAGACCTCGTGCGCCTGCTTCACCAGCAGCTCGCCGTTCTCGCCCGCGAGCGCCTCGGGCAGCTCGACGCGCAGCACCACGGAGAGCCCGAAGCCGGCGCCGTCCTTGCCGATGCTGACCTCCGCGGTGACCGAGACCTCGCTGGTGTCGACCCGGGCCTGCCGGCCGACCAGGCCGAGGGCGCTGGCGAAGCAGGCCGCGTAGCCGGCCGCGAACAGCTGCTCGGGGTTGGTGCCCTGACCGCTGCCGCCGAGCGCGGGCGGCATCGCCAGCGCGAGGTCCAGCTGCCCGTCGGAGCTGACGGCGCGGCCCTCTCGGCCGTTGGCGGTGGCGGCTGCGGTGTAGAGCGCGTCCATGGTCCGTTCCCTTCTGTCCCTTGCGGGCGGCCTCCCCGGGCCGCCCTCGCAACAAGTAGAGCACGCAATTCAATTGCGCACAACTGAATGGCGCAAACGTGATCGGTACCATGGGGGCATGACCAGCTTTCCCGGGCTCCCCGGCATGGCGGACGAGGAACTGCTCCGCCTCGACCAGCAGATCTGCTTCTCGCTGAACGCGGCCTCGCGCGCCTTCGGCGGCGTCTACCGCGTGCTGCTCAAGGACCTCGGGCTCACCTACCCCCAGTACCTGGTCATGCTCGTGCTCTGGGAGGACGGCGAACTGCCGGTCAAGCGGATCGGCGAGCGCCTGCGGCTGGACTCCGGCACGCTCTCGCCGCTGCTCAAGCGGCTGGAGGCGGCCGGGCTGGTGCGCCGCGAGCGCAGCCCGGAGGACGAGCGGTCGGTCACCGTCGCGCTCACCGCTGAGGGCGCCGCGCTGCGCGAGCGGGCCGGGCAGGTGCCGCGCCGGCTGCTCACGGCGACCGGGCTGCCCGTCGAGGACCTGGCCGCGATGCGCGCGCTGCTGGACCGGGTGACGACCGCGCTGGACACGGCCGCCGTGGAGCCGGTCGAGTAGGCGCGCCTGCCGGAGGCCGGGCGCTGCGTGAGCTGCGGAGGAGTTCGGCGGTCCTGCCGACGCTGCCTCGACGGCCTTGCTGGCGCTGCGGAGAGCCAGGGGTGCTGGCGGGCTCGGACGGCTCGGGCGAGAGGCAGATGCGGATCCGGTGACTACGCCTCACCGGACGGCCGCGGGATTGTCAGTGATCGCGCGTAGGTTCATGGACATCCCCGGCCGGTCCGGCGCGGGGTTTGTCCCGTGATGTCGTCTGCTGCGAAGGAGCTGGTGTGGTGTCGGAGACGGATTACCGAGAGGCGTGGGAGGCGTCGAGCACGGCGCGCATCCTCCCGCCCGCCCGGCCGCGCAAGCTCGCCAAGGTCCCGTTCGTCGAACTGGCCGACGGCCGGCTGCAGGGCGTGGTCTCCAGCGGCTCGGACATCGAGCGGGTCTACGTCTCGTCGATCGCCGCGGGCGACTACGCGTTCGCCTGCAGCACCAACAACAACCGGCCCTGCGGCGGCGCGCGCGGCTCGTTCTGCAAGCACCTCGTGGCCCTGGTCGACGAGGCTTCGCTTCAGTACGGCGCCGAGCGGGTCGCCCGCTACCTGCGGGTCGAGACGCCGGACGGCGAGCCGACCGCGCAGGCCCTCACGTCCGCGATGACCGCCACGCGCCCGGCCAAGGCCGACGCCACGGCCGCCGCGCCCGTCTTCAGCCGCTTCCTGCGACACCTCGCCTACCTCGAACTCGCCGCCGCCACCGCGCCGTTGCCCGAGCTGCAGTGGTTCCCGCCGACCCGGACGGCGGCCGCCTGATGCGCGCCGACCTCCTCCTCGAACCCGTCCCCGGCCTCGACGAGGCCCTCACGGCCGTCACCGCCTTCGACCGGACCCTGGCCGCCGGACTGCTGCGCCCCTCGCCCGCCCAGGGCGCGGGCCTCGCCGCGCTCGCCGACGCCGTCGTCGCCTCCCCGCTGGCCGCCCGCACCGCCGAGGCGGCCGACCGGGCTGCGGCCGGCACCGCTGGCGAGGACGACTTCCTCGTCCTCGCCGCCTCCCGCACCGCCCTGCTCGGCGCCGTCCACGACGCGCTCGCCGACCGGATCGACGACGCGACCGGCCGGCCCCGCCCCGCCGACAGCGCCGTGCCCGCCGCCGACGGCCCACAGGCCGTCAACCTGCTCGCCGCCGCCCGCTCCTGGCTCGCCGACCTCGCCCGCGCCGGCTGGCAGGGCCTCGACCACGAGCTCGTCGCCGGTGCGGCCCCGATCGTCTCCGCGATGCTCCCCGACCCGGTGCTGCGCCGCCCGGCCACCCTCCTCGACGGCTTCGCCGCCGAACTCGCCGCCTCCTGCCCGGGCACCGCCCTGGACCGGATCCCGCTGCGCCGCTGGGCCGACCTGTGGTCCCGTGCGCTGCTGCTGACCGAGCCCGGCGCCCTCGGCGCCCCCGCGACGGACACCGTCACCGGGCGCCTGCTGCCCCTCGGCGTCGACCTGCACGAGCATGCGACAGCCGCGCAGGCCCAGGTGCACGCGGTGTTCGAACCGGCCGACGGCAGCGCGCCGCGCCTGGTCCGGGCGAGCGTCGCGGTGCCCAAGCCGGACACCGTCGTCGGCGCCGGCGTCTGGCAACTGCTGCGCCCGCACCTGTCCCTGCTGGCCGCGGCCGGCGAGGGACGCGCGATGGACCTCACCGACATGCCCGTCACCGCCGAGGGTGACCTGCTCTGGAACGACGCGCACGCCCGCCCCGGCGAGCCCGCGGACGCCTTCGCCACCGCCCGGATCGCCCTGCCCACCGCCGTCGCGGCCACGACCGCCCCGCTGGACCGGCACCCGGCGCGCATCACCGTCCCGGTGTTGCTGGAGGGCTACACCGTCCACCAGGACGCCGATGCGGTGACCTTCACCGTCACCGGGCAGCCGGTCACCGTCGACACCGACCGCATACCGGCCGCCGGGCCGCTCGGCCCCGAGGCCGTCGCCGCGTCCAGTGCCTGCATCGGCCTGCTGCGCTGGGACGCCGGGCAGTTCACCGTCCAGCCGCTGGCCGTCGAGACCACCGTGAAGCGCAAGACCGTCGCCGTGCACGCCGGGGCCTGGGCGGGCGGCACCGCCGACAAGAACGGCGCCAAGGCCGAGAAGGCCGCCACCGAGGCCGTCGCGATGCTGCGCGAGCGCGCGGGAAGGCTGCTGCGGAAATGACCGACCAGCAGACCACCGCGGTGGACGCCGACGAGAACCGCCGCCAGGCCCTCTACTGGCGCCTGCTCGCCCGGCTCTTCGACAGCGAGGAGCAGGCCGCGCTCGAATCGGCGAGCCTGGCCGTCGTCGAGGACATCGGCCTGCCGCCCGCCCTGCTCGACCCGGCCGCCTCCGTCGACTCGATCGTCCAGCGCCACCCGAGGCTGGCCGCCGAGTTCGACGGGCTGATGGCACCCGACCCCGACGAGGAGGACGGCGAGCGCGATCGCGCGCTCGAGGTGCGACGCGCGGCGCTGGTGTCGAAGGTGCTGCTCAACGTCTTCGCCACCGGCTCCGGCACCGTCACCGCCGGGCAGCTCTCCCGCTGGCAGTCCGACGCCGGCTGGCTGGAACGCGCCCTCGGTTGCGAGCCCGGCGGGCTGCGCGGCGGCCGGCCGGGCCCCGGCCCCCTCCCCGGACTCGGCACCGGCGGCCGCCGGACGACCCCCGACCTCGGCACCCTCATCCCGCAGATCGGGCCCGACCTCGCCGGCATCGAGGCCGACCTGGTCCGCCGCATGCGCCTGCGCGAGGTGCTCGCCGACCCGAAGCTCGCCGCCCAGCTCACCCCGAGCATGTCGCTCATCGAGCAACTGCTGCGGGACAAGAACAACCTGTCCGGCGTCGCCCTCGCCAACGCCAAGGCGCTGATCCGCCGCTTCGTCGACGAGGTCGCCGAGGTGCTGCGCACCCAGGTGGAGAAGGCCAGCGTCGGCAGCCTGGACCGCTCCGTCCCGCCCAAGCGGGTGTTCCGCAACCTCGACCTCGACCGCACGATCTGGAAGAACCTCACCAACTGGAGCCCGGAGGAGGAGCGGCTGTACGTCGACCGCCTCTACTACCGGCACACCGTCCGCAAGACCACACCCCAGCGGCTGATCGTGGTCGTCGACCAGTCCGGCTCGATGGTCGACTCGATGGTCAACTGCACCATCCTGGCCTCGATCTTCGCCGGACTGCCCAAGGTGGACGTCCACCTCATCGCCTACGACACCCAGGCGATCGACCTCACCCCCTGGGTGCACGACCCCTTCGAGACCCTGCTGCGCACCAACCTCGGCGGCGGCACCGACGGCACCGTGGCCATGGCACTCGCCCAGCCGAAGATCGCCGAACCGCGCAACACCGTCGTGGTCTGGATCTCCGACTTCTACGAATGGCGCACCGAGGAACTGCTCGCGAGCATGACCGCGATCCACCGCTCGGGCGCCAGGTTCATCCCCGTCGGATCGGTGACCAGCGCCGGGCGCGCCAGCGTCAACCCGTGGTTCCGCGAGCGGTTCAAGGACCTCGGCACCCCGGTGATCTCCGGCCACATCCGCAAGCTCGTCCACGAGCTCAAGACCTTCCTCACCCAGTAGTCAGAAAGGCCCTACCGACATGTCCGACCTGCTGCGCGCCCCCGCCGAGATCAAGTACGCCGAGGAGCTGGACTGGCTGGAGTCGATCGACGACGGCCCCAAGCCCTTCTCGTGGCGGCTCTCCCCGAAGATGGTCCGCCTGTTCATCCTCGGCTCCGAGCGCGCCGACGGCCTCGACCGCGAGATATCCCAGAAGTGGTTCGGCGACCAGAGCTTCGTCGAGCGCTCCATCGTCACCCTCGCCTCCGACCGCGGCCTGCTGCTCATCGGCGACCCGGGCACCGGCAAGTCCTGGCTGGCCGAGCTGCTGGCCGCCGCGATCTGCCGCAACTCCACGCTCGTCGTGCAGGGCACCGCCGGCACCACCGAGGACCACATCAAGTACTCGTGGAACGTGTCCATGGTCATCGCCAAGGGCCAGTCCCGGGAGTCGATGATCCCCTCGCCGATCATGACCGCGATGGAGGGCGGTGTCATCGGCCGCTTCGAGGAGCTGACCCGCTCCACCAGCGACGTGCAGGACGCGCTGATCTCCATCCTGTCCGAGAAGTACATCTCCGTACCGGAGCTGGACAGCGACAACATCGTCTTCGCCAAGCCCGGGTTCTCCGTCATCGCCACCGCCAACAGCCGCGACCGGGGCGTCAACGACCTCTCCTCCGCCCTCAAGCGGCGCTTCAACTTCGTCCGCATCCCGGTCGTCACCAACAAGCGCAGCGAGGCGGAGATCGTCCGCTTCCGCACCGAGGAACTGCTGCGCCGCCACCAGATCGAACTGGACGTGCCGCCGAACCTGCTCGACGTCCTGCTGCAGTCCTTCGCCGACCTGCGCGCCTCCGCGGCCGCGGCCGCCAGCGACGACGAGAAGCTGGAGTCCGCGCTCTCCACCGCCGAGCAGATCGGCGTCCTGGAGGACGCAGTCCTGCACAGCAACTTCTTCGGCCAGCGCGCCCTCACCGCCCGCACCCTCGCCTCCTCCCTGGTCGGCTCGCTCACCCGGCGCGAGCCCGAGGACCTCGCCATCCTCAACAAGTACCTGCACGGTGTGGTCGAGCCGCGCAGCAAGGACGAGGGCGGCGACTGGCCGGAGTTCCTGGAGGGCGGCCGCGACGCGATCGCCACCCTGTCGTGACCGCCGCAGCGAAGGGGGTCTTCGACCCGCTGCGCACCCAACTCCAGGAAGCCGCAGCCGCGTTCGCCGACGGCCCGGACGCCCTGGAGGGCATCCTGCTCGGCATCGTCGACGACGTCGACCGCGCGGTGCGCGAACCGCTGGAGATCTTCCCGGTCTGCCACCACTCGCCGGCCTCGGCCACCGCGATGGCACGGCGCCTGCGCGAGAAGCAGCCCAAGGTCGTCTACCTGGAGCTGTGCGAGGACATGGCTCCGCTGCTGTCCGAGCTGCGCAACTGCCGCCTCCCGGTGGCGGTCCAGTCCTTCGCCACCGAGGTGGACGGCTTCCCGGCCGACTGGTCGCCGCTCTCGGTGGTCGCCCCGATCACCGAGGCCTCCGCCGAGTACCAGGCCATCGCGTACGCCCTGGACACCCCGGGCGTCGAACTGGTCCTCGTCGACCGCTCCTCCGACCACGTCTTCCAGTGGGAGCCGCGCGAACCCGAAGCGCCCTCGACCGACGAGGACGCCGCGATGCACGGCGCCGCCGTCGGCATCGAGATCGGTGAACTGCGTCCTCGCTTCGCGGAGCTGGAGGAGCACCTGCTGCGCCACGGCCGGGTGCGGCACTGGTCGGAGTGGTGGCACCAGTACGTCGAACTGCCGCTCGGCGACGCCGACCACGAGACCTACCGCCAGGTCATGCTGCTGATCGGCAGCCTGTTCCGGCGGCTGGCCCCCGGGGACCGGCGGCGCGTGCGGGTGGACGAGGACCGCGAGCGCTACATGTGGACCAGGATGCGCGAGCACCTCGCCGCCACCGGCACCGACCCGGCGGACTGCCTCTACGTCTGCGGCGCCTTCCACGCGGCCAGCCGCGTCGAGGAGTTCGGCTTCGACGGCAGCGACACCTTCGAGATCAGCCCGCGCACCGCCACCACGTGGCGGCACGGCCTGATCCCGTCCAGCCACGCGGCGATCGAGGCGCAGTTCGGCCTCGCCGGCGGCTCGGTGTCGATCGCCGCCACCGTCTGGGCGAAGAACCTCGAGCGCACCGGCGTCACGCCGTACCGCCTGGAGGGGCAGACGGGCACCCGGAAGAGCACCAAGAAGAACGTCAAAAAGAAGGCGGCCGCAGCCCTGCCCGCGCCCGCCGTGGAACCGTCGGACCAGCTGTCCGGCTTCCTGCAACGACCGCCGGTCCTCGACCGTCTCGACGAGGCCGAACTGCTCGGCTGGTCGGTGGACATCGTGCGCGCCGCCCGCCGCAACGGCTACCTCGCCTCCACCGCTGACGCGATCGCCGTGTTCGAGACGTCGATCCTGCTGGCCGGGATGCGCGACCGCGCCCGCCCCACGCCGTACGACTTCCAGGACGCGGCCGTCACCTGCATCGAGAAGGACACCGTGCCGGGCCGGCGCGACGTCCGCCGCCTGGTCGAGATCATGATGGGCGGCGACCGGATCGGCCAGGTCGGCTACGACGCGCTCCCGCCGCTCGCCCGGGACGTCCACGACCGGCTCGCGCCGCTCGGGCTGAACCTCGAACAGCGCGGAGTCCGCCGGGCCCTGCTCGACATCGCCGCCCAGCCCGAACTCGGCCGCTGCTCCGACGTGTTGTGGATCCTGCGCTACCTGCTGCCGCAGGGCGCCGCCCGCCCGATCATGGGGGAACGGAAGCTCGGCGAGCGTTCGATCCAGGAGTCCTGGGATCTCGCTCTCGGTACCCACCAGCGGGCGCTCATCGAGCTCGGCTACGAGGGCGTCAGCATCGAGCAGGTGCTGGAACAGCGGCTCCGGCGCGCGGCCTACAGCCCGCAGGCGACGGTGGCCACCGTGCTGGAGGCGGTCGAGGACGCGACGCTCCACCTGCGCGGCGGCCGGCTCGCCGAGGAACTGGGCACCCGCGCCCTGGAGGTCCTCGCGAGCGAGCGCAGCGTCGACGGCGCGCCCGAGGTGCTCCGCCGGGTACGGCGGTTGCTCGCCTACTACCGGACCAGCGAACCGGCGCTCCCGGCCTGGATCGAGTCCTTCGTCCGGACCGGGTACGCGCACTACTGCACCCTGCTGCCGACCTCGTTCGCAGACGAGGACGCGACGGTCCGCCAGGTGGCCGCGATGCTGGGCTTCCTGTTCAGCATGGAGAGCCTCGCGCTGTCGCTCGGCTGCGACCGGACTCAGCTGGAGCTCGCGGTCGCCCAGTCGCACCCGGATGAGCCGTCGAAGACGGCGCTGCTGTGGGCGGCGCAGGTGCAGCTCGGCCGGCTGTCGCGGGAGGAACTGCGGGACCGCTGCGCGGAGTTGCTCGGCAACCCGTTGGTGCTGCCGGCCTACCCCCGCTACCTCAGCGGGTTCGTGCAGGCGCTGGAACCGGTCCCGGGCCTCACCGACTTCGTCGTGGAGGCGGTGTCGACGGCCTTCGCCCGGCTGCCCGACCCGGTGCTGCTGCCCTGGCTGCCGACGCTGATCAGCACACTGCGCTCCGGCGGCGCCGAACTCGCCCCGCTGTTGATCCGGGAGGCCGGGCGGATCGTCCCCGGCCGGCTCGCGGCGCTGGACGCCTGGGTGCCGCCGTGGCGGGCGCAGCCCGGCCCGGAGGCCGTCAGGCCGGTGCGCGCCGCACGGGGTGTCGCGCTGCTCGCGGAGCATCCGGCGACGACCGATGCGCTCGCGGAGCTGCTGGGCTGTGAAGGCGGCTGGCAGCCTGCCGACCCCGGGCCGACGGGCGCCGCGCTGCTCGGGCGGTATCCGGACACGGCGGCGGCGCTGGGCGTGCTGCTGGCCGGATAGGGGACGGCCCCCGCTCGCACGTGGTGTGCGGGCGGGGGCCGTCGCCGTCGCTAGCTCTTCTTGCTGCTAGCCCTTCTTGGAGATGAAGTCGAACAGGCCCGCCGCGACGTCGTCGAGGTACGGTCCGGCCTGGTACTTGTCGTCGCCGTCATTGCCGACGGAGACGTTGCTGACCAGGGCCGGCTTGCCGTCCTTGGCCGACAGCCAGCCGCCGCCGCTCGAACCGCCCGTCATCGAGCAGCCGATCGCCAGCATCGGCGGGCGCGCGGGGTCGAAGGACATCCGGGAGGGCTTGCCGCCCTGGCAGTGGTTCAGCTCCCGGCCGTCGAACGGGGGAGCGGCCGGGTAGCCGTAGTTGGTGATGTTCAGCTGGTCACGCGGGGCGTTGAACCAGACCGGCAGCGCGCCGCCGACCGTCTCCTCCAGCGACTTGCCGGTGTCGTTCTCCGGCTTGACCCGCAGGATCGCGAAGTCGTACTGCGCGGCCGGGCCGACCTCGCCGCCCTCGGTCTTCCAGACCGGGGAGGTGACGTAGTTGGCCGCGTCCCACGCCCCGAACGGCGCGTACTGCGAGACGTCGGTCGGCCGCTTGCCGTTGCTCACGTCACCGCCGGCGTTGAAGTCGGGGATGAAGACGATGTTGCTGTTGAACGTGGAGCCCTTGCCCTGGTGGGCGCAGTGCCCGGCGGTCCACACCAGGTTGCTCTTGCCGGGGTGCGCCGGGTCGGCCACGACGGTGCCCGAGCACACGTAGTGCTGGCCGAGCTTGCCGGGGTCGAGGGTCTCGGCGCCGGGCTTGTCGAAGAAGATCTTGCCGAACACGGCCAGGTTCTTGGCGTACGGGTGCGGATCGGCCTGCGCGTTGACGGTCTTCGGCGGCGCGTCGTTACCGCCGTCCGCAGGCGGCTGGGTGGTCGGCTGCGCGGGCTGCGGAGCCTGCGTCGTCGGCTGCGGGGCGGGGCCGGTCGGCTTCCCGGTGGGCGCCGGCGTCGGCGGCTTCAGCGGCTCGACGGGCTTGGCGCTGAGGAGCTTCTCGAGCGTCCAGTAGCCCTTGGCGACCGCCGGAGCGGCGTAGTCCTTGGCCCACTTCTCCCAGTCCGAGGCCTTCCACTTCTTGAGGTCCTCGAGGTTGGCCGGCAACCCGAGCCCTGCCGCCCCGCCGGTGGCTGCGGCCGTGGCCCCTGCGGTCCCGGTGGCCCCCGTGGCCACCGCATCGCCGGGGCTGTTGTCCGGCCCGCAGGCCGACGTGGCGAGCAGGGTCAGCGCCACCACGGACGCCCCGAGGGCGGCGCGAACGGTGCGCTTGGTACGACGTATCGATGACATGAACGTTCTGGTCCCCCTGTATGACGGCCCGGCACCGCAACGGTGGTGCCGGGTATTGCGCAGAGGAGTATGTCATCAACCGTCAGGCCTGTGCGCACCTGCCCGGATTTGCGCTGGACCCCGTCCTCGAACTCCGGTCGTCTGCTGGGCAGGCGGGAGTCTGAGGACGGCTCTAGGCCAGGGGCAGGCTCGGGCGGCCGTTGGTGACCTTCAGCGGGTAGGGCGTCAGGTCCTCGTGCCAGCGGTAGTACCCCAGCCGGACGGCGCCATCGGCGAGCCGGTGGGTGTCGTGGGCGCGCTCGGCGAGCCAGCACAGGAGCTCGCCCACCTGTTCGGAGTCGTCGGGGTGGAGCTCGGCGCGGGCGGTCACCGACCAGCCGCGGCGTGGCGGGTCGGTGCGGGCGGCCAGGGCGGCGCCGAGTACGCCGCCCACCTTCCAGGCCGGTCCGTCGGCGGCCAACAGCGGCCGGGGATCGTTCTCGACCGCGGGGTGCCCGTCGTCGTCCACCACCGCGACGGGGAAGTCCGCCACGACGGTCAGCCGCTCCGGCTGCGGGCCGAGGCCCAGGTGCCAGCGCAGTTCGGCGACTTGCTGCTCCGACAGTTCGTCGCGGAGGTCGACCGTCACCATCAGCTCGTAGATGTCACTCACGCGCCGCACCCTACCGAGGGGTACTGACAGGCCGTCCGGCCGGTCACGAACTCCGCGGTAGGCTTCGCCCGGCCCGCGTGGACCACGGCCCTCAGCTGCTGCTGCGTCTCATGAGAGTCCGGTGATGGCGTTCCCGACGTACGCGGCGCCGAGGACCGCCGGCACCGTGGTCATGATCGCGACGTTGTGCGCGGCCATCCACGCCTTCCACTCGCCGAGGACGCGGGTGGAGCGGTCGCCGCCCAGCAGGTACACCCCGAGCGGCACCAGCGTGCAGAGCGAGCCGACGAGGACCATCAGCGCGGCGGCCACAGCCTTGTCTCCCCCGCTTGCGGTGCTCGCCGCGATGGACGCGGCGCCGCCGACGGCCAGCACGAGGTTCTTCGGGTTCGCGACGACGAGCACGGCGGCGAGACCGGCGGACCTGGCCGCCGTGAAGCGGTCGATCGTCCGCATCCAGGCCGGCGGCGCAGTGACGTGGCCCTCGCGCGGCCGGTCGTGCCACTGCTTGCCCGCCAGCAGTACGAACAGCACGCCGAGCGCGAGCTTCAGCCAGTACGACCAGGTCGGCTTCCCGCCGCCCGAGCTCAGCCCGCTGCCTGCCAAGACGACGGCTGCCACGACGGTGGCCAGGGTGCCGGCCCAGCCGGCGGTGAAGGCGGGGCCGTTGGTCCGGGCACGGGGGGTGGCCAACATGAGGATCACGGCGATCAGCGGCAGCGGGCTGATCGCGATACCCACCGCCGACGCCAGCATCGAACCGACTGCCTCGCCCATCCCCGCTCCCGCTCTCTCGCCGGCTCGGTCCGTCCCTGACCGCCGCTGGGCACACCTTGTCCCGTTCAGTCAGCTACGGCCGGGCCCGCCGTGCACGACCGAGCGGCCGTCCGGGTGAGTTGCGGTACGACTGCGGGCCGCGGCACTGGTGCGTGCCGCGGCCCGCAGTCGCTTCGGTGCTCAGGTGGTCCGTCAGTCGGTGCCGGACTCGATCGCCGCGTTGTCGAGGGCGGTGGAGTCCGCCGCGACCGCATCCGCGCCCGCTCCGCCCGCGGCGATCGGTGCCGCCCCGCCTGGGGCCAGCTCGCCGATCAGGCCGCTCCAGGGCGCGAGCTGCCCGTGCGTGGCGTACTGCTCCAGCTTGCTGCGCGAGTCGGCGATGTCCAGGTTGCGCATGGTCAGCTGGCCGATGCGGTCATCCGGGACGAACGCGGCGTCGACGCTGCGCTCCATGGACAGCTTCTCGGGGTGGTAGCTGAAGTTCGGACCCTGGGTGTCGAGCACCGAGTAGTCCTGGCCGCGCCGCAGCCGCAGCGTGACGCTGCCGGTGACCGCCTGGCCGACCCACTTCTGCAGGCTGTCGCGCAGCATGAGCGCCTGGGGGTCGAACCAGCGGCCCTCGTACAGCAGCCGGCCGAGCCGGCGGCCCTGGGTGTGGTAGGTGGCGAGGGTGTCCTCGTTGTGGATCGCGTTGAGCAGCCGCTCGTAGGCGATGTGCAGCAGCGCCATGCCCGGCGCCTCGTAGATGCCGCGGCTCTTGGCCTCGATGATGCGGTTCTCGATCTGGTCCGACATGCCGAGCCCGTGCCGTCCGCCGATCCGGTTGGCCTCGTGCACCAGCTCGACGGCGTTGCCGAACTCCTGCCCGTTGATCCGGACCGGACGGCCGTGCTCGAACTCGACCGTGACGTCCTCGGTCCGGATGTCGACCGACGGGTCCCAGAAGGCGACGCCCATGATCGGCGCGACGATCTCGATCGAGGCGTCCAGGTACTCCAGCCGCTTGGCCTCGTGGGTGGCGCCCCAGATGTTCGCGTCGGTGGAGTAGGCCTTCTCGGCGGAGTCGCGGTAGGGCAGGTCGCGCTCGGCGAGCCAGGCGGACATCTCCTTGCGGCCGCCGAGTTCGGTGACGAACGCCTGGTCCAGCCACGGCTTGTAGATCCGCAGGCTGGGGTTGGCGAGCAGACCGTAACGGTAGAACCGCTCGATGTCGTTGCCCTTGTAGGTGGAGCCGTCGCCCCAGATGGAGACCTCGTCCTCCTGCATGGCGCGGACCAGGAGGGTGCCCGTCACGGCACGGCCGAGCGGGGTGGTGTTGAAGTACGTCTGCCCGGCCGAGCGGATGTGGAAGGCCCCGCACGCGAGTGCGGCCAGGCCCTCCTCGACCAGCGCCGCCCGGCAGTCGACGAGACGGGCCTGCTCGGCCCCGTAGGACCGGCCGCGCTCGGGCACGTCGGCGAGGTTCGGCTCGTCGTACTGGCCGATGTCCGCCGTGTACGCGTAGGGGACCGCCCCGTGCTCGCGCATCCACGCGACCGCGACCGAGGTGTCCAATCCACCGGAGAATGCGATACCGATCCGTTCACCGACCGGCAGCTTGCTCAAGACCTTCGACATGCATGCACCCTAGACCCGCAGCTTGCGGGCCCCTGACTAGCGACGTGTGGCCGGTTTCGGCACTGGTTTCCGACACCGGTACTCTGGCATAGGTTTGCAGAGTACTGCAAGAGAATACGCTCGAGGCCGCCGGGCCCGCCCAGTCGGGCGGCCGCGCGCCGAGGCTCAGGGCTTGCGGCCGACGCCCGCGTACATCCAGCGGGTGGTGTTGGCGGTGGGCCCGTCCGGGCGCCAGAGCGGGACGAAGTCGACGCCGGGTGCCAGCAGTTCCCAGCCCTCGAAGAAGCCCTCGACCTCGGCGCGGCCCCGCCCGTTGATCTGCGAGGTGCTGTTCTCCCAGGTCTTCGCCACCTCGGCGGCTAGCTGCGGGTTGCCCTCGCCGGTGCTGTGCGAGAGCAGCAGATGGCTGCCGGGCGCGACCCGGCTGCTGACCGCGCGGACCGCGGCGGCGGCCTGCGCGTCGTCGACGAAGTGCAGGACCGCGAGCAGGAGGACGGCGACCGGCTGCGACAGGTCGATCAGCGAGCGCAGCTCGGCGCGGTCCAGCAGCTCGTCCACGTCGCGGAGATCGCCGGTCAGGACGGTGGTGCTGCGGTTGTCCGCGAGGAGGGCCCGGCCGTGGGCGAGCACGATCGGGTCGTTGTCGATGTAGACCACGCGCGCGTCCGGGGCGAGCTCCTGCGCCACCTCGTGCACGTTGCCGCGCGCGGGCAGTCCGGAGCCGATGTCGATGAACTGCCGGACGCCGGCCTCCACGCAGAGCCGCACCGCGCGGCGCAGGAAGGCGCGGTTCTCGCGGGCCGCCTCCGGGATGTCGGGCGCGGCGGCGATGGCGTGCTCGGCCGCTGCCCGGTCCGGGCCGAAGTTGTCCTTGCCGCCGAGCCAGTAGTCGTAGATCCGGGCCGGATGCGGTCGGTCGGTCTGGAGATCCGTCTCTCTGGTGCTATCCGCCTCGAACATCCGGTCCCCTCCGAAGATGTGAGCGGCTGTCATCCGGCGGGACGCACAGCCAATCGAACGTCCGCGCATGATAGCCGCCCGGCCGGAGCTCAGGCGGTTACCGGGGTCCTCTGACGTAGCCAGGGGGATCGGGAGGCGAGCACGCCGAGGCCCAGGGCGATGAGGTGGCCGGCGTCGGCCAGTTCCTGGTCCACCGCCCATGCGGTGGCCAGCGCCAGGGTGAGCGCGGGCAGGCCGTATCGGCGCAGCGGGACGGGGCCCAGGGCGAGCAGGCAGGCGCCGGTGGCGACGAGGCCGTAGCTGATCCCGACGTCCCGGGCGTGCGACAGGGCTCCGGGGATCCGGGTGCTGAGCATCACCCACATCGCTCCTTCGGTGAGGAGCGTGGCGCCCAGGTGTCCGAAGACGAACACCGCCCCGGCGCGGACGGCGCCCCAGCGCCACTCGGCCAGTCCGAGCACCACGGCGACCGCCGCGATCCCGGCCCACGCCGGCACCCCGTCGACCACCAGTCCGCTGGTGAACAGCGTGTACCACTTGCCGACTTCCATGTGGTGGACGTTGCTGCTGTTGTGTCGCACGAACCGGGCCCGCTCGGACCTGCTCTGGCTCGCGAGCCAGCCGGCCGTGGCGGTCAGCAGCAGCACGTACACGGTGGTCAGCCGAAGGCGCGCCACCACGCGGAGGAGCACCGGCCCGCGGTGCTCCTCGACCGCCGTCCCGCCACGGTCCCTCATCCTGCTACCGCCTCCGCTGTCCGGTGAAGCCCACCCGGGGCCCTGCCGGTTTCCGGCAGTACCGTCGCAGCCTAGATGAATGAGTCCGATTGCTGGGCTGGCCGCGACCATGACGAAGGGTGCCCGTTGGTTGGTTTGTGAAGACGAACCTGGACACCCTTCTGACGGCACTGTACGTGTTCATCGATGACCACGTGGCCCCGCGTCACCGGATCGGGCGACCTCCGAGGCTCTCGGACGCGGAGCTGCTGTGCCTGGCGGCGGCGCAGGTGCTGCTCGGCTTCCCGTCTGCGAGGCACTGGCACCGCTTCGCGAGCAGTCGGCTGAGGCACCTGTTCCCGTACCTGCCGGGGCAGTCCGGCTACAACAAGCGCCTGAACGCGGCCGGTTCGCTCATCCCGCAGGTCGTCGGGGCACTGGCCCGGCAGGTGCCGACCTGGCACGACGACCTGCGGCTGATCGACTCCACACCGCTGCCCTGCGCGGCCTCCCGCGAGACGGTCAAGCGCTCGGCCCTGGCCGGCACCGCCGGATACGGCTACTGCGCCAGCCACTCCCGATTCTTCTGGGGTTTGCGGCTCTACCTGCTCACCACGGCCGAGGGCATGCCGGTCAGCTGGTGCCTGGCCAACCCGAAACTCGGCGAGCGCGAGGTCATGGAGGCCATGCTCGGCCGTGACCGGCACCTCGTGCGCCAGGGGCAGGTGATCCTCGGCGACAAGGGCT
This sequence comes from Streptomyces kaniharaensis, assembly GCF_009569385.1. Lineage (NCBI taxonomy): Bacteria > Bacillati > Actinomycetota > Actinomycetes > Kitasatosporales > Streptomycetaceae > Streptomyces > Streptomyces kaniharaensis. The sequence continues at coordinate 173,544 of NZ_WBOF01000006.1, forward strand.
TCGCCGGAGCCGCGTTCGAGGCCTTCGTCACCGACGAGCTCGGCGCGCACCTGGTACGGCCCGACCGCAAGGGCGAGCCTGCCCGCTTCGGCAGGCTCGCCCGCGTCCGCCAGTGGATCGAAGCGGTCATCGACACCCTGAAGGGCCAGCTCAGCCTGGAGCAGCACGGCGCACGAACCGAAGCCGGCGTCTTCGCCCGTACCGGTCAGCGCCTGCTCGCCCTCGCTGCCGCAATGTGGCACAACTGGACCACTGGTGCCGCGATCAAGCGCTCACTCATCGCCTATGACCACTGAGGACATCGGACTCATTCATCTAGCCGTGCGGTGTGTGCCCTGCTCAGGAGGCCAGGTTCGGCAGTACCTCGGCCCCCGGGAGCTGGACCAGCGCCCAGCCTGGCAGGATCAGCTTCCCCCGACGCAGCCCGCTTCCGACGAGCACATGGGGGGCAGCGGCCACCGCCTCGTCGATCAGCAGCGGCCAGCTGTCGGGCAGCCCGACGGGGGTGATACCGCCGTACTCCATGCCCGTCTCGGCGACGGCGGTGTCCATGGGAGCGAACGAGGCCTTGCGTGCCCCGAGGTGCCTACGCACCGCCTGGTTCACGTCCAGTCGCGTGGTCGCGAGGACGAGGCAGGCGGCCAGCGTGACCTCGCCGCCCCGCTTGGCCGCGACCACCACGCAGTTAGCCGAGAACTCCAGCGGCGCGTCGTAGGCCTCGCAGAACACCGAGGTGTCAGCCTTCTCCGGATCGGTGTCCACCCACAGCACCGAGCCCGCCGCCTCCCAGTTCTTGAGGACGTCCGCCACCGGAGCGGCGAGTTCGCCGCACGCGTCCAGCGCGGCACGGACTACGGGGAACGTGCCGAAGGGGGCGCGGAGTTGTTCGCTCATGGGTCGACTGTAGCGAACGCGGTTGATGCGGTTCCCGATGCGGCCCCGGCTGCGGGGCAGCCGGGGCGGTGCACGGGCTGGGTGCTACTTGGCGGCCCGTTGGGCCACGCAGAGGATGTTCCCTTCGCTGTCCTTGAACCAGGCTGCGCGCAGGCCGTTGGCCTCCGCGACGCCGTTGACTGTCTTCAGACCCGGCATGTCGTATTCCTCGAATGTGATGCCGCGGGCACGGAGTGCCTGCATCTCGCCGTCGAGGTCGAGGACCTTGAAGCTGGCCAGGGTGTGCGCGGCCTGCCCGCCGCTGGGTGTCTCGTACATGCCGAATTCGGTGCCGCCGCACTCGAATACCAGGTCCATGGGGGTTTCCTCGATGACCTTCAGGCCGAGGGTGTCGGTGTAGAAGGCCTTGGCCCGGGCCAAATCGGCGGCGGGGATCATGGCAAGTAGCGGTGCGTCTCCGAGCATAGTGATTCGCCTCCTCCCTTCCAGGCTAGGTACGCCGGCAGGGGGCCGCCCGGCGGGCGGGGCCGGTTCCTTGGTGTGTACGGGCTTGCCGATAGTCATGCGGGGGTGAGGCGCCAGAGGGAGGTGACCTCGGCGGCGCGGGCGGCGCGGAGTGGGTCGGCCGGCTCGGGGGCGGTGGCGTGGAGGTGGCGGGGGCCGGTGCCGCGGTCGTGAACGCGCGGGCCGAGGTGCTCGGCGAGGATCGGACAGGATCAGCCGGCCCTGGCCGCCGGGGAGCAGTCGGGTGGCCAGGCCGTCGGGAAGCCGTGGAGTATCCGGCTGTCCGGGTGGTAGACGCCCTGGTCGAGGGCAGAGATGGTTCGGGCGGGGACCACGGTGGGTTGCAGATGGCCAGGGCGGCTCGGTTGCTGCCGGGCGGGTAGAGCGCGGTGCCGGCCGCCTTGATGTGGTCGCCGAGGCCGAGGCGGTGGGCGATCTCGAGGGCACACGATTCTGTTGTCAAGGAGCGGTCCGTAGGCGGCCAGGCAGGCCTCGCGGACGGCGGGTGCGCGGTGGAGACGGCGGCGGTGGTCATTGTCGAGTGGGGCCAGGCGCATGCCGAGGACGCGGGCGAGGCGGGCGCGCGCCCGGTGGTGCTTGTCGGACACCGGTGTTCCTCGTGGTCGAACGTGCAGGAGCACGAAGAACACTTCGACGAGGAGGGAAGAAGTAGATGCGCCGAGTGCGCGGCCCTGGGTGGCGGGCGCTGCCGTCAGGGCAGGTGCGGCTCCCGCGTCGAAGCGCGAGCCGAGGTGTCACCGAGTACGAGGCCCGGCACTGCGGCGAGTCGTATACCGCTCGTCATGGCGGGCCTCCTCCCTCGAACGTGATGGTCCTGCGCGGTTGTTCGTACACTTTCACACCGCGTGGTCGGTCGGCAACCGATTATTCACCGCCTCCGGCCAGCCGTGCGGTACGCGTTCCAGGACGCCTTCGCCGAACAGGTCGTACAGCGGCAGCGTCTCCAGGTGGACGTAGCCGATGTGGCAGTCGCAGGACGCCAACGGGCAGGAGCGTGCGCGTAGTTGGGCGCGGTAGCTGCCGTCGTAGAGATTGCCGAGGACGTCCCGGACGAAGTGGCAGCGGCGCACGGTGCCGTCGCCGTCCACCGAGAGCACGGACTCGCCGGTACGGCAGGGGTGCCCCGCGCTGGGATGGGCGTGCCGGCTGTAGCCGAAGTGCGGGTCGAGGGCGGCCCATTGGGCGGCCTCGGCGTCGGTGTAGGTGCGGCCCTCTGCGGCGTTGATCCAGAGGTAGACGCCGGGGGAGAGCGCGGCGCGCAGCCGCCGAGCCTCGGCGAGGTGCTCGGGCTGCCCGACCACGCCGACGCTGTAGCGCACGCCGAGCGCGTCGAGTTCGCGGCACTTGGTGAGGAAGCGGTCGTGGGTGACCTGGCCGGGGTGATAGGTGACCCAGAGCGCGAGCGTGTCGAGTTCGGCCTCGGCGAGCCAGTCGGTGCGGCAGCTGAGGTTGGTCTGGATCGCGACCCGCCGGACGTGTGGGAGCCGGCTCAGCTCGGCGAGCGCGCGGCGGTACCAGGATCGCACCAGGCCCTCGCCCCAGGGGGTGAACAGCAGCGACAACGTGTCCCCGGTGCGGGCCCGCCCGGCGGCCCAGGCGGTGAAGCGTTCCAAAGCGGCCCGGTCGGCGCGCAGTTGGTCGGGGGAGTCGCGGCGCTTGGCGAACGGGCAGTAGGGGCAGTCGTAGTCGCAGGAGGCGAGCGGGCCCCGGTAGAGCAGGGTGAGGTCTCGCGCGTCGGTGTCCGGCGGATGCACGGAGGGCATGCCGAGGAAGGTCATTTCGCCTCGTAGTCGGCCATCAGGGCCTGGACCTCGGGCGAGAACAGCATCGGCCCGGCTGCGTCCGAGTGTGCCAACCCCTCCGGCGTGAGGAGAAGGTGCTCCGGATCGTCGGCCAGCCAGCCGCGCGCACTCAACTCGGCGAGCTCGACCGGGAAGTCCTCGGCGGGACTGCTGCCGAAACGGGCGCGGTACTCGGCCAGCGGCATGCCCTCGGCCTGCAGGAGCGACTGGACGAGGTGCCGGCGGCGCGGCTCGTCGCCCGTCATGGCGTGGCCGACCTCGGCCCGGCGGAAGTCGTCGGTGGCCACGTAGTCGTCGATGATGCCGCGGACCTCGGCGGCGTTCACCGCGTAGTCGAAGGAGTAGTGCAGCCGTGACGTGTACGAGCGGGCACCGCAGCCGAGGCCGACCATGCCGTCCGTCTGGCACGCGTACTCGCTCGCGCCCGCGTGCGGGGAGGCGGCACGGCGGAACATCCGCATCGACACCTGCTCGTACCCGTGGGCGAGCAGGTGGTCTCGCCCGGTGCGGTAGAGGGCCAGCCGCCGGGCGTCCCAGGCGGACAGGCTCTCCTGTCGGCCGCCCTCCGGCGGGCCGTCCTCCGGCCGGCCGCGCCGCGCCAGGCCGGTGAGGGGCCGGACGTACAGCGGGTAGAGGTACAGCTCCTCGGGCTGCCAGGCGAGCGCGGCGTCCAGCGAGTGCAGCCAACTCGCCTCGGTCTGGCCGCCGATGCCGTAGATCAGGTCGATGTTGAGGACCGGGAAGCCGGCGGCGCGGATCCGGCCGAGCGCGGCCTCCACCTCGGCGCGCTTCTGAGGACGGACGGCGGAACGGGCCTCCGCGTCCACGAAGGACTGCACACCCAGGCTCAGCCGCGTGGTCCCCCGGGCGGCTAGCACCTCCAGCCGGTCGGCCGTCGCGGTGGCGGGCGAGGCCTCCACCGAGAGGGGTATCGCCCGCAGGTCGGCGCCCATCCGCCGGTCGGCGATGTCGCACAGCCGCTCCAGCTCGGCGGCGGTGAGGTAGGTGGGCGTGCCGCCGCCGAACGCGGCCACCGCGAACCGGGCACCCTCGTCCAGCGCGGCGCGGGCGGCGCCGGCCTGACGCTCCAATGCGTCCAGGTACGCCGTGGTCAGGCCCTCGGGGCTGCCGATCCGGGTGAACAGGTTGCAGAAGCCGCACCGGACCTCGCAGAACGGGATGTGCAGGTAGAGCGAGAGGGCGTGCTGCGCCTCGCCGGCCCAGAGGTCGCGCAGCGCCGGGCGATGGGGCAGCGGGCGGTAGGCGGTCTTGTGCGGGTAGGCGTAGACGTACGACTGGTAGGGCGAGTCGTGGCGCGGGGGTACCGTGGTCATGCGGGCTCCTCGGCGGTGGTCTCGCCGGTGGTCGGGATCGTGAAGTGCGCGTACGGGACCGTCCAGACCACCTCGTGGCCGATCCGGTGGCCGGTGTAGCCGTCCTCCCCGTACGCGGTGCCGTGGTCGGAGCAGACGATCGCGAAGCACGGGCGGCGCGCGCTCATCGCCGCGAACAGCCGGCCGATGTGGGCGTCCACGTACTCCAGCGCGGCGGCGTGGCTGGCTCGGGAGTCGCCGTGCTCGCGGGTGGCGCCGGGCAGGTGGAACCAGTTCGGCTGGTGCAGCGCCGAGACGTTCAGGAACAGGAACAGCGGCTGCCCGGCAGGCTGTTCGGCGGCGACCAGCTCGGCCCGGGCGACCTGCGCCTCGAACGACGTCGAGGACGGCACACCCATCTCGGGCTCCCAGTGGCTCTCCTGGAAGAGGCCGGGGAGCACCGAGCCGAGCGGGCCCTGCTTGTTGAAGAAGCCGACACCGCCGATGCAGACCGTCCGGTACCCGGCCGCGCCGAGCGCGGTCGGCAGGTCGGGCGCGTCGAAGACCCAGGTGCGCGGTGCGGTGCTCTCCGAGCCGGCGAAGCGGGCCGCGAACAGGCGCGGGTGTGGGCCGTCCGGCGAGGCTGGGGTGGGCAGGAAGCCGGCCAGCATCGCCTGGTGGGAGGCGTACGTGAAGCTGCCGGGCGCGTGCCGGCGCTCCCAGCGGTCACCGGGGAGATGGGCGGCGAGGTTCGGGATGCGGCCGGCGGCCGCCAGCTCCTCGGCGACGTCGAAGCGGAGGGTGTCGAGGGTGACCAGCAACAGGTCGTGGGTGCCCACGACGGCGTTCATGTCGGGCGTCTGGTGGTTCATCGGGCGGGTTCCGTGATCTGGGGGTGGATGGCGGTCAGGGCGGCCAGCTGCGCGCCGTAGGTGTCCAGGCCCTCGGCCGGGCCGCCGGGCAGGCCGGTGAGGTTCGGCAGCAAGTCGCCGAAGGCGTTCACCTCGCCGACCAGGGCGCGCCGCCAGCCGGCCACGGGCAGGACGTCGACGCCGACCATCGGCGAGCCGGGCAAGCAGGCCGCTGCGCGCTCCGCCGTCTCCAGCAGGTCGGGCCAGGCGGGGCCGGCGGCCTCGCGGGCGAGGTCGAGGCTGCCCCGGGCGCCGCCGAGGTGGAGGTTGGTCATTGGCCGGGAGCTGGTGCGCACCACCGCGTGGGTGGCTCGCCCGGCGACAACGACGACGCGCAGGTCCGCCGAGCGGCCGGACTGCGCGGCCTTCGGGACCCACTGCTCGACGTGCAGCCCGTCGGGTGCGAGCCGGTCGACGATCGCGGCCACCTCGGGCTCGCCTCGGTATCGGCGAACGCGCAGCGAGTTGTGCAGCCCGCCGTCGGCCAGCTCGACCGAGGTGGTGGCCTGCACCTGCCCGCGTGGGCCGAACTCCAGCGCCACCACCCCGGAGGCGGAGGAGCCGTGAGCGGGCTTGACGAACACCCGGTGCAGGCCTGCCTCGCGCAACCGCCCGCGCAGGTCCTCCCAGCCGGTGACGTCGGAGCCGCCGAGTGCGCGCGGGACGGGTACTCCGGCTGCGGCGAGCAGCGCGTGTGCCCGGCGCTTGTCGAACATCACGGCGATCTCCTCGGGATCGCCGAGCAGCCGCACGCCCGGGAGCGCGGCCAGGCCGCGCAGCGCGGCCATCACGCCGGCGTACCAGGCGGCCGTGCCCTCCACCCGGGTGGGTGCGTAGGACGGGCCGAGCGCCGGGCCGCGAAGCAGTTCGTCCACCGCCGGCTCCTCGCCGGGCGACTCGATCCGCAGCAGACCGTCCTCGGGCACCCGGTACCCGCCACGCAGCACGTCCAGCCAGGGCAGGACAGCGGGTTCGGGCAGGCCTGCGGCCCGGGCCGCAGCGGCGAACAACGTCACCCGCCGGTGGCCCGGGTTGCCGAGAACGGTCAGCCGCGTGGTCATCGTGTCCTTCCCGCCCGGCTATTCGGCGACCGCGACGTAGCGGTCCTCGGGGTCCTCGCCCTCGTCCTCGGCCTCGCTGAGGTCGACCTCCACCCCAGGCAGGGCCTCGCGCAGGCGCTCCTGCATCTCCTCGGTGAGGTAGTGGTGGTGCAGGTCGATGGCGCGCAGGTGGGTGAGCGGCTGGCCCTCCAGGAGGGCGGCGGCGCCCTCATCGGACAGCACACCCATCGACAGGTCCAGTGTCTCGAGCCGGGCCACGACGGGCGCGTGCGCGAGCGCGGAGGCGATCTCGTCCTGGAACTCGCTGTTGGCCAGCCCGAGATGGCGCAGCACGGGGAAGCGCGCGCCGTCCAGGAAGGGCCCCAGATCGTCGATGGTCGCGTCGCCGCCGTACTCGTCGACGCCGAGCCAGAGCACCAGCTCCTCCAGCACGGGCAGTTCGGAGGCTGCCACGGCGCGCACGACGGGGGAGGGCAGGCCGCCCGCCTCGAAGCGCAGGGACCGCAGTCGGTCGTGCCGCACCGGGCTCAGTCGCAGGTCAGTGCCGCCGCGCACGGAGAATTCGGTGAGGGACGGGAAGACCGTCAGCAGCAGGGTGACATCGCTCATCTCCAGCCAGGAGATCTCGCACTCGTCGTACGTCACGTCGCCCAGGAACAGCGCCTCCAGCGCGGGCAGGCGCTCGGCCTCGTCGGCGATGGCGGCAACGGCGGCCTTGACCGGTTCGTAGTCCCGCTGCCACCAGGAGCCGATCACCACGGCCCGGACGGTGGCCGGGTCGACCGTGTCGAGAAAGGTGCTCCAGAGCTCCGCGAAGTCGCACGCGGCGTCGTACTCCAGGGCGATCCGCCAGGCCACGGCGTCGGCGGCGGGCTGGGCGGCGGCGCCCGGGGTGAAGCTGTGGACGGGCAGGTCGTGGAAGTGCCCGAGGTGGTGGTTGACGGTCATGGCGGCTCCTGACGGGGTCTGGTGGCGGACGGTGTGCCGACGGTTGGGGGACGGCTACTCGGCCACGGCGACGTAGCGCCGCCGGTCGTCCGGCCGGCCGGCCCCGGAGAGGTCGATTTCCACCCCTGGCAGAGCCTGACGCAGGCGCTCCTGCATCTCTCCGGTGAGGTAGTGGTGGTGCAGGTCGAGGGCGCGCAGGTGAGTGAGCGGCTGGCCCTCCAGCAACGCGCCGGCGCCCTCGTCGGTGAGCACGCCCATGGACAGGCCGAGCGACTCCAGCCGCGCCACGACCGGAGCATGCGCCACGGCGGCGGCGATCTCGTCCTGGAACTCGCTGTTCTGCAGCCCCAGGTGGCGCAGCGCCGGGAAACGCGAGCCGTCCAGGAAGGGCGTCAGGTCGTCGAGCGCCGCGTCACCGCCGTACTCGTCGACGCCGAGCCAGAACTCCAGCCGCTCCAGCGCAGGCAGCTCGCACCCGGCCACCGCGCGCACCACGGAGGCGGGCAGCCCGCCGGCCTCGAAGCGCAGCGCGGTCAGCGCCTCGTGGCGCACCGGCTTCAGCTCCAGGCCGTCGCCGCCGCGCACCACGAGCCGGGCAAGCTCGGGGAAAGCCGTCAGCAGCGGGGTGACGTCGCACAGCTCCAGCCAGGAGATCTCGCTCTCCTCATAGGTGATGTCACCGACGAAGAGCGCCCGCAGGGCGGGCAACCGGCAGGCCGCGCCGACGATCGCCGCCAGCCCCTCGTCGAAGCCGCCGGGATCGTCCGCGAACCACTGACCGATCACCACGGCCGACACGCGCTCGGTGTCGACGGTGTCGATGAACTGCTGCCAGCGCTCGGCGAAGGACTCCTCGGACTCGAAGTCCAGGCCGAACTTCCAGGCCACCGAGGCGGGCTCCGGCAGCGTGACGGCCGCGCCCTCGCCCTCCTCGACGGCCTGGACGAAGTCGAAGACCGGGAGACCGTGGAACTGCTCGATGTGGCTGCTGACCGGCATGCGCTGCTCCTTCTGGGGTCTGGGGCGGACAACTGTCTACCAGCCGGGACCGACAATCCGGTGACCGGGGTTCCGGGCGGGTGCGTTGTCAGACCCTTGCTCTACGTTCGGGTCGTGGCTCCGGAGCGTGATGCCGGAGCCGTGGATTCCGGCGCTCGCCGGCGTCCGGTCGTACGGCGAGGGAGGACTGATGTACCGCCAGGGCGATGTGCTGATCGTGCCGGTCGAGGAGAGCGTCGTGCCGCCCCGGGTGGCCGCGCTGGCCGTGCAGCCCCGGGACTCGCGCGGCCGGATGGTGCTCGCGCTCGGCGAGGTCACCGGCCACGCGCACGCCGTCGTCGGCCCGGGCACCCTGCGCCGCGAGGCAGGGCCGTTCGGCGCAGGCTGGCTGCACCTGCCCGAAGGCGGCCGGGTGGTGCACGAGGAGCACGCGGCGATACCGCTGGCCAAGGGCTGGTACCGGGTGGTGCGGCAGCGGGAGTACACGCCGGGCGCGGTGCGGGTGGTCGCGGACTGACGTCCCGTCGCGGTGCCTGGCGCACCGGCATGGCGAGCGGCGGCATGGCGAGCGGTCGCGGGACGGAACGGATACGGACGACCGGGCGGGGAGCCCGGGCGGGAACGGAGCAGGTGATGGAGACGGTTCTTCCCGGCGCCCTCAGGAGCCCTGACGCACTCGAGAGCACCGAGACCCTCGGGAGCGGCGGCACGGGTGTGGACGGCGTGCTTGCCGAGGTGACGGCCCGCTGGCGGGCGAGTGCGGCGGCGACCGGCCCCGCCGACCGGGCGGCGGCCGAGCGCGCGGTCCGGGCCGCCTACCGGGCGGCCGGGCTGCCCGAGCCCGCCGAGATCCGCTGGTTCGGCTCCCCGCTGGCGGCCGCCGAGGCGGCGCTGAAGCTGCGGGCCGGCGGTGCGGTGAGCGTGCGCGAGGCCGTCCGCACCCGGGCCTGGGAGAAGGCTCGGCGGCAGGCCGTCGAGCGGGTCGGCGCGGCCGGGTGGGCGGCGCACTGGGCCCTCACCGGCGGCGAACTCGGCCCGGTCACCATCCCGCTCGCCGACCGCGTGCGCAACGCCGTCATCGACCGTCTCGCCCCCGAGGCGGTCCGCGCGCGCCGCACCACCGTCCGCCTCGCCCTGCTCGACGCCGTCCGCGGACAGCACGACGGACCCTGGTTCGCCGCCTTCGAGGCGGCCGGGGAGAGCGCCGACGCCGTCGCGCCGCTGGCCGACGCCGCCCGCGAGGCCGGCTGGTGGTGGCCGTACGAGGACGTCGCGCTGATCAGCGAGCGGCCCGTCGAACTGCACCGCGACGAGGCCGGGCGGCTCGACCGCGCCGACGGCCCCGCCCTCGCCTACCCCGACGGCTTCGCCCTGCACGCCTGGCGCGGCATGCCCGTCCCCGCCGAGTTCCTGGCCGACCTCGGCGGCGTCACCGTCGAACGGATCCGCACCGAGGAGAACGCCGAGCTGCGCCGCGTGATGCTGGAGCACTACGGCTACGACCGCTACCTCGCCGACTCCGGCGCAGAGCCGATCCACCGCGACGAGACCGGCGTGCTGTGGCGGATCGTCCTGCCGGACGACGAACCCGTGGTCATGGTCGAGGTCGTCAACTCCACCGCCGAGCCGGACGGCACCTTCCGCACCTACTGGCTGCGCGTCCCGCCGAGCACCCGCACCGCGCGGGCCGGGGTCGCCTGGACCTTCGGCATACCCGAGTCCGAGTACCACCCGCAGCGCGAGACCTGAGCCGCTCCCTCGCGTCCCGGGCCGCCGCCTGTGAGTCCCGACCCGTCCCTTGGCCAGCGCCGCTGGGGTGGCCGCGTGTTGTTGTCAGGGCGTACGGGCGATGAGCACGGGCTGGAAGAAGCCGGTGTGCTCGGGGAGTTCCCACGTCACGTCGGTGAACCCTGCCTCCGTGGCGAGCGTGGTCAGCTGGGCCCGGGTGAGTGCCCAGTAGGTGGAGCGGTGGACCTCGGTGCGCCACTCGCCGTCGGCGTCGGGGCGGAGCTGGAAGAGCTCCAGGTCGTACCGCTCGCCGTCCTCGTGCCAGTGCCACAGCTGGAAGATGACGGACCGTTGCCCGTCCGGCTCGGTGGTCTGCGGAGGGGTGGACGTCGGGCGTGTGCGGCGCAGGTCGTCGTAGGGGCGGGTGGTGAGGAGGAGCAGGCCACCGCTGCGCAGGGTGCGGCGCATGGCGGTAAGGGCGGCCCGGATGTCCTCGGGGGTGAGCAGGTGGGGGAGCGAGTTGTCGGCGCACACGACGACGTCGAAGGTGCCGTCGATGAAGGGGAGTTGCCGCATGTCGGCGGCCGCCGTGGGCAGACGGAGGCCGCGCTGGGCGGCCTCGCGGGTGGCGCGAGCGGCCGCGACCGGGCTGAGGTCCGTGCCGGTGACGCGATGGCCGAGGGCGGTGAGGCCGATCGCCTGGGTGCCGATACCGCAGGCGCAGTCCAGAACGGTGCCCGGCCGGTCGCCGAGGCGGGCCCGGACGAGGGCGTCCAGGCTCGTGCCCTGGCGGGCGACGGAGGCTTCCCAGTCGGGGTAGAGCAGGTGGTAGCCGGCCGCGAACTCGTCGTAGAAGCTACCGGTGGGGGATTGGTTCATGGCGTCGGGGCCTTCACGGGCGGCGGGAAGAGGGAGTACTGGGCGCGGTTGGCGTTGAAGTGGGCGAGGTCGTGCCGTCGTGCTCCAGCTCCATCGGCGGTGGTTCCGGGAGGTCGCGATCGGCGAGAGGTGATGCCCCTCCAATTAGACCCTCAGTGCGGGATGTTGTGTACGGCCGCAAACTGCTCGGCGTCCTCCGCGTTCCACAGGCCGCGGCTGGGGCCGGATTCCGGCCGGGTGAGAGCACGCAGCAATGCCGGGCTGTGGACCGGCTGGACGCGGAAGTTGTCGAGGTGGCGCATGACGGTGACGGGCGTAACGTAGCGCCGGCTGTTGCCCCGGTGCCGGACTGATCGAGCTGCGGAAACTCGGTTGGCCGACGGGGCGCGCCGTCGCGAGGATGCGAGTATGCGCACCTTCGAGGAACTGATCGCCGAGGCCGAAGCCGTGTCCGTGGCCGGCTGGGACTTCTTCTGGCTGGACGGACGCGCCACGGAGGAGCGGCCGTCCTGGGGCTACCAGCGCCGGCTGGGCGAGCGGCTGGCCCGTGCCTCCGCCGCGTTGGACATTCAGACCGGGGGCGGTGAGGTGCTCGCCGGGGCCGGAAAGTTCCCGCCGGTCATGGCGGCGACCGAGTCCTGGCCGCCGAACGTCGCCCGCGCGACGAAGCTGCTGCACCCGCTGGGCGCGGTCGTGGTCGCGGCCCCGGACGAGCCGCCGCTGCCGTTCGCCGACGGGGCGTTCGACCTGGTCAGCAGCCGGCACCCGGTGAGGGCGTGGTGGACGGAGATCGCCCGGGTGCTGCGGCCGGGCGGCACGTACTTCGCCCAGCACGTGGGGCCGGCGTCCGGCTTCGAACTGGTGGAGTACTTCCTGGGCCCGCAGCCCGAGGCACGGAAAGCCCGCCGTCCCGAGGATGAGAGCGCCGCCGCGCGGGCCGCCGGGCTGGAGGTCGTGGACCTGCGGTCGGAGCGCTTGCGGATGGAGTTCTTCGACATCGGCGCGGTCGTGTACTTCCTGCGCAAGGTGATCTGGATGGTGCCGGGCTTCACCGTCGAGGCGTACCGGGAACAGCTGCGCGAGCTGGACGCCCTGATCCGCGCCGACGGGCCGTTCGTCGCGCACTCGGCCCGCATCCTGATCGAGGCCCGAAAGCCGGGCGGCCCGTGTTAGAAACCGTCCTGAGACGAGAGACCGTCCTGAGACGGGGCCGCCCGGCGCCGGCTCACGAGAGCCCGACGAGCTCCAGGTAGGAGTCGTTCCACAGGTCCTCGTCCCCGTCCGGCAGCAGCAGGACGCGGTCCGGCCGGAGCGTCTCGATCGCGCCCGGGTCGTGGGTGACCATCAGGATCGCGCCCGGGTAGGTGCCGACCGCCGCCAGGACCTCGGCCCGGGAGGCCGGGTCGAGATTGTTGGTGGGTTCGTCGAGGAGCAGGACGTTGGCGCCGGAGTGGACGAGTCCGGCCAGCGCCAGCCGGGTCTTCTCGCCGCCCGACAGGACGCCGGCCGGCTTGTCTGCGTCGTCGCCACGGAACAGGAACGCGCCGAGGACGTGCCGCAGTTCGCCGTCGGTGAGGCCGGGTGCGGCCTGGGCGAGGTTCTCCCGGACGGTGCGCGCGGGGTCGAGCGTGTCGTGCTCCTGTGCGAAGTAGCCGAGCCGCAGCCCGGGCCCGGGGACGACCCGCCCGGTGTCCGGCCTCGCGTGGCCGGCCAGGATCCGCAGCAGGGTGGTCTTGCCGGCGCCGTTGACGCCGAGGATCACCAGCCGGGTGCCCCGGTCGACGGCGAGGTCGAGTCCGGTGAGGACGGGCCGGCCCGCGTACGCCTTGGTGAGGCTGATCGCGCCCAGCGGCATCCGGCCGCAGGGCGCGGGCTCGGGCAGCCGGATCCGTGCGGTGCGCTCGGCGCGCCGGACGGGCTCCAGCTCGGAGAGCATCCGGCCGGCGCGCCGCGCCATGCTGCGGGCGGCGGTCGCGGTGGCGACGTTGGCCCGCATCTTGTCGGCCTGGGCGTTGAGGGCGGCGGCCTTGCGCTCCGCGTTGGCCCGCTCGCGGGTGCGGCGGCGCTCGTCGGCCTCGCGCTGTGCGAGGTAGGCCTGCCAACCGGTGTTGTGGACGTCGATCGCGCCGCGCTGCGGGTCGAGGTGAAAGACCCGGTTGAGGGTGTCGGAGAGCAGGTCGACGTCGTGGCTGATCAGCACGAGCCCGCCCGGGTGACCGGCGAGGAAGCCCCGCAGCCAGAGGACCGAGTCCGCGTCCAGGTGGTTGGTGGGTTCGTCGAGCAGCAGGGTGCCGTGGTCGGCGAACAGGATCCGGGCCAGCTCGACCCGGCGCCGCTGGCCGCCGGACAGCGCGCCGACGGGGCCGTCCATGACCCGGGCGGGCAGCCCGAGCCCGCCCGCGACCCGGGCGGCCTCGGCCTCCGCCGCGTAGCCGCCGCGGGACTGGAACGCGGCCTCGGCCCGCACGTACGCGTCCATCGCGCGGCGCTCGGCGGCCGGGCTGTCCGCCCCCGTCATCGCCTCCTCGGCGGCCCGCAGCGCGCGGACGGCGGCGTCCAGGCCGCGGGCGGACAGGATGCGGTCGGTGACGGTGACGGCCGGGTCGGCGGCCCGGGAGTCCTGCGGGAGGTAGCCGACGGCGCCGGTGCGGGTGACCGTCCCGGCCGCGGGCGCCAACTGCCCCGCGAGGGTGGCGAGCAGGGTGGTCTTGCCGGCACCGTTGCGGCCGACCAGGCCGATCCGGTCGCCGGGGGCGATGTGCAGGCTGACGTCGGACAGGAGGAGTCGGGCGCCGACGCGCACGTCGACACCATGGGTGGTGATCACGGGATAACGCTCCGAAACAGCGAATGGACACACGGGTGGCGTGAAGGTGGGTCCGTCGCTAGGAAATTCGGGGCGTAGACATGCGGCGAGGGTAGCGGGGCATGCGGAGCATCCGCATCGGAGTTAACGGCCCGGATCCGACGCCCGGACCGACGGTGCGGGCTACGGCACGGATCGGCGGCGCGAACTGACGGTTCGGATCGACGGCGTGGTTTCGGCCACGGGAGCGCCGTGGTGGCGCACGGAGCTGTCTTGTCGGGGCGCGGGCCGATCGCTTCCATGGTGCGCATGGGCCGACGCGACCTTGTGCTTCTGACCGATCACAGCTCGATTGAGGGCAGCCGGGAGGTGATGGCCACGGCCGTACGGACCGTCACCGGTGGGGCGCCCGTCCTGCTCGACGCCCGGCACTTCATGACCGCCGGCGCCGACCTGCCTCCCGGCACCGGCCGGATCGAGGCCGGCGGCGCCGGCGGAGTGCGGCTGGAGGCCGACGGCCACGTCGTGACCACGGACACGGTGGTGGTCTACGAGATCCCGCCGCACCGGCGCCGCGCGTTCGCGCACTGCCAACGGCTGCTGCGCGCGCACGGCGTCCGCTCGCTCGGCGCCGACGCCCGGGCCTGGCGGGCGGCTACCGAGAAGGACGTGACGGTCGCGTGCTTCACCCGCGACGGCATCCCGCACATGCCCACGATCACGCTCTCCGGCCCGAGCCCGGAAGCCGCCGCCGAGGCCTTCGAGCGGCTCGGCGGCGACGTCTGGGCCCGGCCCTGCGTGGGCATGGGCGGCGACGACGTCTTTCATGTCACCACCCGCGCCCAACTCGCCGCCGCCGCACGGCACTACGCCGACTACGGAGCGGACTGGCTGATCGCCCGGGACGCCCGGAACTTCACCGCGGACGGTCGCCGGCACCAGTACCGGGTGGTGGTGCTCGGCGGCCGGGTCGTCCGCGCGGTGGAACACGTCCAGCCGGACCCCGACGCGCCGTGCAACGAGTCCCGGGGCGCCGCCTGCATCATGCTCCACATCGACGAACTGCCATCGGGCCTGGGCGAGTTGGCGGTAGCCGCAGCCAAGTCCCTCGGGTTGCCGCTGGCCGGCGTCGACCTCGCGGCCGAGAGCGGTGGCGTGGTCTTCGAGGTCAACGTCCACCCGGCCTTCGGCCGGCGAGGCCTGGAGCAGGTCGCCGTCCCGTACGTCGCCGCGCATCTCGCACCCTAGACCGCGAACCTCCCACGCTCGATCGCGTACGTCTCGCCCTCGACCGTGTACCGCGCACCGCATTCCCCGGATGCGGGTCAGCCGCGCAGGATCGCCCCGAGCATCGTCGGGCGGAACAGCAGGGTCGGCGGGGCGACCAGGGACATCACCTCGTGGAAGGCCGCGGCCACCGCCGTGTCGTGGGTGGCGGCCGCGAGGACTTTGTCCAGGAAGGCGTGCTGCACCTTGAGCATGGCGCCGGACGGGCCGCCGGTGGTCGCGGCGAAGCGGACGTCCTCGGTGCAGGACATCACCCACGGGTTCTTCGACACCGCCGCGACCGCGCGCCGGGCGTCCCGGGCGGTGGCGTGGCCGATGCCGCCGTGCCGCAGCGCCGCGCGGCGCAGGACCTGGGCGTTCAGCAGGGAGACGGTGATGCCCTGGCCGTACACGGGGTTGAAGGTGCACGAGGCGTCGCCGACGGCGACCAGTCCCTCGGGGGATCGGCGCTCGTAGTGGCGCCGCACGCCCGGGCCGGGGACGAAGCCGCGTACCTCGCTCGCGGGCTCGGCGTCGAGCAGGGCCTCGCGGATGCTCGGGTCGCGCAGCAGCGCGAGCTGCCGGTCGAACCCGGCCTCGCCCGGTTCGGGTTCGGCGCCGCGCATGCCGGCCACGCTGACGATCCAGCGGTCGCCCTCGACCGGGAGCAGCACGCCCAGGTGGGGGGCGTCCGGGGCCTTGGTCTGCAGGTAGATCGCCTTGCATCCGAGGTCCGCGCCGGCCGGGCGGTGGAACAGCCGGGAGGCGTAAGCGACACCCGCGTCCACCCGTTCCTCGGGCACCGGCGGGCAGCCGAGCTCGGCCAGCCAGCCCGCGATCGGGGTCGAGCGTCCGGCCGCGTCCACCACCAACTCTGCCGGGATCTCGCGGACTTCGCCGCGCTCCGGACCGCGTTCGCGGACCTTGACACCGGTCACCGTGCGGGCCGAGCCGAGCAGCCCGACCACGTCGGTGCCTTCCAGGAACTCGATCGACGGCTCGGTGCGGACGCGGTCGAGGACGG
Organism: Streptomyces kaniharaensis; assembly: GCF_009569385.1. Classification (NCBI taxonomy): domain Bacteria; kingdom Bacillati; phylum Actinomycetota; class Actinomycetes; order Kitasatosporales; family Streptomycetaceae; genus Streptomyces; species Streptomyces kaniharaensis. Next base: position 189,700 of record NZ_WBOF01000006.1, read on the forward strand.
TCCTGTCCAGCACCGGCCGGGTGCACGAGAGGAAGGCCATCTGCGCTGGGTAGTCCGCCATCCACCCCGCCGAGCTGAGCCAGCGCAGGTCACCCGAAACGGCGACCTTGGTGGCGCCCGCATCCGTCAACTCCTGCTTGATGCCGGGCATCAGCTCCTCCAGGGCCCGGTGCCCCGCCTCCAGCACCAGGTGCGCGTGCCGCCCCTGCGGCACCCCGGCCCGGAACGCCAGCTCCGCCGGATAGCGGTCCCGCTCCACCACCACGATGCGCTCGGCATATCCGCGCAGGGCCCACGCCGCCACCGTCCCGGCCAGCCCGCCGCCGATCACCACCGCCGTGCCCCGCCCGGGGGCCGTCTCCGAAGAAGTCATGACACGTAGCGTAGTTGCGCGTCGGGCCCGTCGTAATCGCTCTGCTTCCACGAACACACGCCACGGTTCGCCTACTGACACTGGGAAGGCCGGAGAGAGCTGACGGCCTCCTGACCAAAGGCATCGCCGGACACCGAGACGCAGCGGCGTCAGAGAGGCAGTACCAGCGACGCAACGCCCGAGGAACGGTGCGCTAAGAACTCGTCAAGATCGGCGCCCGGCCGTGTCAAGGAGACGTCAGAAGGCGTCTGATCGACGACGACGCAGGAATAGCGTCGTCGGGCGAAGAGAAACGGTTCTGCCACGGCGTCACGACGAAGCCCGAGCGGACCGTGCAACGGGGGAGAGGGACAAGCGGTCATGACCACGGCGGCTACCAGCGGAACAGCCACGTCGGAGGCGCCTTCATCAGGAGCCGATCCGGCCCCACCACGGCCCGCCGGAGCACAGCTCCCGCACCCCCTTCCGGCGGGCCTCGCCATCCGCCTCAAGGAGGGCGTGCGCCAGGTCGGCAGCAGCGCCTACTGGACCACGCCGCGCCTCGTCCGCGGCCTCACCGCACTGAGCCTCGCCACCCTGGTCGGCCTCGGCGCGACCGCCACCACCGTCCTCGGCGGCGTCCGCGACGGCACCGACACCATCGGCCATCGTGCCGCCCCGCAGGCGACCCGTGCCGCCGACCTCTACTTCGCGCTCAGCGACATGGACGCCCAGGCCGCCAACCTGCTGCTGGTCGGGGCGGATCCCGACCTCGCCGCCATGCGCAGGACCACGCTGGACACCTACGAGCAGCGCCGCGCGCAGGCCGACGACGACCTCCAGCAGGCCGCCCAGGCCGCCGCCGACGACCCGGGCGAGCAGCGCGCCGTCCAGCGCGTGCTCGGCCAGCTCGGCAGCTACGAGGCCCTGGTGGCCCGCGCCCAGCTGTTGGAGGAGCAGGCCAAGGCCCCGGCCGGGAAGCCCTCCGAGGACGCCCTGGCGGCCTACCGGCAGGCCACCGACCTGCTGCGCCAGCAGCTGCTGCCGGCGGCCGACCAGGTCACCCACGCCAGCGAGGACACCGTCGACCGCGTCTACACCCGGCAGCGCGCCGACCTGGACAGCGGCTGGTGGCAGCTGGCCGCCGTGGGCGTGTTCGCGCTCGCCGCCCTGCTGGGGCTCCAGCGGGCCCTCGCCCTGCGCTACCGGCGCGTAGTCAACCCGGCGCTGGCCGCCGTCACCCTGCTCACCGGCATCGTCCTCGTGATCGGCCTGGACCTGGTGTCACGGGCCGACGACCACCTGGTGACCGCCAAGAGCAACGCCTACGACTCGGTGATCGCGCTCAGCCGCGCCCGCGCCGTCGCGTTCGACATGAACGCCGACGAGAGCCGCTACCTCACCGACCCGGCCCGCGCGGTCGCCTACGAGCAGAGCTTCCTCGACAAGACGCAGGCGATCGTCCGCTTCGACGGCGCCACCGTCGCCGGGTACAACGGCCAGCTGGCGTCGGCCGTCGACAGGCACCGTGCCGACCGCTCGGTGCCGTTCGGCGGGTATCTCGGGACGGAACTGCGCAACGTCACCTTCCGTGGCGAGCAGGAGGCCGCCGAGCGGGTGCTGGCAGCCTTCCAGGCCTACCAGCAGGACGACCGCAAGATCCGCGATCTGCGCAACGACGGAAAGCTGAAGGAGGCGGTGACCCTCAACACCGGGCTGGCGCCGGGCCAGTCCAACTACGACTTCGACCAGCTGAGCAAGGCGATGGGGGACACCATCGCGGTCAACGGCCGGGCGATGGACGAGGCCATCGCCGCCACCGACAGCGACCTCGACGGCACCACCGCAGGCCTGGCGGTGGGTGCGCTGGCGGTGGCACTCGCTCTCACCGCGCTCGGAGTACGCCCGCGGCTGCGCGAGTACCGGTAGATCGCAAGGGCCCGGTGGCGAACCTTGGGTTCTAGGAGTCGTGGCAACACCCCAGTTCAGGGGATGCATTGGACTTCGAGATCCGCAAGGACCGGACGGCCCAGGGGCCTGTGAAGCTGCGCCGGGAACGGGAGGCATACTCCCGGCTCATGCAGCAGGGCTACACGAACACCGAGGCGTGCCGGATCGTCGGCATCGCCCGCCGGACCGGCCAGAAGTGGCGTCACGGCCGCGGAGCCGAGCAGCGGCAGAAGGCGGCACCACCGATTCGCATGGTGGTGCCGCCTTCCGGTGTCTCCCGGTATCTGAGCGAGGACGAGCGGATCCACATCGCCGACCGGCTGCGGGAGAAGGCCACCGTGCGGGCCATCGCCGCGGAGCTGGGCCGCAGTCCGTCCACCATCAGCCGGGAGATCCGCCGCAACCGCACCGAGGGCACTCGCGGGCAGTGGCACTACCGTCCGCACGCCGCCCAGGCCAGGGCGGACGCTCGCCGGCCCCGCCCCAAGGCCCGCAAGATCACCGAGAACCCCGAGCTGCACGCCGCCGTCCAGGCGATGCTGGACGAGCAGTGGAGCCCGGAGCAGATCTGCCACGCTCTACGTCGACAGTTCCCCGACCGGCCGGAGATGCACGTGGTCCACGAGACCGTCTACCAGGCGCTCTACGTCCAGGGCCGAGGCGAGCTGCGGCGCGAGCTCGCCGGTGCCCTGCGCTCAGGCCGGGCCCGCCGCAGGCCCCAGCGGCAGGCCAACTGCCGGCGTTCCCGCTTCACCGACCCGATGGTCATGATCAGCGAGCGCCCCGCCGAGGCCGAGGACCGGGCCGTCCCCGGCCACTGGGAGGGCGATCTGATCCTCGGCAAGGAGCACAAGTCCGCGATCGGCACCCTGGTCGAGCGTTCGACCCGCTACGTGATGCTGCTGCACCTGCCCGGCGACCACACCGCCGAGACCGTCCGCGACGCCCTAGTGGCCACCGCCCGGACACTCCCGGTCCAGCTGAAGCGGTCCCTGACCTGGGACCAGGGCAGCGAGATGGCCAGGCACGCGGAGTTCAGCCTGGCCACCGACATCCCGGTCTACTTCTGCGACCCGGCCAGTCCCTGGCAGCGCGGCTCCAACGAGAACACGAACGGCCTGCTGCGGCAGTACTTCCCCAAGGGCACCGACCTGTCGGTCCACACGCCCGAGCACCTGGCCGCCGTCGCCGACCAGCTCAACCGCCGCCCACGCAAAACGCTCGGCTGGGAAACCCCAGCCGAGCGTCTGGCTAAACTCCTCGCGGCCTAGACAACCGACCACGTGTTGCAACGACCACTAGAAACCGCCAACGAGCCGTCACCGGGCCCCCTATGACCGTCCAAGCTCATTCTCGGCGTCGGGTCGGTTTCGAGGCCCCGAGTGTGCCGGTTTGACAAACACCCTTGCCGCGTCGGCGAATGGCGGGTATGGCCGACGACGCAGACTTCGAGAACGTCCTGAACACGGTGGGGCCCCGACTGCGGGCGCTGCGGCGCGAGCGCGGCACCACGCTCGCCAAACTGGCCGCCGCCACCGGGATCTCGCTCAGCACCCTCTCCCGGCTGGAGTCCGGGCAGCGCAAGCCGACCCTGGAACTGCTGCTGCCGCTGGCCCGGGAGTACCGGGTGCCGCTGGACGAACTGGTCGGCGCCCCGGCCACCGGCGACCCGCGGATCCATCCGCGCCCGGTGACCAGGAACGGTCAGACGATCGTGCCACTCACCCGCCACCTCGGCGGCATGCACGCCTACAAGCACATCATGCCGCCGGGGCACGGCGCCGGGCCCGAGCCGGAGTTGAAGGTGCACGAGGGCTACGAGTGGCTGTACGTGCTGTCCGGCCGGCTGCGGCTGATGCTCGGGACGCACGACCTGGTGCTGGCCGCGGGGGAGGCGGCCGAGTTCGACACCCGCACCCCGCACGCCTTCGGCAACGCCGGCTCGCAGCCGGTGGAGTTCCTCAGCCTGTTCGGTCCGCAGGGCGAGCGGATCCACGTCCGTGCCCGCCCGGGAACCTCTGTTCGGTAGGTTCGTTTCCTGACTGCGGGGTTTCCGATGCGGAGCCCCCGCCAGGCCGTTCGGGAGGGGCCGAGGAGATGAGTGTCGAGCAGAGCACGGGGACCGGTGACAGCGGTGGGGCCGGAGCAGACGGCACCATCGTCGACGGGGAGTCAGCCGACGGGAAGTCCGCGGATTCGACGGGCACTGACGGAAGTAGTGCTGACAGCAAGGGCGCTGACGGCAAGGAGAAGAAGAAGCGTCCGTTCTGGCAGGAGTTGCCGATTCTCCTCGTGATCGCCCTTTTGCTCTCACTCGGCATCAAGACCTTCTTCGTCCAGGCCTTCTCGATCCCGTCCGGCTCGATGGAACAGACGCTCGCGGTGGGCGACCGGGTGCTGGTCGACAAGTTCACCCCCTGGTTCGGCGCGAAGCCCGAGCGCGGCGAGGTGGTCGTCTTCCGCGACCCGGGCGGCTGGCTGGAGGGGGCGCCGAAGCGGTCGGACGACGGGGTGACGGGCGCGATCCAGACGGCGCTGAGTGCGGTCGGCCTGATGCCCTCGGCGGACGAGAAGGACCTGATCAAGCGAGTGATCGCGGTCGGCGGGGACACCGTCGAGTGCAAGAAGGGCAGCCCGCTGAAGGTGAACGGCGTCGTGCTCGACGAGCCGTACCTCTACCCCGGGTCGACGCCCTGCGACAACGACCCGGTCGGCACCGTCGTCGTCCCCGAGGACCACCTGTGGGTGATGGGCGACCACCGGAACAACTCGCGCGACTCCCGGCCGCACCACAACGAGACGGGTGACGGCTTCGTCCCGGTGGACAACGTCGTCGGCCGGGCCTTCGTGGTCGCGTGGCCGATCTCGCGCTGGGACACCCTGCCGGTGCCGGACACCTTCGACCAGAAGAGGCTCGCCGCGCCGTCCCTGCCGGAGGCGCCGTCGGGCCCGGGTGCCGCGGCGCTGGCCGCGGCCGTGCCGCTGACCCTGTGGCGGCGCCGTCGCCGGGCCCGCCGCGGAGCTGAGGCCGCGCCGCGGAGCTGAGGCCGCGCCGCAGGGGCTTGTGCCGGACTCCGCCCGCACCCCTCTACACGCCTGTAGAGTTCCGGGTGAGCTGCACGCCTGGCCGCGTGGCTCCCGACTCGGGGAGGCCGCCGGCCATGTCCGGGTCGGAGGCGGAACCGTGGTGGAGAGTCGGCGCAGTCCTGCGGACGGCGGGGAACCAGCGGACTCGGACGTCCAGTGGGTCTACCAGCCGGTCGAGGTGCACCTCGCGGACGGGTCCTGGGCGCTCGGCCGGATCAGCGGGTGGTGGCAGGACACGGGCGGGGACCGGTGGTGCCGGCTGCGGCTGACCCGGACCGGGCGCCCGGCCCGCTGGGAGCCGTTCGACCCGGCCCGGGTGGTCCTGCTGCCGGTCGCGGGGCTCTGAAGGTCGATGCCGGGGCACTGAAAAACGGCACAGGGTCTGGCGGAACCGGGTCGGTCCATGCGAACGTCCCTCCCGGCGCGGCCGCCGCCGGGAGGACCGCCGACATGCCACTTCAGCGACCGGGGACGACGTGAGTTCCGAGATCTACTTCAGCAACAACTACCGCGACCTCTGCGAGCAGCACGGGACCGGAGCGGGCTTCCAGTTCGAGTTCTACTGCTCGCGCTGCTCCGACACCTGGCGGTCGCCGTTCGAGGCGTTCACCACGGGCCAGGTGGCCGGGTGGATCGGCAAGGGCGTCAACGCCGCCTGGAACCTCATCGGTGGCAACGCCAACACCCTCAGCAGTGCCGCGGACGGCCTGGCCGGCCACACCTGGGGCGGCGCGCGCGACGCCGCGTTCCAGCGCGCGATCTCCAACGCCCAGTCGCACTTCAACCGTTGCGCGCGGTGCACCTCCTACGTCTGCGGCCGGTGCTTCGACCCGGGCCAGGGCCTGTGCCACAACTGCGCCCCGGACACGGCGGCCGAGGCGATGGCGGCGCAGCGGCGCGGGCTCAACGACATGGTCTCCGAGCGCGCCTACAACGTCGGCCAGCAGTCCGGTGCCGAGTTCGACGTGCAGACACCGCGCCAACTGGTCTGCCCGCAGTGCCAGACGGAGACGCACGGCACGCCGTTCTGCCCGGGCTGCGGCCACCGGCTCGCGCAGCCGGTGCAGTGCGTGCAGTGCCACAAGGACGTGCCCGAGGGCGCCGCGTTCTGCCCGTCGTGCGGTACCCGGCGCTGAGGCATTTCCACCGGAGGAGCGCCCCCGGGTTCCGGCCAGGGGGCGCGCTCCCTTTGAAAGTGTGGTGTGGGGGGATCAGCCGTAGGAGATGTTGGCGCAGGGGTCCTCGTCGGCCGAGCGCGCGGTGTTGCTGACGCTGGTCGGCAGCGGCGCGGGGGCGGTGGGTGCCGCGCCGCTCGGCGGGGTGGTGGCCGAGGCGGCGGCGAAGTCGTGGCCGAGCACGACGCTCAAGCCCTTGCCGCCGGGCTGGACGGTGGCGCCCGGGAAGAGCTTGGCGACCGCCTCGGCGCCGGCCCGCTCGCCGGTGCCGTACTCGACCACGGTGGTGGCCCGGGCCTTGCCGCCGGCGTTGCCTATCGTGCCGACGGTGTAGCCGGCACCCTTGAGGGTCTCCGCGGCCTTGCCGCCGAGACCGGCCGCTGTGGTGCCGTTGAGGATGGCGACCGGCGTCCTGACGTCGGCGGCCCGGGCAGGCGACTCGGCGGCCGCCGCGGTGGTGGGGGCGCCCGCCGGTGCGGTCGTCGCGGCCGGGGCGGCGGGATCGGTGGCCGCGCCGCCCGGGGCGCTCGCGTCCTGACCGTCCAGCGTGCGATCGGCCCTGAGCGCGGCCCACAGCTGGTCGACGTCGGGGTGGAGCAGGGCGACGCGCGCGCCCTCGTAACGCCAGGGGGTGGTTACGAACTTGACGTCGTGCAGGTCGACGTCCTTGATCGACGTGGCGAAGGCGAGCAGTTTGGCGGCCGATCCGAGGTCGGGGTCGACGGTCAGCGCCTTGGTGGCCGCGTCGGCGAGCGGCAGCAGCGTGGTCGGGTCCATGCCGCGGGACTTGACCTCCTTGATGAGGGAGGAGAGGAAGGCCTGCTGGCGCTTGGTGCGGCCGATGTCGGAGCCGTCGCCGATGCCGTGGCGGACGCGCACGAAGTCGAGCGCGGACTGGCCCTCGACCTTCTGCTTGCCCTTGGCGAAGAGCAGTTTGCCCTTGTGGCCCAGGTTGGGGTTGAGGTCGCCCTCGTGGATGTCGTTCGGCAGGCAGACCTCGACGCCGCCGACCGCCTTGGTCATCGCGGCGAAGCCGCTGAAGTCGACGACGATGGTGTGGTCGACGCGCAGGTTGGTGAGCTTCTCGACGGCGTTCTGGGTGCAGGCCGGGTTGCCCTGCTCGGTGTCGCCCACCGAGAAGGCGCTGTTGAACATCACATTGGTCTGCTCCTTGGTCCACTTGCCGTTCGGGAGCTTGCACGGCGGGATGGTGACCAGGGAGTCGCGCGGGATCGAGATGCCGGCCGCGTGCTTGTGGTCGGCGTAGACGTGCAGCAGGATCGCGGTGTCGGAGCGGGCGCCGCCGTCCCCGCCGCCGCCGAGGTCGCTGTTGCCGTTGCCCCGGCTGTCCGAGCCGATCAGCAGGATGTTGACCGGGGTGCGTCCCTGCGCGTCGGGCGGCGCGGCGGCCGGGCGGTCCTTGCTGACGGCGTCGCGGTCGAAGGTCGTGATGTTGCTGTTCAGCTTGTAGTAGACGGCGCCGGCGCCCAGCATGAGCAGGGCCGTACCGCCGGCGGTCACCCAGAGCACCTTCTGCTTGGTGCTGCGCCCGGCCTTGGGTTTGGCGCGTCGCACCTCCGCCCGGGTCGGCGTTTTTTCGGCTCCGGGGGAACCCCTGCGACCAGCCACGTCGTCATCCTCCACAGTTGCCACGAGACCCCGTCGGAGCGGCGGGCGCGCGTGGCCGGGGCCGGAGCCGAACCCGGCGAGGCCCGTCGCTAAACTTTTACACCACTGTAGAACTTCAGTGGAGCATACTAGGCGTCGGTGAGAAAACCAGCTGGTCAGGCAGGCAGATCTGATCGGCCGGTCCATCGGCGCCGCTCCGGACCAGTACGAGGAGCACGATGACTCACCGGATCGCACGTTCGATAGCCGGAGCCCTGGTGGCACTGCTGGCCACCGCCGGCCTCACCGCCGCGGCGTCGAGCGCGACCGCGGTGGCCGCACCCCGGCCGGCGGCGGTGGCCGCCGCCACGACCGGTGGCGCCCCCGCCTCGATCGTCGCGGCTCAGGGCGAGCAGGCCCGGCCGGTCGCGCAGGCCGCGCCCGCGGCGCACCTGGCGGTGCAGCAACAGCAGAAGAAGAAGTCGGGGTTCTTCGCCAAGCTCGGCAAGTTCCTGCTGGTCGTGATCATCCTGATCATTCTGTTCATCGTGCTGCTGATCGTCGGCATCATTTACGCCGCGAAGCGGATCTTCGGTCGCCGCAGGTGACGGCCCGGGCGCTCGCCGGGGCGTGACGGGCAGGGCTGGCTCTAGCGTGCGCGGGGGCGGGCGGCCAGGAGAGCGATGTCGTCCTCCGCGGCGGCGGGGGTGAGGGCGTGGAGGACGGCGTCGAGGAGGTCGTCGAGCTCGCCCTCGGCGGGGAGCTGGATCGCGGCGAGGCGGGCGAGGGAGGCGTCGATGTCCTCGTCGCGGCGTTCGACCAGGCCGTCGGTGTAGAGGAGCAGGGTCTGGCCCGGTTTCAGCGGGTGGGTGATCTGCTCGTAGCCGCCGAGGCCGGTGCCGAGCGGGGGCGCGGTGGGAACGCGCAGGAGTTCGGTGGGGCGGCCGGGCGCGATGAGCGCGGGCGGGAGGTGGCCCGCGCTGGAGAGGGTCCAGCGGCCTCGGCCCGGGTCGGCGAGGACCAGCAGGCAGGTGGCGGGGCGGGCCGACTCGTTCGCGGAGATGACGTTGTCGAGCTGGCGCAGGATGCGGTGCGGCGGCAGGTCCATACCGGCGACGTCGCGCAGCGTCGAGCGGTAGTTGCTCATGTCGACGGCCGCCTCGACCCCGTGGCCCATGACGTCGCCCATCACCAGCAGCGTGCGGCCGAACGGCAGCCGGACCGTCTCGTACCAGTCGCCGCCGACCACCGAGGCGGTGCCGGAGGGCAGGTAGCGGGAGGCGAGCTCGAGGTTCTGGTGCGGGTTGCCGGGTTCGCTGAGCAGGGCCCGCTGGAGTTCGAGCGCGATGCCCTGGGAGCGGGTGAAGCGGCGGGCGTTGTCGATGCTGGTGGCGGCCCGGGCGGCGAGGTCGCCGAGCAGGTCGGCCTCGTCCTGGGCGAAGGCGGGGACGGCGGCGGTTCGGCCCAGGGTGAGCAGGCCGATGACCCGGCCCCGGGCGGCGAGCGGCAGGACGAGCATCGAGGCGAGGCCGTCGGCGTACTCGCTCCCGTCGGCGAGGACGGCGATACCGCCAGCGAGGCTGCGTGCGCCCGCGGAGCCCTCGTGGTGGCGTACGGACTCGCCGGGGCGGGCCAGTTCGGCGAGGGCGGTGTGCAGCGCGGGGACGGATTCGGCGGCGGCCCGGTGCAGGCGCTGGGCGCCGGCGCGGCCGGTGCGGATGGCGGTGGCCTCCGGTGGCAGGACGTCGACGGTGACGAGTTCGGCGAGTCCGGGGACGCTGAAGGCCGCGAGCTCGGCGCAGGTGGTGTCGACGTCGAGGGTGGTACCGATGCGCTCGGCGGCGGAGTCCAGGAGGGCCAGGCGCGCGCGGGCCTGTTCCAGTTCGCGGAGCTGCTCCCGGGCGGCGGGGTCGTCGAGGACGACGACGACCACCCCGGTGGTCCGCCCGGCGCGCTCCAGCGGCCGGTATCGCACGCGCAGGCCGGGCGGCACTGGAGCGCCCGGGGCACCGGGGTCGCCGGTGACGTGTTCGCGGTCGTGGCCGTCGGTGAGCACCTGGCGCAGGGTGGCGGCGGTGCCCGCGAAGGCGGTGCCCTCGGCGGGGCGGCCCAGCAGGTCGGCGCGGCGCAGGCCGGTGACCTCGGTGAACGCGTCGTTGGCGTACTGCCACCGCAACCGGTCGTCGAGCAGTGCCACCCCCACCGGGGCGGCGGTGAGGACGTCGCGAAGCAGATAAGGGCTGTCGCTCTCGGTCATCGCGCCGTGGCTCGCGGCTAGGGCCGCCGCTGCCGCCATGGACCGGGCCTCGGTCGTAGCGGGCGGGGTGTCCTCTGCTCGGTTGCCGTGCCGGAACTGCATACGCCCATGATCACGCTCTTCGGGGCGGCGCGCCCATAAGAGGATGAAAACTTGACCACCGGGAACCGGTGTGGTGGCCCGAGCGACCCTGCCAGTCCGCATCGCGATTCGCGTGCGCGTGCACGCAAGTGCCCGGAGTGTGCACACGCGCATACACGTCCGAAGGCCTGTGTGGACACCGCCACCACCACGATCGTTTCTCATCGGCACCTCCTTCTCGCATTGGCCGCGCCGCCGCCGCGGCCCGCGCCGATCGCCGAGGCACGGACCGCGGAGCGGCTGCCGTTCCGGATCCAGCCCTCGGCGCCGGCCGTTCGCGGCACCGGGCCGGCCGACCTGGACGGTTCGGCGGTGGAGGCGATGACGTGGGCCGGCTGGCGGGCTGACGGCTCGTCGGGGGAGATAAACCCGCGGCGGCCGGTAGGTCTCGATCCGTCAACGAGTGTGGAAGCTGTGCACGGATGGTGTGGGAGTTCTGCTTGAATCGCAGGCCTCATCCCAACGGAACGGAGCGTTCTCCCCTCATGTCTTCACGGATACGCGTGGGCCGCCGCACCGGCCGAGGTGGCCGCTCGGGCCTGGCCGCCGTCGTCGCCGGACTCGTCCTCACCGTCGGCCTGGCGCTGACCGGTTGCGACCCGTCGGCCGCGGACGGCGGTGCCAAGGCCTCGGCGACGGCGGTGGTCACCTCCGCACCGGCCACGGCGAAGCCGACGCCCGCGCCGCCGACCACCACGCCGCCGCCCGCACCGAGCACGCCGGCGGCGCAGCCGACCACGGCCGCACCGCAGGCGCCCGCCACCAAGGCCCCGCAACCCAAGGTCACCACGGCGCAACCGCCGACCGACCCGGAACCGCAGCAGACCGTGGCCTCAGGAGGAGGCGGCTGCGAGATCCGCTCCAGCGCGGGCAACTGCTATGAAGCGGGCCAGTTCTGCCGCAACGCCGATCTCGGTCGGAGCACCCACGACGCGAGCGGTCGGGTGATCACCTGTCGGATCGTCAGCGGGAAGCCGCACTGGCAGGCCTGAGCACCGTTCACCACGCCGGACGCCGCGCGCTCAGTCGGCCGCAGATGCTGCGAGGGTGTCCCAGAACAGGTGCTCGTACGCCTGGAGCAGCAGCGCGTACTCGCGGGCGGCGGCGAGCGTCGGGCCGTCCAGCGGGTCCGGCCCGAGGGCGTCGGCGGCCTGCTGCTCCAGGGCGGTGGCGGGCTGGGCGAAGAAGTCGAAGAACGCGCACGCCTCGTCCGGGAAGTCGTAGTGGCAGCGCAGAGCCTCACCGATGGTGGCGCAGTAGCCGCCCCAGGCCGCGAAGTTGGTGATCATGGCGACCGTGGCGGAGGCGGGGCGGGCGTTCAGGGCGAGCCAGGCGAGGAACGCGGGGTAGGCCTGGCACCCGGGCAGCGGCGGGCGGGCCGGGGGGCTGTCCGGAGTCGGGCCGCTCGGGTCGAGGCTTCTCGGGTCGAGGCCGCACGCGGCGGCCAGTGCGGGCAGGGTGCGCAGCGCGGCGCTCTCGCCGTCGGCGAGGGTGGCGAACCACGCGCCGGCCGGGCGGTCGGCGCAGCGGGTGGCGAGGAGCAGCAGGCTGCGCCGGTCGGAGGTGATGATCCGGTACTGCTGGGCGGCGAGTTCGGCGAGCGTGCCGAGCGGGGCACGGCCGTCGGCGAGCGCCGTGACGAGCGTGGGCGCGGTGTCGCCGGGAGCCAACTCGGCGCGCAGCTGCTTGATCTGAGTGAGGATCGGGTGGTTCACCAAGTGCCTCCGTGGCGCTGCGGGGTGGGCTGCGGTCCCGGTGTCCCTTCTACCGTGCGGCGGCGGGCCCGGCGCAGCGACAGGCCGGGCGGGCGTGGGCGGCCGCCACCCGCCGCCGCGCGCCCGGCCCGCCGTCAGGCCGACCCGCAGGCCGTGGCCACCTCGCCGGCCGCTCCGGCGACCGCCCCGAGGTCGGGCTGCTTTCCGTTGTTGATGTCGTTCTGGGCGTTGTCGACGGCCTTGGACAGCTTGTCGGTGGCCTTGTCCAGCTTGTCGCCGCTGCCGCTCTCGCGGATCCTGCGGACGTCCTCGCCGATCTTCCTGAGGGCGTCGAGGGTGTGCTTGCGCTTGCTGTCGTCGGTGATCTGGCCGACGTTGATCGCCGAGTCCATCAGGTCCTGGACGTCGCCGGTGATGCTGATGGCCCGCTTTCCGCAGTCCAGGGCCTGGTCGGCGTTCTTGCAGGCGGTGAACAGCGGGGCGGCCGTGAGCAGGACGACGGCGGCGACGGTCAGGCGGTACGGCTTCGTTGTCATGTCGGTATCCCTCCCGCCCTCACCAACGCCGAACTGCCGTGCGGCGGTTCCGCCGTGGCACGAATGCCGGCACACGAACCCTCAACGGCCCTCGCCCAGTTCCCGGACCAGCCCGGCGATCACCGGCGTCTCGATTCCGTGCCGGGCGGCGGCCCGCAGGACGGCGCCGCCGATGGTGTCGAGTTCGATCGGGCGGCCGGCCTCGGCGTCGCGCTGTGTCGAGGACTTCATGGCTTCGGGTACCGCTCGCGCAGCGCCGCGACGTGGTCGAGGCCGTTGAGTAGCGTCACGACGAGCCCGGCGCCGAAGGCTTCCGGCGGCATCCGGTCGAGCGCGGCGGTCGGGGTGTCCGCGGGCCCAGGTGCAGGGGAGCCGGAGCGCAGGTTGTGGTCGCTGAGTCGGGGACACCCGGGCGCTCGGCGCGCAGCGCCTCCACGACATCGTGGGCCGGCCGAACGCGTCGCCGTCGTAGAGGCCCACCGGGCGCTGGGACCGGCCGGCTGGGCGGGTTGGCGGGCCTCGGTCCGGGGCGGGCTTCCAGAGCAGGCCGGGACGCCCGGGTGTAGCCAGGTCCACCATGCCGAGGGGGTGTCACCACCTGCGGGGTTCGGTTTTCCGAACCCCGGATTCGGGGGCCAGCACAATCGACCGGCGCGTCCCGTTTGCCCAGGATGGAGGGCATGGCTGAGATGACGACAGATACCGCCGTGGTGACGGCGCAGACGTGGACGGGCGCTGCCGCCCGGGCGGAGGAGCTCCACCGCGCGTACGGGCGGGGCGGGGCCGCGGTGCGGGCACTGCGGGGGGTGTCCGTCGCCTTCGCACCGGGCACGTTCACGGCGGTGATGGGGCCCTCGGGCTCCGGCAAGACGACGCTGCTGCACTGCCTCGCCGGGATGGACCGGCCCACCGGGGGCACGGTCTGGTGGGGCGGCACCGAGGTGTCGCGGCTGCCCGAGCGGCGGCTCGCCGAGCTGCGGCGCAGCCGGGTCGGGTTCGTGTTCCAGGCGTTCAACCTGATGCCCGCGATGACGGTTGCGCAGAACGTCGAGCTGCCCGGGCGGCTGGCGGGGGAGCGGCCGGACCGGGCCCGGGTGCTGGACGCGCTCGCCCGGGTGGGGCTCGCCGGGCGCGAGCGGCACCGGCCCGGGCAGCTGTCGGGCGGCCAGCAGCAGCGGGTGGCGATTGCCCGGGCGCTGGTCGCACGGCCGGAGGTGCTGTTCGCCGACGAGCCGACCGGTGCGCTCGACCGGGCGACCGGGCACGACATCCTCGACCTGCTGCGCGCGGGCGTGGACCACGACGGGCAGACGTGCGTCATGGTCACCCACGACCCGGTCGCCGCCGGGTACGCGGACCGGGTCCTGCTGCTGGCCGACGGACTGCTCGTGGACGATTTGGTGCGGCCGACCGCCGCCCAGGTCGGCGAGCGGCTGAGCCAGCTGGGAGGGTGAGTGCCATGAGCGCCACGCTGTCCCTGGCCGCCGGCCAGATCCGGCGCCGACCGGCCGCCTTCGCGGGCCTGGCGGTCGCCCTGTTCCTCGCGGTGGCGGCGGTGACGCTGTTCGGCTCGCTGTTCGCCGCCGACGTCGCGGCGCCGGACTCGGCCCGTTCGGCGGCGGCGGCCGGCGGGCCGGGCCTGATGGTGATCGCGGGCGCGTTCGGCGAGATCGCGGTGCTGGTCGCGTTCTTCGTCGTGGTCAACGCGCTCGGCTTCACGCTGCGGCAGCAGCATCGCGACCTGGCCCTGCTGCGGACGATCGCGGCGACACCCCGTCAGGTGCGCCGGCTGGTACGCGTCCAGGTCGTGGTGACCGTACTGTTGGTGGCCCCTCCCGGGTGGGCGGCCGGAACTTCGGGCGGACGCTGGTTCCTTGCCGCGCTTCAGCACCGCGGGATGGCCGCGCCCGGAATCCGGATACCCAGCACGCCGCTGCCCACGGCCGTCGCACTGCTCGCGGCACTCCTCGTCGGGCTCGCCGCGGCCGCCGTCGCGGCCCGGCGGATCACCCGGATCACCCCGGCCACCGCGCTGACGGCGAGCACCACCGGCCAGGGGCGGGCGGGCGCCGTGCGGCTGCTGGCCGGGGCGGGCGTGCTCACCGGCGGCGTGCTGCTGTTGCGTCTCGCAGCGACCAGGCCGGGCGCTGAGCTCGACAAGGCGGGCCAGGCGGCGCTGCTCGGCTCGCTGGTGCTGCTGGTCGCGGTGGCCCTGCTCGGGCCGCTGGCCGCGCGCGTCATGGCCACTGCGCTCGGTGCGCCGATCCGCACGCTGGCACCCCGGGCGGGCTGGCTCGCTGACGCCAACCTGCGCGGCTACGCGGGTCGGCTCTCCTCCGCCGTGGTGCCCGTTGCGCTGCTGGTCGGGCTGTCGGGCACCATGTTGATCATGACGACTACGGCCGAGCACGCGGTACGCGCGACCGGCGCCGCCACCAGCGTCACCAAGGCCGGCGACGTCTGGCTGCGCCAGGCGGAGCTGGGGATGCTGGTCTGCTTCGCCGCTGTGTCCACGGTGAACACCCTGGTGGCGCTGACCGCGGACCGTCGCCGTGAGTTCGCACTGCTTCGGCTGGTCGGCGCGACGCGGCGGCAACTGTTCCGGATGCTGTCCGCCGAGGCTGCGCTGACGGCCGCGGTGGGGGTGCTGCTCGGCGCGGGCGTCGCGGCGATGGCGTCGGGGGCGTTCAGCCGGGCGGCGACGGGGTCGGTGGTGCCGGTGGTGCCGGGTGCGGCATGCGGGTGGGTCGCCGCAGGCGCGATGGTGCTGACGGTACCGGCGGTCCTCGGGGCGGGGTTGCGGGCGACGGGCGGTTCGGCGGCGGAGGTGGCGGGTGGTGAGCGTGGGTGAGTGACGCCGGTGGAGGGCTGTCGTTCGCCGTCGTGATCGGTTCGGGTGTTGTGGCAGAGGAGTGTTGTGGCAGAGGAGTGTTGTGGCAGACGGGTGGTGAGTGCGGGTGAGTGAGGTCGGTCCGGCACTGGCGTCTGGTGGGCGGTTCCTGTCCGTCCGGGGTGGCGAGTTCGCCTTTGCGGTGCTCGGGTTGCCGCTCGGGGTGCTCGGCGGGGTGTACGCGGTCGCCGTGCTGTACGTGGGAGCGCTGCTGTCGCTCACCGTGCTGGGCCTGCCGTTCGTGCTCGTCGCCCTGGCCGGGGCGCGCGGGCTCGGTGCGCTGCACCGGCGGCTGGTCGGGCGGCTGCTCGGTGAGCGGGTGGCGCCGCCGCCGGCGCTGCCCCGCCCGCACGGGATGCTCGCGCGGGGGCGGGTGGGGCTGACCGACCCGGTGGCGTGGCGGTCGCTGCTCTACCTGCTGCTGCGGCTGCCGCTCGGGGCGTTCGGCTTCGCCGTCGCGGTCCTGCTGCCGCTCGGCTGCGCCTGGGCGATCGGCTTCCGGCTCTGGATCAGGCTGCTGGAGCCCGGGCCGAGGCCGGTCGGCTGGCTGGACGTGGCCTCCGCTCCGGTCGGGCTCGCCGTCCTGACCGTGCTGCCTGCGGCGCTGCGGGCGCTGAGCGGTGCGAACCGAGGCCTGGCCCGGCTGCTCCTGGGTCCGGCCCGGTCCCAGGAGCGCGTTCGCGAGCTGGAGAGCGCTCGGGCCACCCTGCTCGCCGAGAACACCGACCGGCTCCGCCGGCTCGAACGCGACCTTCACGACGGCACTCAGGCGCAGTTGGTGGCCCTCGCCATCACCCTTTCCCTCGCCGACGACGTGCTCGACGCCGTCCCCGAGACCGCGCCGGACCTGGAGCGGCTGCGCAGCCTGGTCGGCCGGGCACGCGGTCAGACCGACGACACCATCGCGGGCCTGCGCCGGCTCACCCGGGGCATCCACCCGGTGGCGCTCGACGGCGGCCTCGGCGAGGCGCTGCCCGGCCTCACCGCCACCTCGCCTGTGCCGGTCACCGTTCGGCTGGACCTGCGGGAACGGCCCGGCGAGGCCATCGAGCGGGCCGTCTACTTCTGCGCGGCCGAGCTCCTGACCAATGTCGCCAAGCACAGCGGCGCCCGAACGGCCGAGCTGGCGGCGACGGCTGCGCGCGGCCGGGTCAGGCTGACGGTCCGGGACGACGGGCGCGGCGGCGCCTCGCTCGGAGCGGGGACGGGGCTTTCGGGCCTGGCCGCGAGACTCGCGGCGGTGGATGGCGCGTTGCGGGTGGAGAGCCCGCCAGGTGGTCCGACAGTGGTGACGGCGGAGCTGCCGAGCAGGTTGTGACGCCGGGGGTCGTCTTACGGGGGGCGGCGCTTCGCTCGGCGTGAGGACGGCTTGCGGCGGTGGGCCGTCGGCCCGATGGCGTGGCGGTGGCCGGCGCCGCACCCCGGGGCGCGTTGTGAACTCGGTTGCCTCTGCCCGGCTACCTGCTCTCGGCGAGGTAGGTCAGGACGGCCTTGACCCGTCGGTTGTCGGCGTCGGTCGCGGGCAGGTCGAACTTCGCGAAGACGGCTGCCACGTGCTTCTCCACGGCCCGTTCCGACACCACCAGGCGGGCGGCGATCGACCGGTTGGAGTGGCCCTGGGCCATCAGTTCCAGTACCTCGCGCTCACGCGGTGTCAGTGTGCCGACCCGGGTGCGCTGTCCGCCGCGCATCAGCCGGGTGACCACGTCCGGGTCGAGCGCCGTGCCGCCCTCCGCGACGCGGTGGAGGGCGTCCACGAACTCCGAGGTCCGGGCGACCCGTTCCTTCAGCAGGTAGCCGATGCCGGCCGCGCCGTCCGCGAGCAGGCGGGCGGCCCAGGCGGTTTCCACGTGCTGGGAGAAGACGAGGATGCCTACCTCGGGCGTGCCGGCCCGGATCTCGACGGCGGCGCGAATGCCCTCGTCGGTGTGGGTGGGTGGCATCCGGATGTCGACGACGGCGACGTCCGGTCGGTGCTCGGCGACGGCGGCGATCAGTTCGGGGGCCGTCCCGGCGGTGGCGACCACCGTGCACCCGCGGGCGCCGAGCAGTTCGACCATCCCGTCCCGGAGGATCACGGAGTCCTCGGCCAGTACGACGCGGAGCGGCTTGTCGATCATGCCGCCATTATCCGGGCCGGCCCGGCGCGGCCCGCACCGAGCCGGCCCGGGCCGGACGGAACTGCCGCGGGGGGAGCAGGGCGAGATCCACGTCCGCTCGGCCGGCGTCATGGCCGGGTACTGGAAGCGGCCCGACCTCACCGCCGAGGTGCTGCGCGACGGCTGGCTGCACACCGGGGACGTCGGCTACCTCGACGAGGACGGCTATCTCTACCTCGCCGACCGGCTCAAGGACGTGATCATCGTGGTCGGCGGGCACGTGTACCCGTCCGAGGTGGAGGACCTCCTCCTCACCCACCCGGCGATCGCCCGGTGCGCGGTCTTCGGGGTCCGCGACGGGCAGGAGGCGGAGCACGTCCACGCCGCCGTCGTCGCCGTGCGGGACACCGGCCGGACCTCGCGGAGGTCCGCGGGTTCGTCACGGCGCGCAAGGGCCGGATGTACGCGCCGGAGGCCCTGCACCTCGTGCCCGAGATCCCGCTGACGGCCGTCGGCAAGCCGGACAAGAAGCGGCTGCGGACCACGCTGGGGCAGTGAGCGGCCCTCTATCATCCGCACACAACCGTGAGATGACCGATCGTCAACGCTCCACACGATCCGGCCAAGTTGAGCGCGTCCGTCCGATGGCTGGAAGGCATGTGTCCGAATATCGGACGAAGGTATGGACGGGGTGCGCCGCAGGCGGTCGGCCGCTCCGCGGGTCCGGTTTCCCCTGGACAGCGTGCTGCAGGTGTGGTGGCGGGGCGCGCCGGGGACGCGTCGACGCAGATCGGGCGAGTGGCGGGATCGGGTCGGCGCTCGGTTAGTCCGGAAACGGACCCGCCGGTTGCCCGGTAGCGGAGCGGTGACCGAGAGTCGTACTGATGAACGAGATGAGCGAGACGCCCACCCCTTCCCGTAGTCGCCTCCTCGATCACCGTGACTTCCGGCTCCTGCTCTCCGGCGCCGCCGCGGCCCAGACGGGCAGTCAGGTGACCCTGGTCGCCCTCCCGCTGGTCGCCGTGGTCGTTCTGGACGCCGACCCGTTCCGGGTCGGCCTGCTGACCGCCGCCGAGACCGCGGCGTTCCTGCTGGTCGGCCTGCCCGCCGGGGCGTGGCTGGACCGGATGCGCAAACTGCCCGTGCTGATCCGCGCCGACGTGGTGCGCTGCCTGGCCGTCGGGTCGATCCCGCCGGCCGCCGCGCTCGGCGTGCTGACGATGGCCCAGCTCTACCTGGTGGCGCTGGTCACCGGGGTGGCGACGGTCTTCTTCGACGTCGCCCACCAGTCCTTCCTCCCGTCCGTCCTGCCGCGCGAGCACCTGGTCGGCGGGAACGGGGCGCTGGAGACCGTCCGCTCCACGGCGCAGATCGCCGGGCCGGGGCTCGGCGGCGGGCTCGTCCAGCTCCTCGGCGCGCCGCTCGCGATCGTCGCGGACGCGTGCGGGTACCTGGCCTCCGCGCTGCTGCTCACCCGGATCCGGGTCGCCGAGCCGCAGCCGGAACCGCAGCCCGGACGGTCGCTGCGCGCCGAGGTGGGGGAGGGCGTGCGGTTCGTGCTCCGGCACCCGCTGCTGCGGGCGATCGCCGCCGCCACCGCCGTGGCCAACCTGTTCTCCGCCGTGCTGATGGCCGTCCAGACGGTCTTCTGGGTGCGCGTGCTGGACCTTCCGCCCGGCGCCATCGGGGTACTGCTGTCGGCCTCCGCCGTCGGCGGCCTGGCGGGCGCGCTGTGCGCGGGGCGGCTGGCCCGGGCGGTCGGACAGGCCCGGCTGATCTGGCTCGCCCCCGCCGTGACCTCGCCGTTCGCGGTGCTGTGGCCGCTGTCCGGCGGCGGCGCGGGTGTGCTGCTGTTCGGGGTGGGCTCGGCGGTCGTGCTGTTCGGCGCGGTGGCGTACAACGTGGCCCAGGTGAGCTTCCGCCAGGCCGTCTGCCCGCCCGAACTGCTCGGCCGGATGAACGCCACCATGCGCTTCCTGGTCTGGGGCACGCTGCCGCTCGGCGCGCTGGCCGGGGGCGCCGTCGCGGAGGCGGCCGGGCCGCGGACCGCGCTGTGGCTCTGCGCGGCGGGCCTCCTGCTCATGCCCGTGCCGCTGCTGCTCTCACCGCTGCGCCGGCTGCGCGAGCTGCCGGTCGAGGACGCGCCCCGGGCGGCCGTGAGCTCGACGCCCTGAACCGAACCGATACGAGACCGGAGACCGTTCCGTGCACGCCAGCACCGCCGGCAGCGCCGCCGGCAACACCCCCAGCCGCCCCGCCGGCAGTACGGCCGGCATCACCGCCGCCTACCTCGCCCGGTACCGCGCCGTCGCCGCCGGCACACCCGGGGCCGTCCTCCCCGTGACCGGCGCCCAGCGGCGCTTCCTGATCAGCCGCCGCCTCGCACCCCTGGGCCGGCCGGAGATCGTGCCCGTCTTCTTCGCCTACCCGCGCGGCACCGTCGACCTGCCTCGGCTGCGCCGCGCCGCCGCCGCGGTCGCCGCCCGGCACCCGGCGCTGTGCGGCGGCTTCACCAGCGTCCGGGCCACGCCCGTGCTGCGCGTCGGTGGGCCGTCGGCCGAGGCCGCCCGGGTGGCCGTCGCCCCCGGCGGCACGGCCCGGGAGGCGCTGCGCGAGGCCCTGCTCGACTGGCCGGCGGACGGACCGGCGCTGCGCCTGCTGGTCGCCGAAGAGCCGGACGGTGACGAGGAGTTGCTCGCGGTCGCGCTGGACCACGCGGCCTGCGACGAGCAGTCGCTGGGCACCGTCACGGCCGAACTCGCCGACGCGTACGCGCAGGACGCCGA
This sequence comes from Streptomyces kaniharaensis, assembly GCF_009569385.1. Lineage (NCBI taxonomy): Bacteria > Bacillati > Actinomycetota > Actinomycetes > Kitasatosporales > Streptomycetaceae > Streptomyces > Streptomyces kaniharaensis. The sequence continues at coordinate 210,296 of NZ_WBOF01000006.1, forward strand.
GCCCGGCCACGCCTCCGACCCGGACGCCCTCGCGGCCTACCGCGAAGCCGTCGAGTGCCAGCTCGCCGCCGAGGACGCCGCCTCCACCCCGGCCGCACAGGCCCACTGGGGAAAGCGGCTCGGCGGCCTGGCCGGCACCGCAGGAAGCGTCGCGCAGTCCACCGGGATGCTCACCCACCGGCTGCCCGCCGCCACCGGCGCCGCCCGGAGCGCCGTCTTCCCCGCCCTGCTGGACGCCGTCGCCGTGGCCGCGCACCGGCTGCACGAGACGGATGCTCCGCTCGCCCTCGGCTACCCGTGGGGCGGCCGCCCGCCCGGGGCGCCCACCGCGCTCGGCTGCTTCCTCAACACCCTCGTCCACCAGACGAGCGCCCACCCGGCGAGGGACCTGGACGCAGTCTCCGACGCATGGTGGGACGACCTCGACCACGCCGACACGCCCTTCGATGAGGTGGTGCGCGCCGCCCGCGCGGCCGGTGCCCCCTGGACCGGCGCCCTGGACGGCCTGCTCACCCTGGAGGACCTGCACCGTCGCCCGCCGCTCGCGCTCGACGGCGTCCCCGGCCGGGAGATCCACCTGGCCGGGCGCCCCCTGCCCGTGCCGCTCGCCGTCTCCGCCTCGCACGGCGACGACCTGCTGATCCGCCTCGCCTGGGACCGCGAGCGCTTCCCGGACGCCACCGCCGAGGCGGCGTTCGACGGCCTGCTCGGCGCCCTGCGCCACCACCTCCACCCGGCCGCCTGAGCCCCGAATCCCCCAACACCCCCACGCCCGACCGCCGTTCGCGCCACCACCCTCGGCGCGCCCGGACCCGGCCGGAGCGGGACCACCCCACGCCCGCGCCGCCACAGCACGACGAACACGCCCGCCACCACAAGGGAGTCGCCATGTTCGCCCTCTCCTCATCGCAGGAGATCGTCTGGCTGCACGAGCAGATGCTGCCCGGCAGCCGCGCCTACAACTTCACCGCCGCGCTCGACCTCTGGGGCACGCTCGACCAGGACGCCCTGCGGGCCGGCCTCGCCGCCGTGCTCGCCCACCACCCGGGCCTGCGGCTGGAGTTGGTAGCCCGGCCGGAGGGCCTGCCCGGCCAGCGGGTCGCCGACGGCTGCCCGCCGCGCCTGCGCACCAGCGACCTCTCCGCCGAGGCCGACCGGGAGGCCGCCTTCCGCGCCCTGCTCGCCGCCGAGGCCGAGGAGCCGCTGGACACCGCGCAGGCACCGCTGCTGCGCTGGCACCTGGTCCGCCTCGCCGAGAACCACCACCGGCTCGTCCACGTCGAGCACCACCTGATCCACGACGGCCACTCCTTCGCGATCCTGCTGCGCGACCTGTTCACCGTCTACCGCGCCCACGTCCTCGCCGAGCCGTACGCGCTGCCGTCGGCCCCCTCGTACGAGCAGCACGCCCGCACCGCCGCCGGCCCCGACGAGGACGGACTCGCCTTCTGGCTGCGGGAGTTGGCCGACGCCCCGCGCGAGGTCACGCTGCCCGGCCTGGCCCGCCCGGGCGCCGTCCGCCGCCACCGCGGCGGGCAGCTGCGCCAGGCGATCGGCGCCGACCTCGCCGAGCGGCTTCGCGAGCGCAGCAAGGCGGACGGCCACACCCCGTTCAGCACGCTCCTCGCACTGCTCGCCGAACTGCTGCGCCGCCACAGCGGCCACGACGAGCTCGTCGTCGGCACCGCGGTCGGCAACCGCCCGGCCGGCTTCGAAGGCACCGTCGGCATGTTCGTCAACACCGTGCCGCTGCGGCTGCGCCTGGACCCGCAGGCGCCCGGCACCGAGGCCGTCGACGAGGTGACGGACGTCCTGCTGCGCGCCCTGCCGCACCAGGACCTGCCGGTCCAGGAGCTGACCCGGTGCCTCGGGCTGCACACCACCGGCGCGGACAACCCGCTGTTCAACGTGATGTTCAGCGCGCACGACGCGGCGCTGCCCGACGTCCGGGTGCCGGGCCTGGAGGTCCTGCTGTACGAGGGCTTCAACACCGGCACCACCCGGTTCGACCTCGACCTCGTGCTGATCCCGGACGACCGCCGGATGGTCGGCGAGAAGCACGGCCCCGCCGGGATGACCCTGGTGTGGGACTACGACGCGGACCTCTTCGGCGAGGCCGAGGCCGCCCTGCTGGCCGAGCGGCTGCTGGAGCTGCTGCGCGGCTATCTCGACCGGCCGGAGGCTCCGCTCGCGGCCCTCGCGTCCGTCGCTCCCGCCGCCGCGGCAGCCGCTCCGGAGCCCGCCACCCTCGACCCGGCCGCCGCCCACGACCCCACCGCCCTCGCCCTGATCGCCGGCACCGAGCGGATCACCTACGGCGAGCTGGACCGCCGGGTCGCCGCGCTCGCCGAGCGGTTGCGTGCCGCCGGGGTGACGCCCGGCCAGCCGGTGGCCGCCGTCCTGCCGCGCGGCGTGGACGGCGTCGTCGCCCTGCTCGCCTGCCTGCGCCACGGCGCCGTGTACGCGCCGCTGTCCACCGAGGACCCGGCCGCCCGGCTCGGGCTGCTGCTGGGGCGGCTGGCCCCGGCCCTGGTGCTGGCCACCCGCGAGAGCGCGCTCGCCCTGCCCGCCGAGGGCGTCACCCCCGCGCTCCTGGACGGCCCGGCCTTCCCCGCGGCCGCGCCCGCCGCGGTGCTCGACGGCGTGGCATACGTGATCCACACCTCCGGCTCGACGGGCGTGCCCAAGCCCGTCCTCGTCGGCCGTCCCGCGCTGGCCGGCTACGTCGCCGCGCTCGCCGGACGGTACGGGCTGACCGCCGCCGACCGGGTGCTCCTGTTCGCCCGCCCGTCCTTCGACGTGGCACTGGAGGAGGTGCTGCCCGCGCTGGCCGCCGGCGCCGCCCTCGTCGTCCCGCAGCGCGACGTGCCCACCGGGCCCGAGCTGGTCGCCGTCCTGGCCGCCCGCGGCGTCACCGTCGCCAACCTGCCCACCAGCTACCTGCTCGCCGTCCGCGAGGACCTGCGCGAGGCGCTCGCCGACGGCCGCTGGGCACCGCGACTGCTCGTCCTCGGCGGCGAGCGGCTGCCCGCCCGCGCGCTGGCGGGCCTGACCGACGCCACCACCGTGCTCAACGCCTACGGCGTCACCGAGGCCACCGTCACCTCCACCGTGCACGAGGTCGCCCCGGCCGACCTGGACGGCGACCGCGAGGTGCCGCTCGGCACCGAGCTGCCCGGCGTGCGGATGCACGTCCTGGACGCCGCCCTGCGCCCGCTCCCGGCCGGCTGCGTCGGCGAACTCGCCGTCGGCGGCGCCATGGTGGCCGACGGCTACCTCGGCCTGCCCGAACCGACCGCGGAGCGCTTCCGCGACCTCCCCGGCATCGGACGGGTCTACCGCACCGGCGACCGCGGCTACCGCGACCTGGACGGCCGGCTGCGCTTCCTCGGCCGCACCGACAACCAGGTCAAGCTGCGCGGCCACCGGATCGAGCTGGAGGAGATCGAGGCCGCGGCCTCCGCCGAACTCGGCGGCCGCTCCTGCGCGGTGGTCCTGCACACCGACCCCGAGGACGGCCCCCGCCTGATCGGCTTCCTGGAAGGCGCCGAGCGGCCCGACCAGGCCGTCCTGCACGCCGCCCTCGCGCAGCGGCTGCCCGCCGGGCTCGTCCCCGCCACCTGGACGGCCCTGCCCGCGATGCCCATCCTGCCCGGCGGCAAGCCCGACCGCGCCGCCCTCGCCCGAATCGCCGCCGAGGCGCCCGCGCCGGCCGAGGCCCCCGTGACCGCGACCGTTTTCGACGGCCCGGGGGAGGAACTGGTCGCCGCCGCCTGGCGCGAGGTGCTCGGGCACGACCGGTTCACCGCCGAGTCGCACTTCTTCGAGGTCGGCGGCCACTCCTTGCTGGCCGCCCAACTCGCCGCCTGGCTGGAACCGCACCTCGGCGGCCGGCCCCCGCTGCGCACCCTCTTCCGCCACCCCGTCCTGGCCGACCAGGCCCGCGAACTGACCGGAGGTGCCGCGTGAGCGAGCGATGGGGGTACCGCCGGCCGGAGGCCGGGGGAGAGCGAATCATCAAGAGGTGCACGTGGTTGAGTGCCCCTGCCGAGCGAAGCGAGGTGGCTGCATGAACGCCACCCCCTCGTCCGTCCTGGAAGACGGCCACCGCGAGATCGTCGACGCGTTCGAGAGCTTCATCCGCCGCGAACTCGTCCCGCTGGCCGCCGAGTTGCCCGAGACCGCCGACCAGCCGCCGGCCGACCTGCGAGCCTACGTCCGCAAGCGCTCCGCCGCGCTCGGCTTCTACGCCGGCGACTACCCCGAGGAGCTCGGCGGCGCCGGCATTCCGTTCACCGCCGTCGTGCTGCTCCACCACGCCGCCGGCCGCAGCGGCTGCGCGCTCGCACCGTACGCCCTGGCCGGCTCCGACGGCCCGAGCCCCTTGCTCCGCAAGGGCACGCCCGAGCAGATCGAGCGCCACCTGGTGCCGCTGGTGCGCGGCGAGCAGACCCGCTGCCTCGCCCTCACCGAACCGCACGCCGGCTCCGACGCGTTCCGGCTCACCACCACCGCCGTCCGCACCGGCGACAGCTGGGAGCTGAACGGCCGCAAGACCTTCGTCAGCAACGCGGACCGGGCCGGCCTCGCACTCGTCGTCGCCGCCACCGACCTCGGCGACGGCCGCCCCGCGGGCGCCACCGCCTTCGTCCTCCCGATGGACCAGCCCGGCCTGCGGATCGGCCAGCGCTACGAGGGCATGTCCGGCGAGCCGCTGTTCGAGCTGCTGCTCGACCGGGTCACCGTCGGACCGGACGCCGTGATCGGCGGCGAGGAGGGCATCGGCGCGGCCACCGCCCTCGCCATCGACAGCCTCTCCCGCGGCCGCCTCGTCGTCGCCGCGACGTGCAACGGCATCGCCGAGTACGCGCTGCGCATCGGCGTCGAGTACGCCCGCGAGCGGCAGGCGTTCGGGCGGCCGATCGGCGACTACCAGCACGTCCAGGAGCACCTGGTGACCACCCGGGCCGAGGTGGAGGCGTCCAAGCTGCTCACCCTCGCCTGCGCCCGGCTGGTCGACGCGGGCACCGAGGCGCCGGAGAACGCGGCACTCGCCAAGCTCACCGCCTCCGAGGCCGCCGTCCGCGCGGTGGACCGCTCGCTCCAGGTGCACGGCGCCACCGGCTGGGTGCGCGGCCACCCGCTGGAGTTCCTCTACCGCCACGTCCGGATGATGACGATCATCGAGGGGACCTCCGAGGTCCAGAAGGTGATCGTCGCCCGGGCCATGGGCCTGAACTGACGGCCGGTCGACCATGGAGACGACGATGGAATCCCTCAGCATCGAATACGGCCGCCCGCACCGGGACGGCGCGGTCCTCGACCTGTTCACCACCTGGGCGCACCGCTCCCCGGACGCGCCCGCGCTCATCGACGGCGAACGCACCTGGAGCTACGCCGAACTCGACCGCCTCGCCGACACCGTCGCCGACGCCCTGCGCGAGCGGGTGCGGCCGGGCGACCTGGTCGGCGTCTGCCTCGACCACTCGGCGGCCCTGGTCGCCGTCACCCTCGCGACCGCCAAGCTCCGCGCCGTCCACCTGCCGCTCGGCCCACGCCCCGGCGAGCGCCGGCTGCAGGCCGTCGCCGAGCAGCTGCGACCCGCCTGCCTGGTCGGCGACCCGACCCTGCTGCCGCCCGGTCACCGCCCCGGGGAGCACGCAGCGCTCGCCGTGCCCACGGAGGGGGCCAACGCCGCCCGCGCGGTGGTCGCCGCGTTCGCGCCCGGCGGCGCGGTCGCCGTTCCCAAGGGCACCCACTACGCGGTCCTCACCTCCGGCTCCACCGGCACCCCCAAGGCCGTCGCGGTCGGCGAACCCGCTCTCGGCGCGCTGCTGCACTGGTACCGCGACCTGACCGGGCTCGGCCCCGGCGACCGGCACAGCCTGCTGATCGGGGTGGCCTTCGACCCGCACCTGGGGGAGCTGTGGGGCACCCTCACCTCCGGTGCCGCGCTCAGCGTCGCCCCCGACGCGGTCCGCTGGGACTCCGGCGCCCTGACCGACTGGTGGCGCGAGGCCGGGATCACCGTCGCGATGCTGCCCACGCCGCTCGCCGAGCCCGTCCTCGACCGTCCCTGGCCGGCCGGGCTCGCGGTGCGGCACCTGACCGTCGGCGGCGACCGGCTGCGCCGGGCGCCCGGTCCGGACGTCACCGCCACCATTCACAACGCCTACGGTCCTGCCGAGGCCACCGTGGCGACCACCGTGCACACCATGGCCCCCGGCGGCGGCCACGGCGCCGGCGCACCGCCGATCGGCCTGCCGATCCCCGGCGCCGTCGTCCTGGTCACCGACGACGACGGGCGGCCGGTGCCGCGCGGGCGGGCCGGGGAGCTGCGGATCGGCGGACGGGGCCTGGCTGCCGGCTACCTCGACCCCGAGCTCACCGCCCGCCGGTTCGTCGCGGCACCCGACGGTGTCGAGGGCAGCGACCGGGTCTACCGCACCGGCGACCGGGTGCTGATGCGCGCCGACGGCGTGCTGGAGTTCCAGGGCAGGCTCGACGACCAGGTGAAGGTCAGCGGCGTGCGGATCGAGCCGGCCGAGGTCGAGGCCGCGTTCGAGCGCGACGCTCGGGTGCGCCGCGCGGTCGTCGCCGCCGAACCGGCCGCGGCGGGCGGCTCGCGGCTGCTCGCATTCGTCCAGACCGCGCTCGCGGAGCCGCCGACCGAGCCGCCGACCGGCCCGGACCTGCTCGCGGCGGTCCGCCCCTGGCTGCCCGAGCAGGCCGTGCCCTCGGTCGTCCGGCTGGTCGACACCTTCCCGCTCGACGCCAACGGCAAGGTCGACCGGGCCGCCCTGCTCGCCACCGCCACGGCGAGCGACGGGGAGGACGGCGCCACGCCCACCGAGCGCACCGTCCTGAAGCTCAGCCGCGACCTGCTCGGCCGCGCCGACCTCGGCCCGCTCGACAACTTCCTGGACGCGGGCGGCAATTCACTCGCCGCCGCCCGCCTGCTCGCCGCGCTGGAGGAGGAGTACGGGGTGCGGCTGCGCGCCGCCCAGCTGCTGCGCCAGCCCGACGTGCGAGCCATCGGACGGCTGGTGGACGAGCGGCGCGCCGCCGTCGCCGCCACCGTCTGACCGCCGCCTCCAGCCCTCGATCAGGGCGCCCCGGCCGCCGCCGGGGCGCCCGGAAGGGAACCACGTCATGTCCGCTGTGGACACCGTCCCCGCCCTGATCGCCCGGCACGCCGAGGAGCGCCCGCGAGCGCTCGCCGTGACCGACGGCACCACCGTCCTGACCTACCGCGAACTCCGCGACGCCGCAGCGCGGTTGGCCGCCGTACTGGCCGCCCGCGGGATCGGCCCCGGCAGCGCCGTCGGACTGCTCTGCGCCCGATCGACCCGCCTGGTCGTCGCCCAGCTCGCCGTCTGGTGCGCGGGCGGCCACGTCGTCCCGCTCGACCCGGCCTACCCGCGCCCGCGCATCGCCGAGATGACCGAGGATGCCGGCGTCCGGCTCACCCTCGGCGACAAGGCCCTGCTCGCCGAGGCCGGGCTGCCCGAGGGGCACACCCTCGTCCTCGCCGAGCGCGGCGCCGGCCCCGACCTCGAAGGCGCCGATCTCGAAGGCGCCGATCTCGATGGCGCCGATCTCGATGGTGCCAGCGTTGATGGCGCCGCCCGGCACGTGGTCGACCCGGCCGCGACCGCCCTGCTGCTCTACACCTCCGGCTCCACCGGCCGGCCCAAGGGCGTCCGGATCCCGCACCGCGCCATCGCCGACCTCATCACGGCCCCGGACGCGATCGCCCTCGGCCCCCGCGACCGCGTGCTGTTCCACTCCGCCGTCACCTTCGACGCCTCGACCGTCGAGCTGTGGGCCCCGCTCGCGCACGGCGCCGCCGTGGCCGTCTCCACCGCCGACCGGCCCACGGCCGAGGAACTCGCGGGCGACGTCGAGCGGTTCGGCGTCACCACGCTCGTCCTCACCACCGCGCTCTTCCACCACTTCGCCGCCCGCCAGTCCCGGATCTTCGGCGTGCTGCGCACCCTGGTCGTCGGCGGCGAGGTGCTCTCGCCCGACCACGCCGGCGCCGTGCTGCGCGCCTTCCCGTGGCTGGAGCTCGTCAACGGCTACGGACCGACCGAGGGCACCACCTTCACCACCATGCACCGCGTCGACCCGGCCGACTGCACCGGCCCGGTCCCCATCGGCCGCACCGTCGGCGGCGCCCGCACCCTCGTCCTCGACGAGCACCTGGCACCCGTGCCGCCCGGCACCGTCGGCGAGCTGTGGATCGCCGGTGCCCGGCTGGCCGACGGGTACCTCGACCGGCCCGAGCTCACCGCGGAGCGCTTCCGCGATCTCCCCGGCATCGGGCGGGCCTACCGCAGCGGCGACCTCGCGCTCCAACGCCCGGACGGCGTCCTGGAGTTCCACGGTCGTGGTGACGACCAGGTCAAGGTCCGCGGGTTCCGGATCGAGCCGGGCGAGGTCGAGCACGCGCTGCTGCAACTCCCCGAGGTCGCCGAGGCGGCCGTGGTCGTCCGCCGGCCCGGCCTCGCCGACGCCGCCCTGACCGCCTGCATCGTCCCCGCCGAGGGCGCGCGCCCGCACACCGACACCCTCCGCGCCCGGCTCGCCGAACGGCTCCCGGCCCACCTCGTGCCCACCGCCTGGACGGTCCTGGCCGCGCTGCCGCTCACCACCAGCGGCAAGGTCGACCGCAGGGCACTCGCCGCAGACGACGACGGCCCGGCCACGCGCCCGGCGGATCCGGGCGCGCAGCTCACGCCGATCCAGCAGGCCGTCGCCGACGCCTGGGCCCGCGCCCTCGGGCACCCGGTGACCTCCGCGGCCGCCGACTTCCTCGCCGAGGGCGGCCACTCGCTGCTCGCCATGTGGGTCGTCGACGACCTCCGCGAGGACCTCGGCGTGGAGCTCTCGCTCGCCGACTTCCTCGGCCACCCGACCGTCGCCGCCCAGGCCGACCTGCTCGAACGCGCCCTCCGCGCCTCGCACGACACCTCCGGGGATGCCCGATGACCACCACCGACCAGGCCGACCTGCTGCGCCGCGCCCGCCGGCGCGCCTCCGCCTCCTCCAGCTCCTCCTCCCGCCCAGCCGCCGCCGGCCTCACCGGCCCCGCCCCGCTCTCGCACGCCCAACAGCGGATGTGGCTGATGGACCACCTCGGCCAGGGCGGCGCCCTCTACAACGTCCCGCTCGCCACCCGCCTGTGCGGCCCGCTCGACCCCGCCGCCCTCGCCACCGCCCTCACCGCGCTCACCGAACGGCACGCCGTCCTGCGCACCCACTACCGCCGGCGGGGCGACGAGCCCTACCAGGAGGCCGCGCCGGTCACCCCGGTGCCCCTCCCGGTCGTCGACGCCACCGAGCCGGACGCCCCCGCCCTGCTCGCCGCCGAGGCGTCCCGCCCGTTCGACCTCGCCACCGGCCCGGTCCTGCGCGCGCTGCTGCTCCGCCACACCCCGGACGACCACACGTTCCTTTTGACGATCCATCACATCGCCGTCGACGGTGGATCCCTGTCGATCCTCGCCGCCGACCTCGCCGCCCTCTACGAGGCCGCCCGCACCGGCCGACCGGCCCACCTTCCGCCCGCCGGACTGCCGTACGCCGACCACGCCCGCCGCGAACGCGCCCGCGATGCCGAACTCACCGCCGCCGCAGATGCCCGCGCCGCCCACCTGGCCGGTGCCCGCCCCCTCTCGCTGCTGCGGCCCGTCCCGCCCGGCGCACGCGAGCGCCGCGCGGCCCTGCACAGCGCCCCGCTCACGCCCGGTATCCTCGACGACCTGCGCCGCCTCGGTGCCCGGCACGGCGCCACGCTGTTCGCCGTCGTCCTGGCCGCCGCCTTCGCGACCCTGCGCATCGCCTCCGGCGAGACCGACCTCACCCTCGGCTGCGCCAGCGGCCACCGTGCCGGGCCCGACCTGCGCCGCACCGTCGGCCTGGGCGTCAACACCCTCGCCGTCCGGGCCGACGTGGCGGGGGACCCGGCCTTCACCGAGGTCCTCGCCCGCGTCAAGGCCGCCCTCCTCGACGCCCAGGAGCACCACGACGTCCCGTTCGACCTGGTCCTCGAACGTCTCGGCGCCGCGGCGCGCACGGCGGACGGCAGCTCCCTGCTCGCCGTGAGCTGCGACGTCGTCCACCCGGCCGAACCCCTGACCCTGCCCGGACTGCACGCCGAGACCGTCGAACTCGACCTCGGCCTCGCCAAGTTCGGCCTCGCCCTGCTGGTGGAGGACGGCCCGCGGCCGCGCTACCTCGTCCAGCACGACCGGGACGCCCTCGACGAGCGGACGGCAGGACGGCTGCTCACCGCGTTCGCCGAACTCCTCGCCGCCATCGCCGCAGACGAGCACCGCCGCCTCGACGCGCTCCCCGGCGAGCGGCTCACTGCCGCCGAACATCCCTGCGTGGCAGCGCTGTTGACTGACCCGCGAGTCGCCGAGGCCACCGCCGTCCGGCCGTCGGACGGCCCGCTGCTCGCCTACGCCGTCGTGCGCGGGCCGGTAGCCCCCAGCGGCGGCGAACTCCGGGCCGGCCTGCGCGGCACCGTGCAGCCAGCTGAACTCCCCGCCGCCGTCGTTCTGTTGGACCGGATGCCCTGCCACCCCGACGGCACCCCCGACCGCAGCCGCCTGCCCGGCACCGCACGCCAGGCCGGCGCCGGACCCGGGCCGCTTGCGGCCGTCCGCACGGCCTTCGGTGAACTGCTCGGCGGCACCCCGCCCGCCGACGGCGACTTCTTCCACCTCGGCGGCCACTCCCTGATCGCCGTCCAGCTCGCCGAACGCCTGCGCACCCGGACCGGACTCCCGCTGACCGGCCTCGATGTCCTGGAACAGCGCACCCCCCACGCCCTCGCCGCCCTCCTCGCCACCCGCGCGGACGAACGTCGTGCCGCCCGCTCCCGCACCGGCGCCCCGGTCGCCCGCTCCCGCGCCGGCACGGTGCTGGTCACCGGCGCCACGGGCGGGGTCGGCGCCGCCGTCCTCCAGGAACTCATGGCCCAGGGCCGCCCGGTTCGGGCCCTGGTCCGCCCCGAGTCGGCCCACCTGCCCGCCCTGAACGGCGCCGAGGTGGCGGAGGGCGACCTCGCCGACCCCGACAGCCTGCGCCGCGCCGTCGAGGGTGCCGACGCCGTCATCCACGCCGCCTGCACCTTCACCGACCACGCCACCGACGTCGCCGCGATGCGCACGCTGGTCGACGGCTGGCGTGGCGGCCCGTTCGTCTTCGTCAGCAGCATCGACGCCTACGGCCGCCCCGCCGGCACGGACGTCGCCGAAGGCGCCCCATCCGGCGAACTGGTCAGCCCCTACGGCCGGGCCAAACTCGACTGCGAACGGATGCTCCTGGACGCCGCCCGCGGCCCTGCCAGCATCGTGCGCGCCCCGATCGTCTGGGGCCCCCACCGGCGCCTGCGCGACCAGCTCCGCTGGGGCTCCACCGGCGCCCTCTACCAGGCCGCCCTGGCAGGCCGGCCGATCACCCTCCCCGACGGCCCGGGCTGGACCGGCGTGTCCTGGGTGCACTCGGCAGCCCTCGCCCGCGCTCTCGCCGCCTGCGCGACCGAGAACCCACCGGCCGCCGGGCGCGTCGTCAACGCCGTGACGGGCCACGTCTCCTGGGCGGACTTCACCACCGAACTCGTCCGCCTGCTCGGCTCCACCAGCACGATCGACCTCGGCCTCGAGGCGGATCCTGAGCTCCAACGCCCTTGGCACTACCGGGCGGAGACCCTCGCCGCCGCCCTCCGCCCCGAACCCGGCGAGGACTGGCGCGGCGTCCTCGCCGCCATGGTCGGCTGACGGCCACGAAATCGCAGGCCCCGGTGCATCCCTGCCCGGGGCCTGCGCCGCATCCGCCCGCCGTTCGACGCGCTCCCGGACGTCATTGACACGGTTGGTCCTTCTCCGTGACGGCGCCCGCGGGCGGGTGTGGGGTGTGGGCGTGTTCTGGCTACGATCGGTCGTACGGGGCAAAGGGATGTGCTGGGACTGTGGCGGGAGTGAGGGACGGATGACGCACGTGCGGGCGGGCCGGTTGGCCGAGCCGGGAGACCTGGTGGACGTGGCGCGGCTGGTGACGGCGTACTACGCGCTGCACCCGGATCCGCAGGAGGTGGGTCAGCGGGTGGCGTTCGGGACCTCGGGGCACCGGGGCTCGTCGTTGGACGTGTCGTTCAACGAGGACCACATCGCGGCGACCACGCAGGCGATCTGCGAGTACCGGAAGCAGCAGGGCATCGCGGGGCCGCTGTTCCTGGGGGCGGACACGCACGCCTTGTCGGAGCCGGCGAAGGTGACGGCGGTGGAGGTGCTGGCGGCCAACGGGGTGCAGGTGCTGCTGGACAGCGCCGACGGCTACACGCCGACGCCGGCGGTCTCGCACGCGATTCTCTCCCACAACCGCCGCAGTCCCCGGGCGTTGGCCGACGGGATCGTGGTGACCCCCTCGCACAACCCGCCGCGGGACGGGGGATTCAAGTACAACCCGCCGAGCGGGGGGCCGGCCTCGTCGGAGGCCACCGGGTGGATCCAGGATCGAGCGAACGAGCTGATCCGTGAGGGTCTGCGGGGCGTGCGGAGGGTGCCGTACACGCGGGCGCTGGCGGCGGCCACCACGAGCCGTTACGACTTCCTGGGCACGTACGTGGAGGACCTGCCGCAGGTGCTGGACCTGGACGCGGTTCGGGCGGCGGGTGTGCGGATCGGTGCGGACCCGTTGGGCGGGGCCTCGGTGGCGTACTGGGGCCGGATCGCGGAGGTGCACCGACTGGATCTGACGGTGGTCAATCCGGTGACCGATCCGACGTGGCGGTTCATGACGCTGGACTGGGACGGGAAGATCCGCATGGACTGTTCGTCGCCGGCGGCGATGGCGTCGCTGATCGAGCGCCGGTCGGAGTACCAGGTCGCCACCGGCAACGACGCGGATGCCGACCGGCACGGCATCGTCACCCCGGACGGCGGCCTGATGAACCCCAACCACTACCTGGCGGTGGCGGTGGACTACCTGTACCGCCACCGCGGGGACTGGCCGGGCGATGCGGCCGTCGGCAAGACGCTGGTGTCCTCCTCGATGCTGGATCGGGTCGCGTCCGATCTCGGGCGTGAGCTGCTGGAGGTGCCGGTGGGCTTCAAGTGGTTCGTCGACGGGCTGCTGGAGGGGTCGATCGCCTTCGGCGGGGAGGAGTCGGCAGGGGCGTCGTTCCTGCGCCGCGACGGCGGGGTGTGGACCACCGACAAGGACGGCGTTCTGCTGGCGCTGCTGGCCTCCGAGATCACGGCCGTGACCGGGAACAGCCCCAGCGCGTACTACCGGGAGCTGACCGATCGCCACGGCGCGCCCGCCTACGCCCGCGTGGACGCGCCGGCGAGTCGTGACCAGAAGGCGCGGCTGGCGCGGCTGTCCCCGGAGCAGGTCGGCGCGGGCGAACTGGCGGGGGAGGCGGTGACGGCGGTGCTGTCCAAGGCGCCGGGCAACGGGGCGGCGATCGGCGGCATCAAGGTGTGCACGGACAACGCCTGGTTCGCGGCCCGGCCTTCGGGCACGGAGGACGTGTACAAGATCTACGCCGAGTCCTTCCACGGCGAGGAGCACCTGGCCCGGGTGCAGGAGGAGGCCCGCGCTCTGGTCGGCGAGGTCCTCGGCGCCTGACCGGATCCTGCTGTGCTCCGTCTCCGGGTCGGTGGATCCGGGGACGGGGCACAGTCATGCCGTGGGGTGTCACGGGGTGTTGAACGGTCCCTGTTCGATGAAGCGCGTGAGCCCGTGTGCGAATATCCGGGCCTGCTCGGCGGGCCAGCCGGCGAGCGTCTGCTCGATGCTGTCGGAGAGGCGCCGGCGCATCACCGCGACCGCCTGCTCGCCGTCCTCGCTGAGGGTCAGCAGGGTGGCACGCTGGTCGGTGGGGTCGCTCTCGCGGCGCAGCAGGCCGGCGTTTTCCAGGCGGGTGGCGCGCCGGCTGACTCCCGAGCGGTCGAGGCCGATCTCGGCGGCCAGGTCGGCGGCGCTGCGGGCCCCAGTGCGGGCCAGCGCGGAGAGGACGGGGTAGGTGGCCTCGTCCACGGCCTCGCCCATGCCCTCGGTCAGGCGCCGGTGGAGTGCGGCGCGCGCGGGGCGGCGCAGGAGGGTGGCGAGGGCGTCGGCGACGGTCTCCCCGAGACCCGTGACGGCCTCCGGGGTCGGGCCGGGAGCGGGTTCGCGGCTGGGAGTGGGATTCACCTTTCGATCGTAGCGTGCGCATCGCACGCATTCTCGAGGTGGAGTCGCCGCCAGAAATGCGCGCGACATGCACGCACTGGAACGCCGCCTCGGCTCCGTCGGCTGATCCGTCGGGTGCCTCAGTGCCGGGTCGGGGCCAGGGCCTGCACTGGCTCCGGCTTCGGATTCGGCGCCGTCTTCGGTGCCCGTTCGCGCGTG
>NZ_WBOF01000007.1 GCF_009569385.1 Streptomyces kaniharaensis
GCAGCAGCCGCGGACCCGCCGGCACCCTGTCGCACCCACCTGTCGCGCCCCCACCACACACACGGGTTGAGGGGTATCCGCCCACGTCACAACACGCGACAGCCCCCCACACGACAGCAGGACGCGACAGGCAACGCGACAGCACCCACCCACCACCAGCCGACCCCGCAACGGCCTCCCCAAACCACCACCAGAGCCACCAGAACAACCTCCAGGGCGGCCTGACGGCCACCCAGCCACCCAGCCAGGACGACGGCCGGCCAGGACGACCGGGTCAGCCTCGGGAGCTCATAGTGGCCAGTCGCTGGCCTCCTGCCGGGCGATGTCACACCCTGCGGCGTGCCCCCAGTTCCGCCCGCACTCGATGCAGCGCGGGAGCGGCCGGTCGTCGTCGGGGTCCAGGTACTCGTCCCACTCGTCCTCATCCATGCCACGGTCAACGACCAGAACGACGAGAGGTGCCCACCTGGTGCCGAACGGCGGCCCAGCGAGGCGGGCACAGGCACGGCCCAACCACCAGGGACGGCGGTGCAGACCCGAACGGCGGCCGCAACGAGCCGAGGCGGACGACGACCGCAACGGCCGCCCTACAGGCCCCACAGGCCCACAGAACGCCCAGCCACCAGGGAAAACAGCACCTCAATGACACAACCCCACAACCCCCACAGCCCCGAACGACGGCCGGGACGGCGGCGGCGCAGCAGGACCCGCCCCCGAGCGGCGGGCACAGCGCGAGGCCCAGCCCGGACGGGCGCGGCCCGGACGGCAGCTACCCGCCGGCGGGCACGGGCAGCCTGGCCCCACCAAACCGAACACCAACCCCCGCCACCACCCCCGCACCCCACAATTCCAACCCGAATTCAGGCAACCGCCGGAAAACCAATCAACAAAAACAGCTGTGCGGAATTCACGCCCGAATCACCGGCGAAACACCCACCAACCGGCCAAGCGGGCCGACAGCACCCCCGACAGCACCCCGACCCCACCCACCACCACACACAGTCACCAAGCCAGCCACCACCCACCACCCACCGACCGCCCCCAACAGGACCAACCAAAGGTCCAGACAACCCGGCCTGTAGGGCCATTCCACGCCCACCATGGCCAACAGGTCACACCCGGCGACCCCTCACCGGGTAGAGCTTCGCGTGCAGCACCCGGTCCTCCCACCACGGATCCTCCGGAGCGGACACCAGCGCGGCGACCTGCTCGCGCTTGGTCGGGGCGGGCAGCACCAGCGGGCCCAGGTTCTTCTCGGCGCGGTCCCGTGCGCACTGCGGGCACTCCAGCCGGTCGGGGCCGGCCTTCTCCCGCAGCTCCGACTTCGAGCCCTCCTTGCCACCGATCGAGCCCCGGCACGTCCAGCACGGACGCAACGCAGCGTTCGCTGCCCGGGCGGCTTCCAGCTGTTCTTCGGCCTCCCGTTCCAGGCGCTCCGTGTGTTCCTGGTGGCAGGGCCAGCAACGGCCACCCGGGCGCCGGGTCCACTGGCGGCTGCCATGCACCCAGGTGCTCTCCTCCTTGGGGACGTTGCCGCAGTCGGCGCAGGCGAGGGTCTGCATCAGCTCGCGGTGGTCCTGCTTGGCCTTCTTCTCCCGGGCGGCCTGGCGCTGGTCGTAGGCGGCGCGGTTGTTCGGGTTGTCCAGCGCGTCGATCAGACAGTGCCGTCCGTCGCGGCCGTAGCGCCACCAGATGGGTCCGAGTGGTCCGTGCTCGGCCAGGGCCTCCAGGGTGGTGGCGATGATGGGCACCGCGTCGTCGTACTCGCGCCAGCCGTCGTCGTTGTAGTCGCGGACCACCTTGCACCACCGGCCGAGCCAGCAGTCGGCGGACAGGTCCGCGACGGCCTGCTGCCGGTTGGCCAGGGCCACCGGTCCGGCGTCGGTGACGACCAGGGCGACCGGCGGGTACCCGGGCCGGGTGTGGCCGGGCCAGGTTCGGCGCCACCAGTGCACCGTGCGGTCGGCCGGCTCTTGGTCGGCGAGGGCCGGGTCGTTGTCGCGGACCTTGGTGCGGAACAGCTCGCGGTAGGCGGTGAACTTCGCGGCGACCCGCTCCGGCGCCATGGTGGAGCGGTCGACCTCGACCATCAGCACCGGCACCCCGATCTCCGGGGCCTGGAGCACCGCGTCTGGGCGCACCTTGCGCTTCCCGCCCGGCAGCGTGAACTCCACCTCGGTCGCCCAGTCGGTCACGGTGCCCACCCCACCCGGGGTGTCCGGGGCCGTGCCTCCGAGGACGAACGCGGCGATCGTCTCGTTGACCGCCATCGCGTGCTGGGCACCGGAACGCCCGGCACCCCGGGCCGTTCCGCCCATGTCGGAGCGGGGCAGGCCGAGCACCTGCCCGGCCGCCTCCAGTCCGGCCGTGCCCTCCAGCCGCCAGGTCTTGTGCCGCGCCCTGGTGTTGCCGTCGGAGGCGACCAGGCCGTGCAGGGCGAGATCGCGCAACGCCTGCCGGATCACGGTGTTCGACGCCGCCCCCGGGCGCAGCAGTCGCTGGAGCTGGCCGGCGGTGGCGACCTTGAGGACGCCGAGCGCGCCGAGGACGTCGGAGCGCATGGCGTTGGTCGAGCTGTTCGGGTTGGCGGCGCCGCGCCGGTACGCGGTCCGGCCCGGCCGGGACGGCTGCGGTGGTTCGACGGCGTCGGCCTGGTCGTCGTTGTCGTCGGGCAGGGCGGGGCTCTGACGGGTGCTCACGGGCGTCTCCCGGTGGTCGTGTCGGGCTGCTGCCTCTGAGGGATATCCGGCGTTCCTGACAGCCGCCAAGCCCATTCCGGGCCCGCGCGCCGCACCCTCTCCCAGCACCCCGATCCGGCCCCCACCGCCACCCCCCAGCAGCGAGCGGCCGGCACCAGCCGGACGCGAGAAGAAGAAAGGCCCACCGCAGGTGCAACAACCCGAACCGACCAACCGACAACGCCACAACCACAAACCAAAAACCAAAAGCAGAAAGACGGGAGAAGAGGGTTGTCAGAATGCGGCGGCGGCCCGGATTCGGGCACTGACCTGCCCGTTCTCCCGCATCCGGCGCGGGAGGGACGGTAGGGGCAGCGAAGGGGGAAACGGCAGGGGCAACGGAAGCAGTCCAGCAAACTCACCAGGGCCACCAAGGTATTGGTGAGTTTCCTTGATAGGCCACCAAGGAAACTCACCAGGGCACCTTGATGGCCATCCCAGCAGGTCAGAGACGTGCCGATCGAGGCAACGAGGGCTCCGAGGTAGGGACTGGTTGGCGGACGGGATTACGGACCGCATTTCGGACCGGTGAGAACGCGGGATACCTTGATAGCGGGAGTTATCAAATCGTTATGAACAACCAACCTTGATGGTAAGAAATCCGGTGAGTTTCATGGGGTTCCATTCTCCGAGCGCGGGAGATGCCCGCGCCTCGGAATGAGGGAGCACATTCGTGCACGGGGATCTGGAGACCGACCACGACGTCCTGGTGACGCTCCACCGCTTCACCCTGGCGACCGCCGAGCAGCTCCACCAGCTCCACGGCGGCACCGCCGGGATCAAGCAGACCCAGAAGCGCATGGCCCGGCTCCAGGCCGAGGGCCTAGCCGAGTTCGTGACCCTGCCGCAGGCCGGCCGGGCGAAGGCCTGGCACCTCACCGCGGCCGGCTCCGCCGTGACCGCCACCTTCCCCGAGGCCCTGCGCCCGGCCGCGCCGGTGCCGGGCTCGGAGAAGCCGGCGGTGCGGCACGGGCGCGAGCACCTGCTCGACGTCGGCCGGATCCACGCCGCCTTCGTCACCGACGCCCGGGAGCGCGGCGAGGCCTGCGGCCCGCTCGACCTCCTCCCCCACCCGGAGCTGCCCGCTGGCGGCGCCGAGGTGTACCGGCCCGCCGCACACCTCGCCTACACCGCAGGCCAAGGCGACGAGCGGCACCGGCTGCGGGCGTTCGTCGAACGCCACCGCCCCGGCGCCGGCGCCGAGGAGACCGCGGCGCAGCTGGCGGCCTGCGCCCGGGTGTGGGAGCAGGCCGGCCCGGACGACCGGGGCCGGGCGTGGGAGCGGCGCTGGCGCTCCTTCCCGCGGCTGCTGGTGGTCCTGGTCGGCACGGCGGCCGCCCGGGTGCGCGGCGCGGTGGCGGACCTGCGGCTGGCCGCCGAGGAGAACCCGGCCGTCGCCGAGATGCTGGCCGCCGTCCCGGCCGGCGCCGCCCGCCTCGAGGACCTGGTCCAGCGCGGACCGTCCGCACCGGTCTGGCACCCGCTCAGCAGCAGCGGGCGGGCGTGCGGGTGGACGGAGCTGTAGCCAGGTGGAGCCCTTCAGAGCCCACGGTCAGCTGGGGCAGATCTGGCGACTATGCACACCATCGTGCCAGTTCAGAGTGCACAGAGAGCAGCCCTGAGCGCGGACATCGAGTGGAACGTACGTAGGCGGATCTGAATCAATCCCGCCAACATATTGGCGCGGCCGGGCGTCTTCGCGAGAGGGTGGCCTGGCCGCAAGGAGGCACTCGGCGCCCGCCGATCCGAAGGTGGGACGACGTCCCTGGCGGCTCTTCAGATCTCTCTTCCCTCTTCGACAGGAGTTCCTTCCGCATGTCCAAGCCCAGTTCTGTCCGCCTGTCCTGTGTCAACCTCTGGGACCGCGCTCGCGGGATCCTGGCCGGTGCGCCGCGCCGCCTGGTGCTGGTGGTGGTCGTCCTGCTCGCCGCAGCCATCATCGTGGTCCTCGGCATCCCGGTCGAGCGCGTGGTGGCGGTTCTGGCCGTGCCGCCCGCCGCCGTGAAGCTGGTGGACCTCGCCGTCAGCCTGCTGTCGGGCCGTCGGCGCTCTCGTACGGCGGCACCGACGGTGGGCTGAGCACGGCCATGGGACGACCCGAGAAGCCCATCGCGGCCGACGCCTTCGTCGAGCTGCGCCGGCTGGCCCACCACCTTCGGAAGCTGCGCGCCGACGCCCGCCTGAGCTACCGCCAAATCGTCGAGCACCCGGATAGCAACGGCTACTCCGTGGCCACATTCCAACGAGCGGCCGCCGGGGTGACCGTCCCCACGAAGGAGGTCACCATCGCGTTCGCCAAGGCTTGCGGCCACGACGCCAACACAGCTCTGCGGCTGCGCCGCGAGGCCGCCCGCGCCACTGCCTGGGCCGCCGAGCGCAACCTTCCCCGACGCATCACCCCTGGCGCGATCTTCAGCCTCACCGACTTGCGCACCGCAATGCGCTACGTCCACCTGCAGGCTGGCCGCCCCTCCAGCCGTGTCCTGGAGGCCGACGCCCCACCAGGCCACCTCCCGCACACCACCCTCGACCGCCTCCTCGACCCTCGTAAGAGGCCCCGTCTGCCCAGCCGACAGCTCCTCGAAGCGTTCCTCGCCGCCTGCGCCGTACCCCCGCCGCGCAGGAAGGAGTGGATGGCCGCGTACCAACGACTGGCTGACCACCCCAGCCTCAGCGCCCGGGCCCTCGCGCGCATCGCTCGCACTCACGGCGACGGCACTCCCTACCGTCCGTCCTGGCAGTCGTCGCAGCTCCACGACAGGGTCGAGGAGGAAGCCCTGCGCAAGGAGAGGAATCAGCAGTTCCAGTCGTTTCGGAAGACCTGGAAGGCCCCCGACGACCTTGACTGGGCCAACGACTACGGCACCGGCGAGGACGAGTACATCCCCTAGGCCTCACCACCACGCCCAACCGCCAACTGGCCACAGGGGCACAGCCTGATCCGACCCCGGCGAGTCAGCCCGGATCGGCCTGGTCAGCTCCGCCAGGCAATTCGGGCACCGGCCAAACCGGGTCCGGCGTCCACGCGGGCCACGGCCCGGCGAACGGGCCAGCGCGGTCCTGGAGGAGGCCGAGGGCGCGCTCGCGGGCCTGCTCGACAGCTCGGTGATCCGCGTCGGTGATGAAGCCGAGGCGGCGGCCGTGCGCGTACTCGTCCTCGTCCTTCCACGTCGCCGCGGACAGGTCGGGCTCGACCACCAGGTCGACGAGCAGGTCCAAGGTGTCGATCCCGATCCGGGTCCGGACCGCCGGGCGCTCGAAGTTCACGTACAGGCGCAGCGGCTCGCCCGCCGGGGTCTGGAAGTGGTGCAGGGAGAACCACTGGCCCTCCTCGAAGCGGGAGCGTAGGACGGTGTGCTGCCAGGCCCACGGCTCCAGTTCCCAGGTGCCGGCCGCGAGGTTGGCCAGGCCGTTCTTGCGGGAGGTGTCGTCGCCGGTGCGCAGCGCCGTGGTCCAGGTGGTCGGGGCGAGTGCGCTGATCCCCGGCCAGTAGCCGAGTTCGAGCAGGGTGCCGGTGTCGGAGATCGCCCGGTGGGGCTGGGCGGACCACACCTTGCCGAGGTGGATGTCGCGGCGCACCACCGTGGCCCCGGGGGCGAACGGGGCGCCGGTGCCCGGCGCGACGGCGGTCACGGCCGGCACCAGGTCCGGCAGGCGGGCTCGTGCCAGGTGGTCTTCACGACCATCCCGCCCGGGGTGAGGTGCTCGCTCGACCAGGTCCGGCAACACCCGCCGCCGGGCCGGGCCGGGGCCGACGGCCTGGCAGCGCGGACCGGAGCAGCGGGCGCGGGGACGGTGGGCGCGGCCGGACGGCGCGGCCGGCGGGGGCGCTTGGTCGAGGGTGTCGTCATGCCGCAGGCTCTGCCCGCCCCGCCGTCCCGCCGAACCTGGCCGCCACCCGGACGGCCCAGCTGCGACTGTTCTTACCGGCTGCTGACCTGCGCCGACACCCGAAACTCACCGGTCGGCGCCCGGAACTCACCAGCGCCCCGGGGCGAAACTCACCACCGCCCGAGGCGAAACTCACCGGCCCCGGGGCGAAACTCCCCAGCGCAGGTCAGCAGGGGTGCCGAAACTCCCCGGCGCAGGTCAGCAGGGGCGCGCCGGGGTCAGGAGCGGCGCCACCAGGAGCCGCGCCGCTTCGCCTCGGCGGCCGCGGCTTGGGCGGCGGCCCGCTCGCGCTCGGCCTCCTCCCGGGCCTTCCGGTCGGCGGCGGCCTGGCGGCAGCCGGCGCACAGCCCGTCGTCGCCCCAGGCGGCCCGCTCGCGCTCGGCCCACCGCTCGTCCGAGAACGGCGCCTTGCATCGGGTGCAGGCCGGACGGCGGCGCGCGCGCTCCGCCTTCTGCCGTTCCTGCTCCCGTTCCTGGCGGGCCTGGTCGGCGGCGGCCTGCTCCGCGCGCAGCAGCTCGTCGCCGTCCGGGTTGTCGAGCGCGTTGGTGAGGGTGTACCAGCCGTCCCGGCCGAACCGATGCCACGGGGCGCCGGCGCCGAAGCGGCACAGCAGCGGCAGGGTGGTCGCCACGACCGGCAGCGCATGGTGGTAGTTGCGGGCGGTGATGTTGTCGCCGCGGTACGGCGGCGCGTACCAGGCGTCTTCGGAGGCGGCCTCCACGGCCTGGATGCGGCGCAGCAGCCGTAGGTGGTCGGCCTTCTCCTTCTCCTTCTTCTGCTCCGGAGTGAGCGGCTTGGTGCCGGGGCGGGTGCGCTTGCGGCCCGCCTCGAAGACCAGGGCGACGGGCGGCAGGCCCTCGCGGCCGGTCGGCGGGTAGACGGTGGGCCACAGCCGCAGGCCGTGCGTGCGGGTCCCGGCCCGGCGCAGCGAGGCCTCGAAGGCCGCCTTGGCCGCGGCCTTCGCCGGGAGCTCGCACCAGGCCCGGTACGAGGTGAGCTTCTCCACGAGCGTGCCGACGCCCTCGTTCTCGCGGTCGACCTCGACCAAGAGCACCGGCACCTTAGCGCCGGGGTCGCGCAGCACCAGGTCGGTGAACAGCGAGCGGCGGTGCGGGATCGCGTGCTCGACCTCGGTGGAGAACGCCTCCAGATACCCGATGCCCGCGCGGGCGAGAAGGCCGGCGGTGGCGACGACGTCCAGGGCGTGCTCGGAGAACGCCGTGCCCGGGCCGTCCCGCTCGGGGCGCAGCGCGGACAGCTTCGCCCCGGCCGGGAGCAGTCCGGCGGCCTCACGGCGGCCGGCCGCGGTCAGGCACCAGAGCTTGCGGTTGTCCGGCAGGCGCAGCTCCTCGCGCACCCTCCCCGCGGCCTGAAGGTCGCCCAGGGCGTCGCGGGTCGCCCGATCGTTGCGCTGCCTGGGCAGGACCAGATGCCACAGCTCCCGCCCGGTGGCGCGTTGGAACAGGGCGAGCGACACCATGACCCCCTTCCTGACCGGTTCCGTCGATCCGCTCTTCCACCGCACCTCAGCAGCAGGGGGAAGAGGGTTGTCGCCACGACCTCGACCCCTTGACCGGGGCCGCTGGCCTGCGGAAACGGGCCAGGCCACCGACAGGGGCGTGGAGGTGCCGGCGGAGGTGCCGACGGAGGCGGCGCCGGGCCCCTTGCCCCCGTCCGGCGAGGCCTTCGCCGCCCGGTCCACCTGGTGGTGGTCGGCGGCCTGGTCCCCGTCGTCCGGGTCGGGTGCGGCGGGCGAGGTGGTGGTCATCGGTGGCCTTCCGTCAGCAGGAGGCCGGTGCGGGCGCGGTAGCCGGCTCCGGCACCCGGGCGAGCACCCGGATGCCGCCGACCTTGCACGGCACCCCCTTGTCCGCGGTCTGACCGCACCCCTTGACCAACCCCCTTGACCCGCCCGGTTTGCCCCGGTCAAGGGCCTTGTCCTCCCGGTTTGTCCGTGCCCGGGATCACCCCACGGGGCGGGGGAGCACCCAGCCGGGCGGAATGCTGCCGAGGTCCCGTTCCAGGGCCAGGCGCAGCAGGGTGAGGGCGTCGTCGGGGTTGGTGGAGAGCAGGGGGAGGTTGTCGGCGGCGTCGGCGACGGGGTGGCCGTTGATGAGGACGATCCAGGAGCCGTCGTTGTCGTAGACCTCGGTCCAGCCGGCCAGGCGGCCCCGCTGCTCGAGGGCTTGGACGGTTGGGGCGGTCGGCCAGGTGAGGTGGACCAGGCCGTCGCCGAGGGCGTAGGAGCGCTCCGGTGTGCCCAGGCCCCGGTCGGTGGGATTCCTCCGGCCGGTGGCCGGGCCCAGGGTCAGGGTCGGCACCCGGGGTGTGCGCTCGCGCTCGGCGTGGGAGCGCAGCAGGGCGTCCAGGGCTTCGCCGGTGGTGCGGTGGGTGCGGGCCCCGCTGGCGCTGTCGGTCAGGATGCGGGCGGCCTGCTCGCCCTGGTGCTCGGCGGCGATGTGTCCGGCCGCTCCCCACGGGCCGTCCGGCAGCGGTGCGGTCCAGCCGACCGGCCGGCCCCGGTGGAGCAGCTGGTGGACGTCCTTGGCCTGCGGGTCGTCCCAGGAGGCCAGGAGCCAGTCCTCACCGAATGTCAGGTCCAGGTCGTCCAGGCGGTCCGGCTCGCCGAACCGGACGACCGGGTCGGTGCACGCGGCGCGGCGCAGCGCCTCGAAGTCCTCCGCCCGCTCGTTCGCCGGCATGGCCGGAGCGGGCACGGCCGCGCCGGTGCGGATTTCGGCCCGGGCCGCGATGACGGGTGCGCCGGAACCGGGCACGACGTCAACGTTTGCGGCCCGGGCCGTTTCTCCGGGCTTGGTGGCGGCCTCGGCCACGGGCGCATTTGCGGCCCGGGCCGCAGAAGCCAGGACCTGGGGGGAGACGCGGGCCAGGACATCCGAGCGCATCAGGTCCTCCTCGGCCCGGCGCAGCTCTCGCTCATCCCCGTCCAGGCCGGGCCAGCGGACCTCGTCCCGCGCGTCGGCCGCCGCCTCCCGCAGCCGGGCACCCAGCCGAAGGGACTGCTCGTAGAACTTCTCGTACGCGGCCACCGGGTCGGTGTCCACCGCCGCGAGGAACGCGTGAGCGGTGCTCTCCAGATCGGCGACGTGGCCCAGAATCACGGCCCGGGCGCCCTCCGGTGCGGATACCGACTGCCCCGGGACCACCCGGCCCGCCGCCTTGGCGGCGGCCTTGGCTGCGGCCTTGGCGCGAGCCATCTTCGACTTGCAGGAGCGGGAACAGTAGAGGGTGGGCCGGCCCCGGCCGGATTCGGCGACCGGCGCCGGCTCCCCGCAGCCTGGCCGTACGCACACCGGCGCAGCCGGCTTCTCCGGCAGCACGTCGAACAGCACGTCAGCAGCGGTGACCGAATTACGGCCCGGGTCGTCATTCACGGTCGGGATCGTAACCTTGACGGCCACCCACACCCAGCCGATTACAGCCCGCGAGCCGCAAAGCGCGGGCGCCCGGCAGACCGGCCGGAGCCGGGATTTCAGCGCGGGCCGACATTCCGTCGCGCCCAGACGGCTATGTGTGCTCGGGGACCAGGCGCAGCCCGGCGAGGACGTGGTCGCGCCAGGGGCCGGGACGGGTGCGCTCGTCGGCATCGAGGAGGGCTCCGTCGCTGACGGCGTGCCAGCCTCCGGCAGGACTCCGCTCGACCCATCCCACGATGTGGCCGTGGTCGAGGATCCAGTAGGCGCTGGTGTCTGCGGCACGGCCGGAAAGCTGCCATCCCAGGGCCAGGTCGAGGACGGGCTCGCAGCCGCCGAGGGTCAGGGTGAGCGGCGGAGTGAGCGCGGTCGGCCGGGCACGCTGGGCGGGGATGGCAGCTCTCCGGCCGGTGGTGAGAGCGGCCTGGTGCAGTAGGTCCCGGTGCAGGGCGGACAGCGCGGCGGTGAAGTGCTCGGCCGTGACCGCCGGGTCGAGGCCCGCGTCGAGGGCGTCGACGAACTGCACGGCGGTGCCGTGGACGGCGGCGGCCAGCCGCAGGATCTCCCCCAGCGGTCCATCCCGGTCGGCAGCAGGCTGCACCGCCACACGAGCGGCGGCGAGCTGCTGCTCGACGGCAGCGGCGCGACGGCTTCGGTACGCCTTCGACGAGCAGGAGCGCGAGCAGTAGTCCGGCCGCTGCCCCGCTCCTGGCTTCCGCAGCTTCGCCCCACACACCAGACACCAGCCCGCCGAATCAGGCAGGCCGACAGAATGTTCGCCACGGCGGTGTTCGGAGGCCGCTGCGGCGACCTGGGCCTGGTGCGCCTCGGCGCTGCGCTGGCGAGCTGTACGCGACTTGCAGGCCTGACTGCAGTACTCCCTCGGTCTTCCGCGCCCCTTCGTCGTGATTGTCGCCCCACACCCGCCACAGGCCGCGGACTCCGCCCGCCCTTCCCCATCCGTAGTCACCACGAAGCAGAGAGTATCCGGCTCAATAGTCGACGGTCCCGCGTTCTTCGGCTTGCCACCGAAGCAGCGGGACAACCCGCCGCTGCATCCGGTCCAGCAGCCCGCAGCGCTGCACCGCCGGCGCAGCAGCGGCCGGGCGGGCTGCTGCTGCGCCAGTGCTGCATGTTGTCCCGCTGCACGGTGCAGCAGCGCTGCATGTTGTCCCGTCACCGGCCGTAGCCGCTCGCCCCCTTGTCCTGCTACCCGGCGGCCCCTTGTCCCGGGTTGTCCCGCGCAACCGCCGGGTTGTCCCCGTGCGCATGCCCATCCAGCCCGCATGCGCATGCGCATGGTCCTGCGCAACCCCCGGCCACCGCCCTTGCGCATGCGCATCCCCGAGGCCCGGCCGGCCGGGCGGTCGAGGCCTGCGGCGGCCCGCCTGCAACCCCGGTCGCACCGCCTCCCACCTGCGGCGGGGAGTTTCCGTCGCACCCGCTGCACAGCAAACTCACCGACCATGCGCAGCCGCTGCGCGGGTGGCCGCATCGCGCATCGCAGCGTCGCAGCCCGGCGGTCGGTTGCGCAGCCGGCGTTTGCGCTGCCGGTCGCAGTCGCAGCGCCCCCGCTGCGCGGGCCGTCGCAGTCGCAGCCCGGCGGCTGCTCGGCCGGTCGCAGTCGCAGCAGCAGCGTGTAGCAAGGGTCGCCTTGCTACACGAAGAGCAGCAGCACGCCCGGGTGCAGCAAGGGCAGCCTTGCTGCACCCGTGACCGTCCGGACGCTGCGGGGTTGCACCGGTGTGACGACCTCCCCGCTGCCCCGGCTGCCGATCCCCTCCTCGCCCGACGCCGGGCCCAAGCCCGCGCCGCCCGGGGAGGAGCTGACCGAGGAGGAGCGCGCCGGGCTGCAGCTGGCCGCCGCCGCGGGTGAGCGGGCGGCGGCCTGGGTGCGGGAGCTGGCCCGCCGGCAGCCAGTCGAGGTGCACGGGCGGGTGCTGGAGCTGACCGCCGAGGCGATCGAGCAGACCTGCACCCGCGAGATCATCCCCGGTAACGACAACGACCTCACCGCCGAACTGCGCTACCGCCTGGACGGCAGCGTGCTGCTCGGCGCGACCAACCTGGAGACCGTCCCCGAGCTCACCCGCGGGGAGCGGATCGCCCTGGCCGCCGTCGCCGCCCTCGCCCTGGCCATGCCGGGCACCGCACTGACCCGGTACGAGCGCGAGCTGCCCCACCTCGCCCAGGTGATGGACGAAGCGGTCGCCGCCGGCCGCGCCGCCGCACCCGGCCGGTGAACCCCAGCAGCACCGGAGCGCGGCCCGGCCGGGCCCGCCGCGCGCTCGGCCCCGGCGCCGACCGGGTCCTGGCCGACACCGTCCGCGCGCCCCGCACCCCGCCCCCGTGGTCACCGGCCGCCGTCGACGCCACGCTGCGCACCCTGTTGGAGGAGTTCGAGCAGCGGGCCGAGCCGTGGCGGGACGCCTTCGAGGGCCTGGACGAGGACGTCCTCGCCGAGGCCGCCATCGAGGCGCGATCCTTCGGGGCCGACCCGGCCGGCGCCGTCGACGAGCTGGTGCGCGGCCTGCTCGGACAGCTCGACCACTGGCAGCACGCGATCGGCGACCTCGGCCGCCGGCTCACCGCAGCCGCGCAGGACCGGCCGCTGCCCGGGTGGGCCGCCGACGCCGGCCGCACCGAGGACGTCCGCTGGCGCCAGGCCCGCCAGGCGCTGATCGAGGCCGTCGCCCGCCACCACCACGGCACCCTTCCCACCGGACCGCCGGACGACCGGCCGTGGTGATCACCACCGCCCGCCAGGCGGGAGAATGAGCCGGGTGACCAGCACCCAGCCCCTGCCCCGCGGCATCAGCGCCCTGATCCCCGACGCCCGCGCCAAGGCCACGCCCGGCGAGAAAGCGGCCGCCCAGCTCCTGCACCTGCGCACCGCGACCGTCCCGGTGCCGGTCCTCGCCGCGGCCGCCGAGCTGATCGCCCCGCAGCTCGAAGACCCGGACCCGGCCACCCGCGACGCCGCTGGCGCCGTCCACGCCCGCCTGCTCGCCGCCATCGAGGACGCCGCACCCGACCGGTAGCCGCCACGATGTCCCAACCATGTCCCAGCACCCCCGCGAAGCACTCTCACCTGGCGAGACAGGGTAGGACAGTCCTAGGACCGTCCCAGCAAAACGCCCGAAACGGACACCCTGAGACGCGGGTAGGACAGGGCTGGGACAGCCCCGTCCCAGCCCGGCGAACAGTCGGCCAGCTCCTCGAGGATCGAACCGGCCAATCGCGCAACGGTCAGCCGACCGTGGGCTGACCGCAGTCGCGGGATCGCCGCACCGGACGGAGCCTGGATGCATGACCGACTACTCAGGCGGAGAACGGTCCGATCCTCACGACGAGCCGATCGGCCCGACTGTGACGGCCGTGCTGGAGGACTCCTATCCAGCGGTGTTAGCCCGCTTGGCGCAGGTCGAAGCCAAGGTGCCGCGTCACGCGGAAATCCACGGTCGGTCGGTGCTCGCGCTGACGCTCACCAACACCGGCACGGGGGTAGTACCGGCGGTGGTTGTGTGTATCGATCAACCGGTCATGAGGATCAGGA
The DNA here is from genome assembly GCF_009569385.1 of Streptomyces kaniharaensis. Taxonomy (NCBI): domain Bacteria; kingdom Bacillati; phylum Actinomycetota; class Actinomycetes; order Kitasatosporales; family Streptomycetaceae; genus Streptomyces; species Streptomyces kaniharaensis. Next base: position 13,621 of record NZ_WBOF01000007.1, read on the forward strand.
ACGGCTCGGTACTGGGGAACCCCGAACCGAATGACGCCGTCGATGGGCTACTTGAACTCATCTACGCTGACATCGCCAGCACCACGGGCGTATGGGATCTGTCCGTGATCGCCGTACCCGCGCCGGTGCCGCAGGTCGCCCCCAGCGACGAGGCACGCTGCGGTGTAGGGCCAGGGACTTTCGGCGTACGCGTCCAAACCCTCCAGATCCCTCGGGCCCTCCTGACCGCCGGGCATGCGGCTCCTACCGTGGGCGCCTCCGCCTACGACACCAGCGCCCAGAAGCTGGGCAGCGTCGCCTCAACGAAGCACTACGGGATCACCCCCGCCGGCCAAGTAACCGCCGACGTCGCCTTGATCGAGCTAGACCCCATGACACCGGACACCTTGAGGGGGACACCCCACCCTTCCGTGCTCGGAACCGGTCATCGGTGGGACCAGGTCACCGCATACGGCGCGGTAACAACAGGGCAGTGGGCAGCCATCCTCACCGCGGGAAAACCCTTCGCAAACCCCCTCGGGCCAGGATATGGCGACTGGGACAACGCGATGATGACCGCATACGCCATCTCGGCGCCGGGCGACTCTGGGGCCCCTGTCTACAACAAGCAGGGCGAACTGATTGGCCACATCGTGGGCGGGAATCCGGGTATTTATAGCGTTATTCAAGACATCAACTACCAACTGCAGCAGGTGGGTGCAAGACTGCGGTGATGGGTTCCCGAGAGCAGATCGATGCCTTCGCCCGTGAGCGCATGAGCGTAGGTGCCCTGCTGACCTGGGACTTCGACGAGGACCTGGACGAAGTGACGTTCTTCGTACCACCCGAGGTAGACGAGTCCACCTACCCTCTAGAGATCGACGGCACCCGCGTCTTCATCCGCAAGATCCCCAGGCCCGTGGCCTACGACAGGCTGGACCCGAGATGATCACCGCAGCCGCCTCCACACCCGCCTCGGCCGTCGTCGTCGTCGTCGTGGTGTTCTGCCTGGTCGCGTCAGGCTCCTGTCTCCTGCTCGCCATCATCTGGGCCAACCGTGAGCAGAAACTCGCGCAGGCCGTGGAGACGGCGAAGGACCAGTTGAAGAACATGCAGACCCCAGCAGTGGGCGCGGACGGCCGTCCACTAACCCCGGTACAGGCGCAATCGGGACAAGCGATCGACTTCAGCAGCCTGGCCAAGCTGGCGGACGCGCTCGAAAAACTACCTGTATCCGGACGGCTCCTCATCGTGAGCCTCGGGTTCGCAACGATCGCCGCGGTCGCCGCAGGCACCGGCTCCATCGCGTCCGCCGTCTCCTGAGACCCTGGCAGGACGGACGACGCACCGTGAAGACATGCCCGGGCGAGTGCGCCAGTGCGCGTTCTGCTTCAAGCCGCTACGGATGACCGCCCGCCCGCAGCGACGCCCGGTTCTGCTGTCGTCCGCGCAAGGCGGCCAGCTGCCGCCGCAGGTCAGAAGCCTGCGGCGGGACGGCCAGGGCCGCTCAGATCTGCCGATCCGGGTCCGAGAATGTCAGGCCGCCGGCCGCGAGCGGGCGGCGGGCCGGGACAGGCACGGCCACGGTCTCGCCGGGCGGCCGGCGGAAGTCGGCGCCCTGCTCGACCGGCAGCCGGCGCACACCGGACTGGGCGGGTAGGGGCGCGTCGGCGGCGGGGTCGGAGAAGGCGGGCAGCGAGAGGCTGCGTCGGTCGGTCATGTTCACCAGTCTCGCAGCCCGGACGGTGCGGGGTGGGCCAAAGTGCTATCACCGGTGGTAGCGCTTTGGCCCCGTGGTAACAGCCCCCCAGACGGGCGCCGCTTACTCCTGGTCGGGCACGGCCTTAATTGTGCGCCGGCGTCGTGCGTCGACGTTGCCGACCTTTCGAGGGCCTTCGGCCCGGGCGTCGAGAGCGATCTCGGGGGCCTCCAGCGCCTCGGCGACAAGGCGGCGGATCTCGGGGTTGGAGGCGAAGAAGTAGCGCGGGTTGACCCGGTAGCTGCCGGGGTCCGGATGATCGACCAGGCGGAGCGTCTCCAACCGAGACAGCGCCTCGTACACGGTGGAGGTGGAGGTACCGCAGTCGTGGGCGATCTCCTCGACGTCGGCGGTGATCGGGTCGAGCACGGCGCCGTGGCTGGTGAGCCATTCAAGGACGCTGCGCTGGCTGGCGGAGAGGTTGAGCGTGTAGACGGGCGGCATGCCGAGGCTGTCCGGGTCGAATCCGCCATGGTGGCTGTGGGTGGCGGCGCTCATCGGGTGCCTCCGTTCGTCGTGCTCTTGGCGGTGCGGCGCGGTCCGGGCGCCTTGGCGGCGGCCTTCTCGGCGGCCTTCGTCGCCGCGGCGATCGCCTTGGCATCCGGCGTGATGGGCGGCGGATCCAGTCTCCTGCACGCCTGCACCTGGGCGTCGCCGCTGCCTTCCCAGAACCGGCGCGGGTTGAGCTGGTAGGTCTGGCTGCGCGGGCTCGTCTTGAGCAGGATGTTCAGCTTCACAAGGCGGGCAAGCGCAGTCTTGGCAGTCGTCTCCGTCGCGTGGATGTCCTGCGCGACGGCCACCGCGGTCACCTTCACCGCCGCCCCGGCGCCACCGTTGGAGCGCACCCAGTCGATCGTCGCCCACTCCGCCCCGGACAGCGCCAGCGAGTACAGCGGCGCATCGTCGGTGTAGGCGTTGAGGGTGTAGGAGCCGTCCATGGTGTGCGGCGTCCGCGCCTTCGGCGCGGGCAGTACCGCTCCCGTGTCCAGGTTCACCAGGGCGATGTTGCCCCTGCGAGCCATCGCAGCTCCTCACCATGCCGTTGCGGTCCGGCGACCGGTCCAACGACCGGTCCGCCATCAGGTTCCTAAGGGCTGCTTTTTCAGACGTTAGCTCCGAAAAACCCGACCTTAGCGGCAAGAACCTACAGGACATGGCGGAGAAAACGCAGTCTTCTTGCGATGTGTCGGACCGCATTCGCCCGCTGGCCCCTGTCGTAACGTCTGGTTTTCTGGCCCTAACGGCTGGAAAACCAGACGTTAGCAACGACAAAACCGCAGGTCAGGGCATGTGTCCTCTTCTGTAGTAAAAGGCGCGCCTCTGTACCTGGCTCCGCCCACGCATGCCACGGTCACCTGGCGCCGCTCGGGCCGTAGGCCCCAGCTCGGCACAGGTGAGCTGGCGGTGGTCTCCGGCGGGCTGGCTACCTGTGCCGCTACCTCCGCCCGTGCCAAGCACCGAGGCAGGCCTGCTGGCCTCGGTCGGCGGAGGTCACAACGCAGCTCGCGCTGCTGCTGTTGCCAGTACTTCGGTACTGGTCACAGGTGGCTCCGGTCCTCGTTTCGTTCGAGGGGGTGAGGGTGGGCAGCACGGTGTTCGTCAGGTGGGTGGTGACGTGGTCTACCGCTCGGAGGCGGGCAGGTCGTAGCAGGTGTCGGGCAGGCTGGGCGGCAGGTTGCCCCGACAGGGGACGGACACCAGCCACGTAATCCGGGGCAACTGCCCAGGGAGGGCCGTCAAGGCCCGAGCGGTAAACGCGCGAGCATGCGAGCGCGTTTAGGGCAGGCGGCAGCGCATGTCCAGCCCGCGCAGGGCTGGTGGGGGGTGTGGGGGGAGGAGCCCCCCACAAGTTCGGCGGGTCCAGCGCCGCCCGGGCGCTGGCCAGGGTGCGGTAGCGGAGCGCGCCGCGCCCAACCACCTGTCTGCTGCCGTCCGCAACGTCGTTGTGGTTGCAGCCCCGTCCCGGCGAGGCGGGAGGGCAACCGGGTCACCAACAACATGGGCAGAGCGAGGGGCTGGCTACTGGGTCGGCGGCTGGTTGAGCGCGTTGGTCATGTCGGCTGCCAGGGCTTGGGCGTCGTAGTGAGCGCCGGGGTGGGTGCGGTCGAACCACTGGATGAACTCGTGGACCGTGCCGATCCGGGCGACCCGTTCGTGGAGGGCCTTCTGGTCGTGGCCGGGGACGAACCAGCCGGTGGTGGTGGTTTCGCCGCAGCCGCACGCGCAGACCTTCACGTCGTGGGCGGAGTCGATGTAAGTGACGGGGTTGCGCACGGACGCCGGGATGGGAGAGGGCTTACCAACGTAGGCGTCGTGGACAGGGTGGCCAGCGGGAAGGACGGTGCCTTCCACAGCCCGCCGGCTGCCGGTGACCTGGACGAGCCGGTCGATCTCGACAGCCTGGCGGACGACGCCGTCGGCGGCGAGCAGCAGGTAGCGCTCCCGGTCGGCCTTGGCCCCGAGGACCCAGGCGCCGCGGCCGGCCTCGTAGGTCTGCTCGTCGCTCAGCCCCGGTTCCCAGCCGATGTGGCTGCGCCCAAGGGGGTCGTCGGTCTTCGCTGCGGCGCGGGGGCCCAGCTTGATGTGGATCATCCATCCTCCCAGTACCTGGCTCGGCTTAGCGACAAGGGTATTCGACGTTATGCTTCCCCTCAGAGGGCGGATAGTTGCTACTCCTTACCGCCTCATCTATCAACTATTAGGGGTGGAGTGGAGCGGTGGTGCGCGAGCAGCGGAAGGCTGTCCCGGCGGTCCTGTCAGAGGCCGAGATCAGCCGGGTCCTGAGCGGGGTGATCCTTCCGACCTGGGCCGGTGGTGCGGTGCCGCAGGAGGAGCCGGTGGTACTGCTGGTGGCCGGCCCACCCGGCAGCGGCAAGACCTCCCTTGGCGACCTGCTGATGCCGGTCCTCGGTCGGCGCGGCGGCGCGGTGCGCGTCGGCGCCGACCTCTACAAGAACGCGCACCAGCACTACGAGGCGCTGTTGGCGAAGGACGTGCGCACCGCAGGCATCGGCGTACGGTCGGACACCCGCCGCTGGCAGGCCGCCGTGGAGGAGCACGTGCGCGCCCACCGGTTGGACGCGGTGGTGGAGACCGCGCTCGCCGACGCGCACGAGGCCCGGGCCCAGGCGCTGGCCTACCGGGCGGCCGGGCACCGGATCGAGGTGATCGCCGTGGCATGCGCCCTGGCCTGGAGCCAGCTCGGTGTGCTGGAGCGCTACCTCGGCAACGCCGAGGGGGCCGGGCGGTGGGTGTCGTGGGCCAACCACGACGAGTGCGCCCGCCAGCTGGCCCGGACCCTGGACGTGCTGGAGGCCGAGCACCTGGTCGACCGCGTCACCGTCGTGCGGCGCGGCCTGGAGTTCCTGTACGGCAACGAGCTCGTCGACGGAACGTGGGCACGGCCGCGCGGCGCGGCCCGGGCGCTGGAGGCCGAGCGGGCCAGGTGGTGGGACGCGGTTGAGACCGCGTCCTTCCGCCGGACACTGGCCCACGCCGAGCGCGCCCTTGCGCGGGCGGAGACCCGGCTGCCGGCCGACCGGGTGCTGGCCGTGGCGCGCGACGCGGAGCGGGCCGCCGCGCTGGCCGAGCCGGTGCGGCGCACCGCCCAGCCGATCGCCGAGCCGCCCGGCGTCGACTACCACCGGCTGTCCGCCGACGAACACGAGTGGACCTTCCAGAACCTGATCGTCCCGGACCTCGGGGAGATCGTCCCGCAGGAGCGACCCTTCGTCGTGTACGTGATGGGAGCACCGGGTGCTGGCAAGACCCGGGCGACCGCGATGGTGCGCCGGGCCCTGCGGGAACGGCGGCCGGTGTGGATCTCCGGCGGAATGTTCAAGGCGGCCCACCCGGACTACTTCCGGCTGCTGCGCGAGCACCCGCGCACCGCCTCCGCCCGGATCCGCACGGACTACAAGGCATGGCAGGCGAGGGCCGAGGCGCTGGTGCGCGAACGGTGCGCAGACGCCGTGATCGAGATCTCCCCCGGCAGCACGAACGCCTTCCTGGACGACGCCGCCGCGTGGCGCCGAGCCGGGTACCGCGTCGAGTTGCTGGTGCTGGACGTCCGCGCGGCCGACAGCCTGCAGGGCACCGCCCTGCGCTACGCCGAGGTCAGCCGGGGCGGCACCCGGCCGGGCCGGTTCACCACCACCTCCGGACACGACCGGTGCCTCGCGGCGGTGCTGGAGTGCGTCCAGGCCGTCGAGGAGCAGCGCCTGGTGGACCACCTCAGCGTGGTGCGGCGCGACGGCACCGCCGTCTTCCGCAACACGCTCGGCGTCGACGGCCGGTGGACTGGTCCGGCCGGTGCCGCACTCGTCGCCCGGGCGGGGCAGGTGCGGCCCTACACGGAGCAGGAGGCCCGCCAGTTCCTCGCCCACCAGCGCGAGCTGCGTATGGCCCTGCCGCAGTACCGGCGGGACATCGACGCAATCACCCGCCTCGCCTGGCCGCTGCTGCCGCCCGCGCTTCAGCCCGGTCGGCTCGCCTTCATCCCGCCCGTGGCGCTCCCGGCGCCGTGCTCCTACGCGCCGGTGATCTCGCTGAGCTTGGCGTCGTAGAGGGCCTCGATCCGCTGCAGTTCCTCCCCGGTCATCTCCGGCAGGTCGCGCAGCGCCTTGGTGCTGGCGGCGCGCTCGGCCAGCAGCTGTTCGACGCGGTCGGGGTCGGGCGCTGGCCGTCGACGTTCGGTGTGGATCTGCTCGGTGTACCAGGCCGCGGCCTGCTCGATCTTCTCTCCGATCCGGTGGAGGGCGCCAGCGTCCCGGGCGTTGTCCGGGGTGCCGGGACCATCACCGCCAGCGGTGTGGTCGGGGAGTTCAGGGTCGTGCACGGGGAACCGCCTCGTTTCTCGAAAGTGCGCAGGCCAGGGTGTCCTGATAGCTCGGAGCCTAAGGTCCCAAACGGACCCGTCGGCCCCGGTCCCCCGAGGCTCGTGAAGGCGTAGGTTGATGCCTGGTCAGATCTGTGCGGAGGGGGAGACGTCGATGGCGGGGCGGGATCTGCGGGCGCTGTTCGGGTCGAACGACCGGAGTCTGGGGACCGAGGAGGCGTTCACCAACCGGGAAGGGCAGTGGGCGCAGGTCGCGGCCGCGCTCGCCGAGCACCTGGCCCACGTGGTCGCTGACGGCTTCGACGTCCAGGACTTGGAGACGGCGCGGCGCAATGTGCTCGTCTTCCACGGCATCGGCGGCGTCGGCAAGACCACCTTGTCGCGGAAGTTGGAGGCCGCGCTCACCGCATCCGAGCACCGGCCCACGCAGTGGGGCGAGCCCTCCTGGCCGCAGGCACCGCGGCTGCTGCCGGTGCGCATCGACCTCGCCCGCTCCGCCGGGACGGACTTCGAACGCCTCGTCCTCACCCTGCGCCTGGCGCTCGCCGGTTTGGACCGTGCCCTGCCGGCGTTCGACCTCGCGCTCGGCCGGTACTGGGAGCACAACCACCCCGGCGAGAGCCTGGAGGAGTACTTGCGCCGCGCCGGGCTGGTGAGCCGCTTCGCCAAGGCACTGCCCGGCCAGGTGCAGGCGGCGCTGTCCAAGGCCGCCGAGGAGCTCGCGCTGCCCGGCGCGGTCGGCTCCGCGGTCGGGCAGGTCGCTACGGCCGTCGTCCGGGCGGTGCGCGAGCGCCGTACCACCGCCCGGGCACTGGCCGGCTGTCCGCGGCTCGCGGACCTGCTGGAAGCGGAACCGGACCTCGAGGCGCTCTCCTTCTACCCGCATCTGCTCGCCTACGAGATCGACCGGCTGCCGGCGAAGAAGGCCGTCGTGCCGGTGGTGCTGCTGGACACCTTCGAGGACACCGGGGACCGCACCAACCGCGACCTGGAGCGCCTGATCCAGCGCGTGGTGTGGCTGATGCCGAACGCCCTGTTCATCGTCACCGGCCGAAGCCGCCTCCAGTGGGCCGACGACGCGCTGCAGGGCCAGCTCGACTACACCGGGCCCGCCGCCTGGCCGCAGCTGGCCTCCCACATCCCCGCCGCCCGCGAGGCCGTCCCCATTGCCCCGGCCGGCATGGAACCGGCGACCGACCGGCAGGTCCTGATCGGCGACTTCAGCCCCGAGGACTGCGACGACTACCTCGCCCGCCGCCTCACCGCAGACGGCCGGCCCCTCATCGGCGACGACCTGCGCCGAGTCATCACTGCCCGCTCCCACGGCCTGCCGCTGTACCTGGACCTCGCCGTGATGCGCTTCCTGGAGATCCGCCGCACCCGCGAACCCGAGGCGGCCGACTTCGACCACGACTTCCCCGCCCTCGTCTCCCGCACCCTGCAGGACCTCACCCCCGACGAGCGGCACGTCCTGCGCGCGGTGAGCCTGCTGGACGCCTTCGACATCCCGCTCGCTGCCAAGGCCTCGGGCATGACCCACCAGGCCGCCGCCCTGCGCCTGGTCGAGCGGCCCTTCGTCCGCGAGAACCAGCTCGCCCTGTGGCCCTACCACCTGCACGCCGTGGTGCGCTCGACCATCCGCCGGGCCGACGACCACACCGACGACCGTTGGTCCGACCAGGACTGGGCGAGCGCCGCCGTCCGGGCCTTCGACACGCTCGGCGACCAGTGGGCTGGCAGCACCAGCCGCAGCCGGATGCTGCTGGTCGCCTGCCTGCGCCAGGGCCTGACCCTCGCCCGCGACCACCGCCTCGACCTCGGCTGGCTCGGTGGCGCGGCCTGGGCGTACGTCTCCGACTCGGTGTGGGAGCCCCTCGCCCCGCCCGCGCCTGCCGGGCAGGCCTCCACGGACAGGCCGCCAGGTGCCACTGTCCTGCAGACCCCGGCCGACGCCCTGGTGGAGACCCTCAGCACGCTTGCCGCCCGCCAGCGCGAGCACCGCACCCGCACCGCCGACCGACTCACCCGCGTCATCGACAGCCGCCTGCTGCCCGAAGACCTCACCGACATGGCCCTCTACTACCGGGCCAAGGCCCACCGCGACCTCGGCCGCACCGGCGCGTCCCGCCAGGGCATGCAACAGGTCGCGTCCGGCACCACCCGCCTCGCCCCCGCCGCCCGGCGGGGCCTCGCCCACCTCGCCCGCCTCGACGGCGACTTCCCCACCGCCCACGCGGCCGCCCAGACCCTGGGCTGGGCCGGACGCCAGAACCGCGTCCTCGGCGACCTCGCCTGGGTCCACGCCCAGATGGACCAGGCCGCCACCGCCTACCAGGCCGCCCGCACCGACGCCGAACGGCACGGCGTCGCCGGCGAGACCGCCACCAGCCAGGCCCAGCTCGGCTTCGTCCGCGCCTTCACCGATCCCGACACCGCCGACGACGACCTCGACCTCGCCGCCCAGCTCCTCATCGGCCTCGACCTGCGCGCCACCGCCCTCACCACCCGCATCGCTGCGCTCGTCCGCGACGCTGGCAGCGGCGGCGACGACTTCCCCGACCGCGCGAACGTCCTTGACGCCGAAGTCAGGGCCTCCGGTGTACGCGCCGCCCGCACCACCCTCGCCCTCGCCGTGTGCTTCCACCACGCCGTCCTCAACAACGACGACGAACTGGACACCGCGATCCACGACCTGGACCAGCTCACCCGCGGCCGCGACTACGCCTACTACACCGACATCGCCCACTTCATGGCCGACCGCCCCCTCCAGCACCCCTCCCCCGCACACTGGCTCGACGGCAACCAGGCCGTCCGAGACCGGTGGCGCGCCCTCGTTACCGCCCGCCAGAATCGCCTGCGCCCCACCAGCCACAGCTAACCGATCCGAGCGAGGGACACATGACGCCACCCCGCACACGCAAGATCGCCTACACCGCGCCCGTCGGCTCGATCGACCTGCCGGCCTTCGACGACAACGGCACTCCGTACGAGGTCTGGCCCTGCCACGACTGCTACCCATGGCACTTCGAGGTCGTCCGCGACGGCTCCGAAATCATGGTCCGCGAATGGCACGCCGTGGACTGCACGCTCTTCCAGCAGCTTCTCGCCAGCGAATAACCCAGGCCACGGGGCGCAGCGGCATGGCGGACCGGGCGTGTCCCGATGGCTCGTCCGAAGCCGGTTGGTCCCTGTTCCTTGCAGTTCCTCGCTGTTGTTTGCCGTAGCTTGCCATTGCTTGCCGTATCCGCGACCATGGACGGGCAAGGTCCTATGCGTTCGATCGAGAGCGCCCACGGGATCTTGCACCTCGTAGGCCCCCGGTTCTCCCGGGGGTTTCTGCGTTTCCGGGGCGGTTCAGGAGCCGCCGAGGGCGTCTTTCCACACGATGCCTTCGTCTGCGGGGTCGCCGGCCCATCGTGGCGCGAGGCGGCGGTAGGAGCGCGACATTGCGCCGATGGGTGTCAGCTTCGGCCACAGGCCTGGGTCACCGCAGGCCAGGTGGTGGTAGGCGGCGTACGCGACCATGTCGGCGGCCTGGATGAGCTGGCTGTGGGCGCTGTCCTGCATGATCGGGTCTTCCAGGACCCGGCGGGACGCCAGCGGCAGTCCACGGTGCACGCCCCGGTAGGGGGCGGCGTTGCGTACTGCGTGCCGCCACGCCTCGCTCGCCTCCTGCGCGGAGAGCCCGTCCGTGTCGGCCGGGCCCGGATTGCCGTCCAGGACCACCATCACGTGGGTGTACCGGGCAGCCGCCCACTCCTCCAGGTGCTCGACGAAGCAGGTGTAGACGTCCGGGAGCACGCTGGTGCGGCACGCCACCGTGGTGACGGTCAGGTTCTCGCACCGTGCCAGGCGCTTGAGCAGCATCTCGTGCGCGGCGATCCGGCTCCGCTTGTGGAACCTGGCCTCTTGCTCCGGGGTCGAGCAGAACTGGCCCCGGCCCTTGACTAGCTTTACCGCGTGCAGCTCGGTGTTCTTGGGCACGCCCCACTCCGACTCGACCTCTCGGCGGCCTTCCAGCCAGCAGTGCAGCAGGTCTCCCCAGCTGGAGGCCGGCACCAGCAGTCCGGTCAGCGTGCGGATCCTGTCCGAGCCCGAATCATCGACGTAGCACAAGTACACCGTCGGACTATAAGGCCCGATCCTGTTGCCCTATCAAGTCGCTTCGACTGCTGACGGATCGCCTCGCGTGCTCGTCGGTGGCAGCCGGCCGGGACCGCGGGGACGGGGGGGAGAGAAACCCGGGGTCCCGGCCGTGGGAGGCACCGGCCATCGCGGGGGCATGGCCGGACTGATCAGCAGCCCGGCAAGGGGGGTGTGGTGGGGCTGCTGTGACCCGGAATGCTAGACCCGCGCGACGCTCGCGAACAGGTCTGTGACCTGCAAACTTTCGGCCGCGGACATGCCAGGAGGTCAGAAATTTCTTACCCGCGGCCAGAGCGCCTGACCGGATTCGGGACCAGGATGCCTCGGGCTACGGCCGCTACTGTCACACCGTCGGCTCGGTCTCGAGGTCTCGCGTGCACAGGTGGGCGGTCGGGCAGGCCGGGCATCCGCGGGCGTCGATGAGGTGGGCGACGGCGTCGAACAACTGCTGGGCACGCTCCTCAGTGCCGACACCGTCGAACGACGCGTACTCCTGAGCGGTACCGGTTGTGCCCTCGGCGAGGTGGGCGCGCAGGTAGCCCAGCGCGGCGAACTCATCCGGCGGCAGGCTCCCCGGTGCAACCGGGATACAGACCTTGGGCACCAGCGCACTGGCCAGGTCCCCACCGAACAGCCACGGGTCGCCCGGCTTGGTCGGCTTGCCGACGACCACCCGCAGCACGACCTCCTCCTGATTGCTGGGCTCTACCAGGACGCCGCCGGCGGCATGGAGCTCGTGGACAGTGCTGCGCACGTCCGTGGCCGCGCGTTGGTCGCCGATCATTGCGGCGAGTTCGGCGACTGGCAGGTGACCGACGCTGCCATCGGGGCGGCGCAGCTGGAGTACGCCTTGATCGACGGCGAGGTCGAGCCACAAGGCCTGGACGGGGATCTTCGTCCCGTACAGCGGGGCCAGGCGGCTCAGACGCCGGGTCATGGCGACGGTCTCCGGGCTGAGCCGCATGTCCTGCATGGCCCGGTCGTAGGCGTCGGGGGCCAGAGCCATCCACTGGTCGTAGCCCGGCGGCTGCAGCTGCTGCAGCGTGTACTCGACCGTCCCCCTGGACCGGCGCGGCTTGCCCGCCTTCTTGCGTCCCATCCCCGTCTCCTGACTCGCGATCACGCTGATCGGCCCATTGAACACCCGGGCTGCGGCGTTGCGGGCGCTCTCACGCAGCGCCCCGCACAGATGCCGACCGAGGCAACTGCTGGGCGGTGCGCAGCGGGATAGCTTGGCCGCGGGCGACGGCGAGGGCGGCGCGGTGGCTCTCGCGGAGCCTGCGGTCGCGAACGGACTCAGCCGCGACGGCATCGTCCTCGACCTGGTGCTGGTGGGCGCCTTCGGGTTCACGCAGCTTGTTGTAGTGCCGCTTCAGAATCTCCTCTCGCTGGGCGGCGGCCTCTTCGCGCTTGGCCAGGCGGGCCTGGGCCTGCTCGCGCAACTGCTGGCGCAGTTCCTGGTAGGCGGTGTGGTCGGCGAGTGGGGGCCGGGCCGGCCGCGCGGTGGGCCGGTTGTCGCGGCGCGCGGGCCGGTTGTCCTGGTCCTGGTCGTGCTGCACCACGGGGGCGGGGCCGACGCGGACGTCGATGGCCTGGACGGTGCCGGGGCGCAGTTGCTCGAGGTCGGTGAGGATGCGGCGGGTCTGGTAGCGGAGCTGGGCGGCCCAGGCCGGGGAGTCGGCGACCACGCGCAGGCGGCGGGTGGTCGGGTTGTAGCCGGCGAGGTGCCAGTGGGCGGCCGCCTCGGCGCCGACGATCGCGGGCCAGTGGTCGCGCAGGCCTCCGCCGGCGGTGCCGAGGGTCCAGCCGTGCGCGGCGACCAGGGCGAGGAACACGTCCGCGATCGGCTCGGGTTCGCGCGGGCCGCGCCGCACGACCGTGGCCTGCCGGGTGGTGCGCTGGACGGGGACGTTGCCGCTGGTGCGGGCGGCCTGGCGGGCGGCGCGCAGAGCGGTGCGGGCGAGGTCGGCCCCGGTGGCGGCGGTCATCAGCGGCTCCCGACGAGTTCGCGCTCACGGCGGCGGGCGGCCAGCTGCTCGCGGAAGGCCACGCCCTCGGAGTTGTCCACGGTCATCCAGGCCGGGACCGTGACCGGAGGCAGCTCGGCACCGTCGATCGCCCGAGGCACCTCGGACAGGGCGGACTGGTCCAGCAGCGGCGCGCACAGGCCGCACGGCAGCACGGTCCGCACGTGCCGGTCGCAGTACGCCAGTTGCTGCTCCTCGACCTGCTCGGTCTGGCCGTCGATGTCCGCCGGCACCAGGGCCGGGGCGGTGCGGGCCTCGGCCAGGACCTGGTCCCGCTCGGCCTGGCGGCGCTTCGCGTGCCGGTGCTGGGCGCCCTCGACGTGGTACGCGCAGGTCTGGCACTCGCCGCCGAGCTCCACGTCGGTGCCGGACTCGCAGGTGGGCAGGTGGCAGCCGCGCCGAACCAGGCCGCGGTTGCGGCCCGGGGCGGCGAGCCAGGCGTACGGGTCACGGATCTCGTCGCGCTCCAGGACGTACCGGCGCTCCAGGCGCTGGGCGACGCGCTCGACGTCGCCGCCGACCTCGCGGATCGCCTGGCCAACCGCCCGGGCCACCTCCCGCTGCTGCCAGTGGTTCATCCGGTCCACCAGGTCGGGCACCAGGCGCAGGACCTGGTGGACCTCGGCGCTGACCGTCATCGACGGTACGGCGGAGGCCTCGGTCTTCGAGTTCGTGGTCGCGCCGGGGGTCTTCGGCGGTTCCGGCGAAGCCGCGACCAGACGGGCCACGACGGCGGCCTGCTCGGCGACGGCGGACACCGGATCGACCAGCGCGGAGTCGCTCGCGTACACGCGGGTGTCGCGCGGTACGGACGTCGCGGCTACGCCGGAACCGCAACCACCAACGGCGCGCAGGGGCTTGTTCAGAGAAGCTTGATCAAGAGAGCTTGATTGTGGAGCCGAAACGAGGGGGGAGGGTGGAGCCAGATTGAGGGGGGAGGGTGGAGTCAGATTGAGGGGGGAGGGTGGAGTCGAAACGAGGGGGGTCTCCACCGCCTCCACCAGGGAGAAGAGGTCGAGCTGACCCGGGCAGCCGGACACCTCCTCGACGTCCTCGGCATTGGCCGGCTCCGCCTGCGGGCGGGCCTGCTGGGGCTGCGCGAACAGCGCCTCCTGCGTCACCACGCCGACCAGCGGGACCGGGTGCACGGTGTACTGGTACGCCCCGCCGACCTCCCCGTCCCGGGAGACCCAGCCCTCCGCCACCAGCTGCGCTGCGACCACGCGGGCGGTCTCGGCCCGCAGCCCGCACAGCACAGCCAGCTGCCGCGCCGAGGTCGTCGTCTCCAGGTGCTCCCGGTAGGACAGCGCGCAGTACACCTTGAACTTGGTGCCGGCCAGCAGGTTTCGTGCGACCGCCGAGATCCACACCGCCCGCACGTCCCGGCCAGCTTGCTTGACCCGCCGCGCGATGGTGCCGCCTGTGCGGTGCTCGCACTCCATCAGGACGCCCTCGACCTTGCGCAGCAGCGCGGCCACGGTCCGCTCGTGCAAGCTCAGCTGGTCGGCGATCGTCCCGTTCGAGGCCCAGCAGTACCCGGCCTTGCTCCGGCAGTAGTCGCCCACCACGGTCACGGCACGGATCTGGTCCCCGGTGAACCGGGCGAGCCAGGCGACCGGGAAGCGGGTGCCGAACGTGTCCTCCATAGCGTCGGCTCCGGTACGCGCGGGAGCCGAGGGGTCCGTCGACCCGCCGACCCGCTGGCCGGGAACCAGCGGAGCGGCCGGAATTACACCCGAGAGGCCGTCCACGGCACCCCCGACACCGTCACCCGAACGTGTGATGTCCGTCACAGGCCCAGGTCTGGCGGCGGCCGTTCCAACAACCGGTCCCTGAACCGGTCCCTGGACGAATGCCAAGGCAGCACGGGGGGAGGAGAGATCTCCCCCCTCCCCCCCGGCATCGTCCGAGCTCAAACCGGGGACACCACCCGCCGCGACGGGGACACGGCGGGACTGGAACGGGCTCCTGACCTGCTGCAAAATGACAAAGCTCCCTCAGCTACATGGGGACGCAAGGGCGGCCCCTTCGGGGGTGCCGACAAGAAGCACCCCTCGTGGGTGTGGACAAAGCCCCCTCCGGGGGGTGCCGAACTGCCTCCTCTCGCTCGCGTTCGTCTCGTGCGGGTCGTGGTGGTGCGGGTGCAGCCGAGGCCCCTGGAAAGGCCCCGACTGCGGAACTGCGAAGGCCCTGGGAAGGGCCCAAGCGACGGCCCCTTGCAGGGGGCCGGGTATTACAGGTGGCCCTTGGAAAGGGGCCAGTTGAGGTAGTGCCGCTGGTGGCCGGTTGGAAGCCGATCTCCAGCAAGCCCCGCTCGACGGTTTGGAAGCCCGAGAGCGAGGTGGAGCAGGAAGGCCGCGTTGACCCGGGTGGAAAGTCCGGAGAGCGGCCAGCGGAGTCAGACCTGGAAAGTGGGTCAGGCCCCGCAGACGAGGGCTAGGTCACGGAACACCCCCACCCAGGGGGCCGCCGTGGCCGGCCACACATACAGAGACGGCACCCCGCCGGAGCGAGACCCGGGACCTCCCGGTCGACTCCACGGCGGGGTGCCGCGCGTATGAGGGGGTGCCACTGCGGGTACCCTTCAACACGTCACCACCCCTTGCGTGGTCGACCGGGACGGACCGCCCCCGGCCAGGGGCGCCGACCCACTTGAACGCCGTCCGGACCCTCGGGTCCGGGCGGCGAAGTTCATTTTGGATCACTGACGATGACAGCCTACCCCTGTGGACAACGCGGAGAGTAGGCGCAAGATCCCCGTGTCGATCTGACGTCCTAACGATCGGACGGACCGACAAATCCCTTGTCACTCGGGCCCCCGCAGCAGTTCCAGGGCGCTCTCCATCGACAGGTCGTCGCTGTCCTTCGTGTCCGTCCAACGCCTGAGCGTGCTGGCCACCGTACGCAGGACCTCGTCCGGCAGCCTCGCCGTGCGCAGCGTGTCGGCAGCCTCCTCCATCTCCGGTGCCCACCGCCACGCCCGTGCTGCCGTCTTGGCGATGTAGTCGGTTTCGACCAGGTAGCTGCCGGCCCGCTTGCCAGCCACGTCCAGCAGCGCCTGGTCAACGCCGTGGTGACGCGCCAGGGCGTAGGAGAGCGCAGCGAGCACCCGGCTGGCCTTCTGGTACGCCGTGTAGGACACCTTCAACGCGGAGGCCTGACCGATCTCCTCGCCCAGAACCGGCGTCGACACCGCGGTCCCGGAGAACAACGCAGTCACCAGCTCGGTGGCACCGGAAGGGCCGGAGAGGAACAGTCGCGTCTGCTTTCCGCCGACCGGCGGGGAGCCGATCACCGAGCCGTCGACCACTGCTCGGGCGCTGCGGCCCACCAGGTCGGTAATGCGCTGCACCCGGTCCGGGCTGATCGCGTTGCCTTCCACGTAGACCCCGGTGAACCCATGCCCGGCGACCTCGTGGGCGACGTCCTCGGCCGCAGCCGGCGGACACAGGCTCAGCACGACCTCGGCCTGTTGGAACAGCTCGCCGAGCTCGGCCACCGGCTCCAGTCCGGCCTGCTCGGCACGCCGCCCAGTTGCGGCGCTCCGTCCGGCCGGGCACCACAGCACCCTGGTCCCGGCCGACATCGCGCAGGCCGCGACGGCCGCACCCATGCTCCCCGGGTGCAGCACTCCGAGAACCCGCTGATCAGGCGTCACCGGCCACCGCCCCGGACGAAAGCGAACGCCTCTGCGGCGGTGGGTGCGACGTGATCCGGCTTCACGCCGCCAGGCCAGGGGTGACCATGCGAGATCCACACGGTGCGCAGCCCGGCCTTCCGGCCGCCGGCGACGTCCAGGTCGGCGTTGTCGCCGATCATCCACCCGCCCTGGGAGAGGTCCCGGCCGACGCTGGCGGCCGCGGCCTCGAAGATCTGGCGGTCCGGCTTCCGGGCGCCGACTTCCTCGGAGATGCACACGGCGCCGACCGCGTCGGCGATGCCGGACGCCGTCAGCTTGGCGCGCTGGATCTTCCCGCCGCCGTTGGTGACGACGACGACCTGGTGGCCAGCCTCCCGAACGGCGGTCAGTGCCTCGATCACGCCGGGGAACGGCTTCACCGACGCGGCGAGCTCCGGCTCGTACCGCGCCCAGAGTGCGCCAGCCGACTCGGGGAGGCCAAGCTCCGCGCACAAGCCCTCGACCAGGTTCACGTCCGCTCGGATCCGCATGGCTTCGAGCATCCGCTGCTCAACGACAGGGTCCAGACCGTGTTCCGTGCAGTACCCGGCCACCCAGGCCGCCACCGCGGAGAGCCGGTCGATCAGCGTGTCGTCGAAGTCGACCATCACCAGGTCGCCGCGTGGTGCGGTGAGCGCCTGGCGGATCTGCGCGGCGGCAGCCTCGGGCCCAACCTCATCGGTGCGGATGGTCAGGTCGAAGCGGAAGCGCGGGTTGGCGTCGAGGTCGGCCCGGGTCGCATCCCACGCCGCCAGTCGCGCCGGAGTGTCCGCGTCGCCCCGGCCGATCGACCGCGCCTCGGTCACCTCCCGCGGGCACCACAGCAGAACGGTCAACCAGTCGCCTGCGTAGCCGGAGAGCACCGCCTGGACTCCGTCGACCTGGCCCAGGTGCATCACCGGGACCCCCGCCGCGAAGGCGTCGTCCAGGCCCGGCCGGTCCGTCACGTACGTGCTGTCGTACCTGGCGTTCTCGTACACCACTGCGCCCGCCCGTCGCAGTTCCTCCAACTGCTCCTGCGTGGCCATCCGGTAGCCAGCGGATCGGCCGGGCCCGGCCTTCAGCCGTGAGAACAACTGGAAGTTGGGGTCGAGGCGACTCAGGGCCTGGGTGATGGTGTCCTTTCCCGTGGCCGGCGGACCGTAGAGCAGCACTCCCCGCTGTGTCCTGGTCATGCGCGCACCTCGGCGAGCGCGAGGCGAGCTTGGTCCGCCAGGGAGATCGCCGCGCCCATGCGGTTGTCCACCACCAGGTGCGGGACCACAGGCCGGGTTTCGACATCGATGGTGGCGATGTACTCCCCCCAGTTGGCAAGCTTCCACGTGTCGCGGGCTGCGGAGCGAAAGGTGATGTAGTCGCGCATGCTCTCGGCATCGCACTGCACCCAGATCGGCGAGACGTCGACGCCCTGGGAGCGGCAGCGGTTGGCGAAGCGGGTCATCCAGCTCTCGTCCGTCATCTCAGCGATGAACGGGGCGGTCAGTACAGTGGAAATACCACAGGCGATGTTGGCGTAGGCGGCCTGCATCAGGCAGTCGTACTCCAGCGCCCGCACCCGCGTCCGGTACATCTCGGAGTGCCGGTCATTCGGATCCGAGCCGAGAGAGACCAGGAGCTGTTCGACCAGCGGCCTGGTGAGCGGGTCCTTGTCCAGGAGCGGCCACCCGGTCAGCTGCGTCAGAAACCTGGCGAATTCAGACTTCCCGGAGCCCGCGAACCCGCCGACCAGCACGATCGTGGGACGGTGCGGGTCTCCACCGGTGTGCCGTCGGCGCCACGCGTCCATGATCCGCTGCTGCAGCATCATGTTGTCGGATTCCGCGGTGCCCGGTGCGATGCGATGAAGCGCCCGCTCGACTGCCAGTACGTGAGCGCCGTTACGCGTTTCTGAAGTCGGCGTCAAAGCGAATGCCGCAGCATCCTCTCCAGGCAGAGGATTCCTGAAGCCGAGCTGGGGCTCGGTCGCGCGGTAGAGGGCGCAGTACGCGCGCCGATAGTCCGGGCCAGGGTAGATCTCACCCTGTTCATGCCCCCAGATCGTCTGGGCGTGAGCAGCGGGAACGCTCTTCAGCCCGGCCTGCTCAGCCACGATCCGCAGGCGCTCGCCGGCCTGCTCGAGTGTGAGGCCATGAGCTTCCCGTTGATCGCGCAGCTTGTCCGGCCGCCATCCGGGCCGAGCCCTCACCATGGCCTGTACCTCCGCTGTCTTCATACTCGGGAGCGTAGGACTCGAGTTCGGAAACTCATGTATACGCGGACATTGAAAACGTATTGATGGAGCTGGTTATGGATCTCACCACGGGGATGTGATGGTCACTCACCTGGGAGTCGGATTTGATCGAAGCATCAAGAACCGGCCCAAGGGAGTGCCTGTTGATCACGTTCTATGGAAGAGCGCCTGCTCGACTCGCTCAAGGCGGGCAGTCAGGTCGGCAACCTGTCGCTGCAGGTCCTGGACCTCGGAGGACGGTTGGCCTTCGTCAGGCGACTGCCGCACGAAGCTCCCCTTCCCCTGGTGCGAGTAGATCAGCTCAGCCGAGCGGAGCTCCGCGAGCGCCCGCTGCACCGTCCCGTGGGCAACCCCGTAGTGAGTAGCCAGCTCGCGGGTGCTGGGCAGCTTGTGGCCCGGCCGAAGTTTGCCTAGACGGATCTGATCGCGCACGTCCTCCACGATCCGCTGGTAGGGCTGGGCGAACTGATCAGTCATGAGCCACATCGTAGAGGCACCTCCCCGTCATAGATAGCTTCACCGACTTAGTTGACACAGTCGGAACTGTATCAGCTAAGCTGGCTAAGCCAACACGGAAGTGCTCGTGAAAACGGCAAGGCCCCGGTGCGCCTGGACAGCTTCCACCGGGGCCTCCACGGACCAGCTCGTCAAGGAGAGATCCGCAATGACCAGCATGACCGACTCGCACGAGGGCCAGAACACCGCCCCCACGATCAACCACCAGCTGATCACGGGCCTCGAGGGCCAGTACGAGGCCAAGGTCCTCGCGCTCGTGATCCGGGACCTGTCGACCGTCGCCCCGGCCGCCGGCGAGAGCGTCGTGATGAAGCTCGTCGCCGAGGTCTGGAAGCAGGCCGCGGACCACATCGAGAAGGCCGCCACGACCTGGACCCACATCAGCTGGTTCATCCAGGACGCCATCAGCCGCTTCGTCCAGCCGGCGGCCCAGCCGCAGACGGCGGGGTGCTGACCATGGCGCAGCAGACGCCGCCGCAGACGGCGGAGCAGGCCAAAGCCGTCGCGGAGCGCGCCGGAGCGTTTCACGCCGCGATCCACTCGGCCCGGACGCCGGACCAGATCCGAGAGGTCTGCGTCGCCGCGGCCGCCGACTTCACCGCCCGCCACGGCCAGCCGGCCGGGCCGGGGGTGTCGCAGTGAGGATCACCGACACGACCGCCGCCGCCCCGACGCCCATTCCGCCCATCGACTCCAAGCAGATCGCCGACGCCGCCAAGGCCGCCGGCCGCCTGCTCGCCGGCCTGCTCAGCCGCAAGGGGGGTGGAAAGTGACCAGCGAGCAGCTGCACTCCGCCGTTGCGAACCTCAGCAGTGAGATCGCCGCGCACACCACCACCCACGGCATGACCGGCCAGTTCCCGGCCGACGCCCAGATCCCCAGCCCGCAGCCGGTCCCGCAGCCGGCCGACGGCCGGGGCGCGGCGGGAGGTGCGTCCTGATGGCGGGACGAATCGCCGCGTTCTTCGGCCTCGGCTCCAGCAACTCGGGCTCCGGCACCTCCGGCGGTACGAGTGCTCGGAGCGGCAGGAGCTCGTCGAGGGGCTGGCGCCCGGCGGTGCCGCTGCCCGGCGGGCGCGAGGTCCACCCGGCGCCGGCGGCGACCGACCGGTCCGGCCGCCGGGTGTACTCGCCGGACCCGTACACCGGGCCGAACGCCTCCGCCACGCGCCGCAACTTCGGGCGTCCGGGGCCGTGGCCCGAGCCGCCCGCCGGTAGCCCCCGCGAGTAAGTCCGGACCGTCCTCCCCTTTCCCCTTCTCCTGCAGTTCGGCTCCCGCCGCCTGCCACCGGAACCGTCCTGGCATGCCCATGCCGTGACGGGGCCGGGAGTGGTGCGGCGGGCCCTCCCGGGCCCAGCACCTGACGCACGACCAGCAGCACCCGGAAGTCCGGCCCGAGGGGGCCAGGCCAAGGAAGTGCCCGTTGCTTCACAACTCCACAGCGCGACATCAGAGAACAACTCAGAGAACGGCCCCGAGGCCCGCGAGCGTGACGCCGCCCTGGGGTGCACCACCCGACTGCTTCCGCAGCACCTTCGGCACGGGGACACCGCCGCCCCGCTCAATCCAGGCGCGATCGACCCGGCACCCGGCCGGGCGGTGAGCGGCCGATCCGCCCTCCTTCGGCACGAGGGCCCGGCCGTCACGCACCCCGCACCACCGTGAACCCACTGCTCCACCCCGGCGCTCCGGACGGCCAGCCAGGCCGCGAGCGCCCCCGCGCCCCGGGCCCGGCCGGTGCCACCGCATCAACGGTGCGCACCGGCCGCCGGGCTTCCGGCCACCCGAACCAAATCTCCCGGCGCCGAACCGGCCCGGGAACCCCTCGACATCCGTCAGGAGAAGCTCATGGTCACCAACCACATCGGGCCCGACGCCGTCATCCACGGCACCGTCATCCAGACGTCGGGCGGCACCACCGTCCCCGGCGCCCGGCGCACCGTCGTCAACAGCATCTCCGGCGCCCGGATCGCTGGCCTGGTCATCCAAGCCGGCGCCGTGAACGGCCTGGACCTCGGCGACGAGGACACCGCTGAGAGCACCGCGCCCGGCACCGGCCAGGACCCGCAGACGCGCTGAACCGCCTCTCACCCCGGCCCGGCCGCCGACCCGCACCAGCGAGGCCGGCGGCCGGGCGGCACCCCGTCCCGCCCGCACCCGTAGCTGCCCTGGACCGCCGACACCGCGACCCGGCCCTCGCCGGACCGCCGGCCGCCCAGGGGAGCCACGGGCCCGCCCCGAACTCCACCACTTGTCGCTCCTCCGAAAGGCGCGCACATGACGTTCGACCAGGTCTTCTTCGCCTTCTTCGCCACCTGCACCGTCACGAGCCTGTGCTTGCTGCTGGCGCGGTACGCGGAAGCCCACCTCATCCCGCCCTACCTCGACCGACTGGAGGCCGACGATGCATGACCCCGCCCCGGACGGCGGACCGGAGGTGACGACGTGACCGTCACACCCGAGGTCCCGCCGCGCCCCGCGTACGACCCCGCCGTCCCGGAGCACACCGAGCCCGCGGACCTGGCCAAGCACCACCCCGGCTACGACGGGGACGGCCTGGCGGAGCTGGCGCAGGAACTGCGCCAATCCCGCCTGGACGCCGCGATCCCGCTCAAGGCCGACGACGCGGGCCACTTGATCGACTGGGCCCGCGTCAAGCGCGCCGCCTCCGCCATCAGGCGGGCGGCGCAGGCCTGGCCCAACCTCGCGGCTGCCGCCGTCGCGGCCGTCGGCCCGGCCTGGCTGTGGCGCGGCGTGGTGGAGGACTGCTCGCACTCCTTCCGCCCCGCCGCCGACGTCGCCGACCCGGGCCTCGGCCTCGGGCTGATGACGCTCGTCGGTGTCCTGGTCCTGCGCTCCCGGCTGCGCGGCGTCGTGCTGCGCACCGCGCTGCGGATGACGGCCTGGGCGGTGGTGTTCGGCACCCTCGCCTACGGACCGGCCCGCGCCTGGGCCGGTGCCCTCCTGGGCTCCGTCTTCACCGGGGCCCTCCGGTGAGCGGGGCCGACACCGCCGACAGGATCCCGCTGCTGCCCGAGCTCATCCTGCCGGTGACCGAGTTCGGCTACGCGTGGGCGGCGGCGCTGGCCGTCGCCTGCTTCGTGCTGGCCGTGGTGCTCGTGTGGGTGCCCGTCAAGCACGTGGTCCTGCGCGGACTCCGGGACCTCGTCGCCCAGACCGCTCTCATCTCCTTCTGCTGGGCGGCTCTGTCCATCGCATTCGCCTACGCCTGGGAGATCAGCCAGTGAAGCTCGACATCACGCACATCGTCACCCTCGCCGGATCCGGCTTCGGCTTCCTGCTGTGCGTCAGCACCCTCGGCTTCTACTTCTTCAAGAACGGCCGCAAGTTCAAGTTCGTCACCAAGAAGAAGTTCTGGATGCCGTACGTGCTGGGCCTCGGCGTGATGGTGCTGGCGTCCTCGTGCGCCGGCGGCCTGCTCGCCCTGGTCTCCGGATTCTTCACCGGCGCCGGCAACCAGGGCGGCACCCTGGTCAGCCGCGGCCTGGTCGGCGGCGACGGCGCCGCGCCGGTGGCCCAGCACACCCAGCTCACCTACTCCGGCTCCTGGATCGCCCTGGCGGTCCTGGTGTTCGCCGGGCTCTTCCTCTGGTTCGCCAAGAAGTGGGAGGAGCGCCTGCTCATGCTCTCCGGCGCTCTGACCGGCTCCACCTGGGGCCTGTCCATCTCCCTCGGCGGCCTGGCTGCCTGGTCGGGCATCCCGCTCGCCAACTGGCTCGGCCACCTGATCATCGGCTGACCCCGGCCCGTGATGGGCGCCCCGGACCCGCCCGCCCGCACCACGCGGCGCGGCGGCGCCGGGGCGTCCACCCTAGACCGGACCAACCCCGCCCAACCCCAACCCCTTGGAGCCTGGAGGCCCCGTTGCGTACCGAGACCGACCCCGGCACGGCACCCGCCGAGGCCGACCCGCCGCCGGCTTCCGGCCCCGACACGCCGCCGGAGGGCGACAACGCCGACGGCGAGAAGAAGCCGAACCGGATCACCGCCTTCGCGTCCGGCACCACCCGGCGCACCGGCGAGGGCGCCCGGCTGATCGGGCAGTGGCTGGCCCACTGGGCCTCCACCGCCGACCAGTCGAACGACGAGATCCGCCGCCGCCTGGTGGCCGCCCAGCTCGAGGCCTACACCGAGCGCCGCACCGAGGTGGAGGCCGCGTTCGGCAAGGAGACCAAGAAGGTCGTCCGCCTGGAGGAAGAGGCCGCGGACGGCGGCCTCACCCAGGCCCAGCGGGGCCAGCTCACGTTCAGCCGTGAGACGGCGCGCAGGCTGGAGAAGACTCTCAAGGAGATGCGCAAGGCCGACTTCCGTCCGGTGCAGCCGACCGAGCGTCAGATCGCCAGGGCCCGCTCGTTCGGCCGGCTGCGCCGGGGCGGGGCGCTGATCGGCGCGGCCGGCGGCGCGGCGGCCGGTGCGGTGAACGCCCCGCCGGCCGGGCTGCTCGCTCTGCTCGCCGCGACCGGCCTGGCCTGGTGGACCGCCGCGCACCCGCCGCGCCTGACCCACCGCCCGGTCCCCGCCGAGCTGTTGCTGGCCGAGCTCGACCCGCCGGCCAAGCCGGACACCGAGATCGCCGAGGACGGCACCGTCCTGGAGCAGGCCGTGGTCGAGGATCCGGCGCTGTTCTGCGCGGAGACCGACCGGCTCACCATGGCGATGCTCTCCGCCGGGGCGATCAGCGAAGGCCGTGTCCGGCTGGCGGCCCCGGACGCACTCACCCGCCTGGCCAACGGCTGGATGGCCAAGGTCGTCCTGCCTAAGGGCGACGGGGCGAACGTCGAGACCGTCCTGCCCAAGCTCGGCAAGATCGCGGGCGAGATGGACTCCGATCGAGACCGCTTCTTCATGGAGGCGATCCACGCCAGCGCCGGAGGCAACGCCAAGACGATCGCCGTCGCGATGTTCGACACCGACCCGTTCCTCAACGGCGTCCCCTCGCCGCTGGTCGGCGCGACCACCGTAGACGTGTGGAACCGGGGCATCCCGGTCGCCGTCGACGCCTTCGGCCAGATCGTCTACCTGGTGCTGCGCAACACCAGCCTGTCCCTGGGCGGGGCCTCCCGCTCCGGCAAGGGCGCGGCGCTGCGCGGCATCATCGGCGGCGCGCTGCTGGACATGAGGGTCAACGTCCGCCTGATCGACGGCAAGGCCCCCGGCCAGGACCGGTGGCGCAACCTCGCCGCCACGTTCATCGACGAGGAGGGCAACCGGGGCGCCGAACGGGCGCTGCACCTGCTGGAGGCCGAGGTACGGGAGATGTCCCGCCGAGCGGCGATCCTCAAGAAGTACGGCGTCGAGGACATCAACGACCCCAAGCTGATCGACGAACTCGGCGGCCTGGAGCTCGTGGTGATGGACGAGGTGCTGCCGTTCACGGAGAACAAGAAGTTCGGCAACCAGATCAAGCAGGGCCTGGCCGCGCTGAGCGCGCGGGGCCTGGCCTTCGGCATCATCCTGATCCTCGCCACCCAGGTCATCACCAAGGGCGAGAACGGCGTCATCCCGCGCCTGGTCTCCGGCAACATCAGCTGGAAGTGGGCCATGCGCACCACCGACACCACCGAGTCGAACATGGCTCTGGCCCCCGGCGCGGCCTCGTCCGGCTGGGACGCCTCCAAGCTCGACCCCGACATCAAGGGCATGGGCATCCTGTTCGCCGAAGCCGGCTACAAGCGGCTGCGCTCGCTGTGGATCGACGGCGACGACATGCTCAAGCTGATCGCCAACGTCACCACCGCCCGCGCGCGGGCCGGACGACTGCGCGGCCAGTGGGACGACCCGATCGAAGCCGCCCTGCACGCCAAGAAGTGCGGCACCCCGGCGCCGGAACTACCCACCCAGGACGGCACCACGGTGCCCGCGGTCGACCTCACCAAGCCCGGCCCCGCCGACACCGCCGAGGCGCTCACCGAGAACGACTGGCAGATCCTCACCGCTACTGCGGACACCTTCGGCGGGCAGCTCAACGTGCTGTGCCGCCAGGTCGCCGAAGCCCTCCAGGCCCAGGACGGAACACGCTGGGCCGACACCAGCGCCGCTACGGTGGGTGACACATTCCGGCGTGCGGGCGTGTTCCGCAAGACCGTCCGCGTGGCCGGCCAGCAGTCCTCCACGGGCGCCGCCCTGGATGACATCCGCGCCCTGATCAAGGAACGGACGGTCGGCCCCGGGCCGACTACCTGACCGACTACGGGGTAGCTACCGGCAACTTCTCCCGCCGGTAGTCACCCCGTAGTTCCCCCCGTAGTCGGCGCTGTAGTCGGTCGCTGACCTGCGATGTTGTCACGTAGTCGGCGAATGGGGCCAACACCTTGCCCCCCAGGCCTGAACCCGGTCCAGAGCCGCAACCGGCCCCCTGGGCCGCTGGCGCGACTACACCCCGTCTACACCGCCGCACCGGCCCGCCGCAGCCAATGCCCACAGCCGGCCGCCACGCTCCAAGCCCAAGTCGCGGACACCCCGCCGATCACGCGGCTACAGCCCTTCCCTATCCCAGCGAATGTGACACACAGTCACCCCTCTTGTAGAGGAGAACCCGCTCAGATGAGCCCGACCAGGACCACCAACCGGCGCTCGCGCAAGGCCTCCCCCGCCAAGCCGGCACCCCGCCGCCAGGCCCCGGCCGCCACCCCGGAGACGACCGCGCCGAGCCCTCCCGAGGCCTGCCAGACCGACCAGCCCGCCCTCCCCGAACCCGTCGCGGCCCGGCCCGCCGCCGACCCCGTCCTCGCCGACGCGGCGGACCGCGCCGCCGACGTCCTGGCACTCGCCGAGGACCAGGCGCTCGCCTTCCTCAAGCGCGCCACCGCCACCGCCGGCCGCGACCTGGCGACCGCCGAGCAGTGGGCGGCCGAGGCCGAGCAGCTGCGCGCGGACGCCGCCGCCGAGGCTGAGTCGGTCATGCAGCGTGCCGACCTGGCGGTCCGGCAGATCCTCGACATGGCCAACGACCAGGCCGACCTGATCCTCCAGTACGCCCGGGAACAGCGCGAGGAGGCCGACGCCGACGCCCACGCGGCCACCGACCGGCTGCTCGAGGAGGCCACCCAGCGGGCCGCGGAGCTGCAGGCCGAGGCCGAACAGCGCGCCGCCGCCGTCCGCGCCCAGGCCGAGCAGGACGCCGAACGGATCATCGCCGACGCCGAGGAGCAGGCCCGCCTGCTGGCGGCCGGCATCACCGCCGACGCCGAGGAGAAGGCCGACAAGCTGCTCGGCGAGGCCGAGCAGCGCGCCCAGACGATCCTCGCCGACGCGCAGGCGCAGACCACCACCCTGCTCGCCGACACCGAGCAGGCCGCGGCCGCCCTCACCCAGGCCGCCGAGGAGCAGGCCGAGGCGGTGCGCAGCGAGGCGGCCGAGCAGGCCCGCCAGTGCGGCGTCCAGGCCGAGGAACTGCTCGCCGACGCCGAGGAGAAGGCCGGCGCCCTCACCCGCGCAGCCGAGGAAGCGGCCGAGCAGGTCCGCGCCCAGGCGCAGCGCGACGTCACCGACCTGCGTGCTCAGGCGGAGCGGCACGCGGGGAAGATCCGCGAGGACGCCGCCCAGCAGGCCGACACCGTGCTCGCCAACGCCCGTACCCGGGCCGATGGGCTGCTCGCGCAGGCCCGCGAGCAGGCTGAGGAACTGCGGCGCAGCGCGCAGGCCGATGCCGACCGGGTGCGCGGCGAGGTCCGCCGCCTGCGGGAGGAAGCGGACCGGGAGGTCGACCAGGCCACCGACGCCGCGCGGGAGGTGCGGACCAGGGCGACGGCTGAGGCCGACCAGCAGCGCGCTCAGGCCGTCGCCGAGGCGGCGCGGCTGCGGGGCGAGGCCGAGCAGGAGGCCAGCCGGATCCGCCGGGAGGCGGAGAAGGCAGCGGCCGCGGACAAGGCCCAGGCAGCCAAGGCACTGGAGAAGGCGCAGCAGCTGGAGGCCGAGGCCGAGGACACGCAGGCGCTGGCCCTCCAGGAGCTCGCCTCGGCACGCGAGGTGCTGCGGCAGGCCACCAGCCGTACCGCCCGCAAGCTGGAGCGCCGCCGTCTCAAGCGGGAGGCCAAGACCGCCGAGCGGGCCGGGCGCATCACGCTCGCTGGCCGGATGAAGGCGTTCCTCAAGGCCAACGCACGCAGGTTGCTGGCCATCGTGCCGATCACCGCGCCGATGGCTGTCGCCTGGACCGGTCAGGCCGGCTTCGCCCACGACGTCCTCGGCTGGATCTTCCCCGCGACGATCCTGTTCGCCGCCGCATGGGAGCTGTCCACCGCGTTCGTCGCGTGGATGTACCACGAGGCCCGCCAGAGCGGCGACAGCGGCACCCTGTACCGGGTCGGGACGTGGGTGTTCGCGATCGGCGCGGCCGTCATGAACTACTGGCACGCCTCGGCCACCGTCATCGGCCAGCAGTGGGACCCGGTCGCGCGGAAGATGGTGGACCAGGTCACCTACTGGGAGCCCACGCCGAAGGCCGTGGCGTTCTCGGTGATGAGCATCACTGGCATGGTGCTGTGGGAGTTCTACGCCCGGCTGATCCACCGCAAGAAGCTCCGTGCGGACGGCAAGGTCGCCAAGTCGCGGCCGACCATCGGAGCGATCCGCTGGATCCGCTACCCGGCGCACTCCTTCACCGCGTGGTCGCTGGCGATCACGGACGAGTCGCTGTCGACGGTGGAGCTTGCCTGGACGGCGGCGGCGAACCACCGCGCGGTGGTTCGCCGAACTGGCTTCGGACCGGTTCGCCGGTTCGTCGCCGGGATGATCGGCGTCGGCGACTGGGTGCCGGTTCGCGGACTGCCCCGCATCCCAAACTCCAGCCTCGCCATCGCCCTCGACGGTTCGGCGAACCCGGCCGCCATCCCGCAGTTCGCGGTTCGCCTCACCCGCGCCAGTTCGCCGAACTACAACCCGAACCGCTCCGGCGGTTCGGCGAACCACGCCCTGCCCGCAGCACGAACCGGCGAACCGACCGCGCGCCGCGAACTGGAAGCCGCGGACCACAGCACAGCCAACCGCGAACGGGCCCCGGCGGACCCCGAACCGCGAACCGCCACTGAGCAGGCACAACCTGCCACCGTCCAGGCCGGTTCGAACCGGCGCAGCGCCGCGCAGCTCCTCGCGGAGCAGCAGGTTCAGCAGGTTCTCGAACTGATCGAGACCCACGGCTACGACACGGTCGACCTCGACTACGTCATGACGAACCTCGACATGAAGAAGACCACCGCGCACCACCGCCTCGCCGACGCCCGCAAGGAGTTCGCGAACCGCGTCACGGCCTGACCGTGAACCGCGAACTCGATCCGGCGAACCGCGAACCGGATCAGGCGAACCGCGAACCGGTTCACCACCCCGTACCGCGAACCACATGAGACGGCCCCGGGATGAACGAACCATCCCGGGGCCGGTTCGGGCACCACGTGCCCGGCGGGCCGGTCTCGTCCCCGGCCCGCCCCCCATCGTCCCGCACCGCGAACCACCCCTCCGAACCCGTTCCCGAAAGGAAGTACTGCCCTTGTTCGCCATAGAGCGTGACGCCCGGATCGCCGTCCTGCGCAAGACCCACTACGAGCGCAGCCAGACCCTGGTCAACGTCCCCGTCGGCACCCGCTCCCACGGCAGGCTCCTCGTCGAATGCGAGGACATCAGCGACGAGATCGACCGCCTCAAGCGCTGCATCAACATCCCTCGCTCCGTTGCCATGACCGTGCCCGTGCTGCTCGCCGTCCTGGTCCTCGCCCTCGTCAGCTGACCGGCCGACCGGCCTCGCCCCCGGCCCGCACCGCCCGCCCGGCACCCAGCCCGGCGGGCGGCGCGCCCCCGGGCACGGGGCCGGCCGCCCGGCCACCACCCGACCCCGCCACCACGAGGAGCCCCCGTGAACTTCACCTACGACCCCGGCACTGCCGTCGTCCTGGTCGGCCTGTCCGGCGCCGGCAAGTCCTTCTTCGCGCAGCGCCGGTGGCCCGCCACCTGGCGGCTCAACCTCGACACCTACCGCGCCATGGCCACCGACAGCGAGGCCGATCAGTCCGCCACCCCGGTCGCCGCCCAGATCCAGGACCTGCTCCTGGACGCCCGCCTCTCCCGCGGCCTCACCACGATCGTGGACTCGACCGGACTGCTCCCCCACGTGCGCGCCCACCTGCTCGCTCGCGCCCGCTACTGGCAGCGCCCTGCGGCCGCCGTGCTGTTTGACGTGTCCCTTGACCTGTGCAGGCGCCAGAACACGGGCCGCACCCGCGTCGTACCGGACCACGTCCTGGCCGAACAGCACCGCCACCTGCCTACCGCTGACCAACTCCTCGTCGAAGGCTTCCGCTTCGTAGACCGCATCACCACCGCCTCCCCCGCCTACCTCGAACCGGCCCACGCTCGCTGACCACCGGACCCCGGCCTCCCGGGCTGTCCTCCCACCTCACCCGACCACCCAGGTCAGCACGGTGGCCGGCCGTCACCCGGACCGGTCGAAAGTCACCAACTCCCGGACCGAGCCCCGCACCACTGCCGAAAATCACCCGCACCACTCACGAAGGGAACCTGATGCACCACTTCGTCACTCTGTCCGGCGTCGCCGCCGTCCTCCTGGCCGTGTGGGCCGTCCAGCTGACCGTGCTGGCCCTCCACCTCCGCTACGCCATCCACCACGGCGTCCGCACCAGCTTTACCAACAGCTCCGAAGAGGCCCTGCAGATCGCCTGCTTCGTCGCCACGCTGG
The DNA here is from genome assembly GCF_009569385.1 of Streptomyces kaniharaensis. Lineage (NCBI taxonomy): Bacteria > Bacillati > Actinomycetota > Actinomycetes > Kitasatosporales > Streptomycetaceae > Streptomyces > Streptomyces kaniharaensis. The sequence goes on from NZ_WBOF01000007.1 coordinate 43,502, forward strand.
TCAGTGCCATCGGTGGGGGAGTCGCCTTCGGCGCCGGCCTCCATGCCACCGCCTGGGGATGGGCCCAGGTGATCCTCGCCATCGGCACGTCGGTGTCCTACCAGCTCCTGGTCTACGCCACCGGCTGGGACATGAAGACCTGGTGGCACAAGCGGAAGACGGGCAAGGCCGGCGGCACCGAAGGAGTCGTCGAAACGGCCTGACGCCCCAGCCTGACGCCCTTCACCCGGGCCTCCTGCTCCACCCCGGAGCGGGAGGCCCTTTCCCTGCCCGCACTGAGCGAAGGCCGATCCCGGCGGCCCCGAGCACGAGGCCTCGCCCCACCGCCGCAGCCTGACCCGCGCACCGAGCGGACCGCCGTCGCCGGCCCCGGGCCCCGACCGCACCCAGCGGCCGGCACCGCCGGGACTGGCGCGGCTGCCCGGTCACCCGACCCGCAGACCCCATCCCAGTAAGGAGAGATCGCCGGTATGACCGACAACCTGCCCCGTCTCACCGCCGCCCCCGACCTCGCCCTGGTCACCGTGGACGGCGTCATCACCGAGATGAGCGGCTACAACCCCCGCCAGCTCGTCCTCACCGACGACACCGGCAGCATCGACATCACCGTCCCCGCCGGCTGCCTCGGCGGACCCGCCGTCAACGACGCCGCCAGGCTCGTCGGCACTTACGCCGTCGTCGCCGGCCGCCGGGAGGACACCGGCCACGTCCTGGCCGCCGTCGTCCAGCTCGCCGAGCGCACCGCCGCCCGAGACCTGCTCATCCCCGCCACGCTCTCCGGCCTGTCCGAGAACGTCGTCCAGCTGCTGGCCACCACCACCGCCATCACGCCCCGCGCCCTGCCGCCCGGGCCCCGCACCGCCAACTGATCCAACCGAATAGCCCCGCCGCCACCCGCCGCCCGACCACTGGGCCGCGGGTGGCGGCGCACCCAGCCCTTCCCACACCACTTCGAAAGACACCGACCCAACCGATGCAGATCAACGACACCCGGATCCTGGCCGCCGCCGACACCGTCGCCAAGCTGATCGTCGACCTGACCCCGGACCCCTTCGACAACCTGCTGCGCCGCGACGACGCCTACACCGTCCTCCTGGCGGCACTCGGCCACCTGGAGGCGTCCGGCCGTCGCCAGACCAGCGTTGGCGAGCTGTACGCGATGACGCGCCTGGTCCCCAGCGGGCAGGTCCTCGGCAGCCACGACCGCCTGATGGTCCTTCTGGAGCAGGCCGCCGACCACGGCCGCATCCGCCTCGACCACGGCCAGGTCCACATCGGCGACGCGCCGACCGGCGGCGGCCCCGGCCACGTCTGGATGCGCCAGCTCACCCAGGGCGGCGCCCACGTCGAGCTGATCGGCGCCGAGCCCTGGGCGGTCGGCACCCACTGCCACGACGAGACGAAGGCGTGGTGGTACTGCACCGGCTGCCGCCACGGCCTCGGACAGGCCGGCGCGATGTACGTCTACGCGGTTCGCCAGCAGGTCAGCGACCACGCCGACCAGTGCCCTTTCCTGCCCCCGCTGCCCGAGGTCTTCCCGGCGCCGGTGCGCGCGCTCGACTGACCCGGCAGCGGTCCCGGGCACCGGATCGCCGGTGCCCGGGACCCGTGCCGCCCGCTGACCGCCACCAACCACTCGAGGAGCCTGCCGCCTTGAACGAAGCCGCCCGCCACGGCCTCCAGGCCCGCGACCCGGACCCGGAGATCGACCGCGAGTTCCAGGCCCACGCCCTGGACGCCGCCCAGCTCGCCGACGCCGCCCGCCACTACGCCGCCCGCCTCATCTACGGCGTGCGGCCCGAGGACGCCGACCACCTGGCCGCGCTCGCCGCGCGCCTGTCCCGCCAGGCCCGCCGCATCGATGGCATGCGCGCCATCGCCCGCCGCCCCCAACAGCCCACCACCTGAACCCCAACCCGGAAGGACACACACGCCCATGGCCACCACCATCGCCGCCCACCAGCTCGCCGAGGCCCTCACCCAGGTCATGCCGCACATGGCCCACCCGACCAGCAGCACGCCGACCCTGGCCGGCGTCCACTTCGCCAACGACGGCGCCCACCTGCACACCGTCGCCACCGACCGCCACACCCTCGCCGTCGCCCGCCGCCGGCTGCACGACTGCGAGGACGAGTGGAACACCACCGTCGGCGCCGTGCACATCGCCTACCTGCACGCCTGGGCCGAAGCCCACCCCACCCACAGCGACACCGTCGACCTGGACCTCCAGGCCGGCCAGCTGACCGCGACCAGCACCGCCGGGCGCATCGCCGTGCCGACCATGGACGGCGTCCACGCCCCCTGGCGGGCCCTGCTCGCCAAGCACCTCGACCACCCCTGCGAGCCGGTCGACGTCTCCATGCTGGACACCCAGTACCTGGCCCGCTGGGCGCAGGCCGGCCGCCACCTGCAGATCACCCAGGCCTCGCCCGAGGCGCCGTACATCCTGGCCGGGCCCGACTTCATCGGCCTGCAGATGCCCGTACGCCCGATCCTCCAGGAGGCGCCGACCCGGGCCGGGCTCGCCGCCGACTGGGCCACCTCGATCGGCGGCGCGACCGGTACGGACGTCGACCTGCCGCTGCCGGCCGACGGCGACGCGGCCCCGGCCATGACCGAGGACCTCCTCAAGCAGGTCCTCATCTCCGCCCAGGACCTGTACGACGTCGTCGGCGGCGAGGACCGCGCCGCGATCGCCGCCCACGCCCGCGCCGGAGCGCACGCCTGGACGGCGCACCGCCTGCTCCAGGTCCTGCGGGTGATCGACCCGCGCACCACCGAACTCGCGCTCGCCGACATCAACGGCGAACTCGAGGCCGGTGACTTCCCGGAGCTCGCTTTCGACGACGCCGAGACCCTCGGCCACCAGCCGCAGGCGTGGGTCGACTCCTACCTCGCCGCCCGCGACGCCAAGCGCGACACCCCGACCCCGGCGACGGTCTGACCCCCGCTGGCCCCGGCCATCCCGGCCGGGGCCAGCGCTGTCACCCAACCGCCCGCACCGCTCCACCGCCGCGACTCGGACGACCGCCGCATCCCGACCACCATCCGCCCCTACACCAAGGAGACCCCGTTGACCGTCATCCCCCGCACCTCCGACTCCCCCGCCTCGCACGCCGTGGGCGTGGACTTCGACCTCACCGTCGTCGCGCACCGCGACGGCTGGCAGGACGGGCGCATCTACGGCGACCCGATCCCCGGCGCCCTCGAAGCCGTCCGGCGGCTGATGGCGTGCCGCTCCGTTTTTTGCGTCACAGCCCGCCACCGTCGTTACCACCCCGCCGTGGCCGCCTGGTTCGTCCGCCACGGCATCCCCGCGGTCGTCGACGAGGACCCCGACCGCGCCTACTGGCACGGCGACAAGCTGCTCGTCACCAACAAGAAGCTGGGCGCGGCCCTCTACATCGACGACCGCGCCCTCGCCTTCACCGGCGACTGGGCCGCCGCCCTCCCCGAGGCCATGCGCCGGATCGGCGAACGGCCCAGCCAGGCTCCGCAGTCTGCCGCGAGTCTGCCGGCGCTGACGATCCGCCAGCCGTGGCTGGCCGCAATCCTCGCCGGCGACAAGACGGTCGAGAACCGAAGCTGGCCGACCCGCCACCGAGGCCCGGTCGTCCTGCACGCCGCCCGCGCCCTCGCCCGCGACGGCCAGGCCGACCCGCTCGTCCGGGCCGTCCTCGCCCGCCCCGGTGCCCCTGCGCTGACGACCGGCGCCCTCGTCGCCACCGCCAACGTCACCGACTGCCACCGCGACACCGGATGCTGCCGCCCCTGGGGCCTTCCCGGCCTGTGGCACTGGCAGCTGGACGACGTCCAGGCCCTCCCCGACCCCATCCCCGCCACCGGCCGCCTCGGCCTCTGGCGCCTCGACCCCGGCCAGCACACCCTGCTCCACCGCCACCAGGGCGCCGCAAGCCCCGCCCGCTGAGCGGACCGCTGGCGACAAGAGGCAACAGGAAACATCACAAATCCCCTTACACCACCTCAATTCGCAAGGGAGCATGGAGGCACGAGGAAGCGCAGAACGCGCTCCCGTACTCCCTGCAAGTCCGATCAGCCATCCAGCACGCTCTTTGACTGAGGAGTCATCACCATGGGTTTCTTCCGCCGCAGCTCCAACTCGTCCGGCTCGTCTGACTCGACTGCGGTCTACCAGGCCGAGGTGGACGTCACCACCGCGTCCGGGGAGTCTGTCACCTACAGGGGGTCCGGTCTCGGCCCGGCCAAGGCCTCTGGCGCGCACCTGCTGGACACCGTGGAAGCCGCCGCCCGCGACGCCGAGCCGGGCGGCACGGTCACCGGCTCGCGAGTCCGCAGGGCCCGGTAGCAGGCCAGAGGCATCCTGGCGCCCACACGGCGCCCAACACACAGACGGCGGGCCGTCCCCAGTGCAGATGGGGGCGGCCCGCCGCCGTCATCATCCCACCACCCGTAGCCCCGCCCCCATTCACGAACGAGGAGAACCCGCCCATGCACCCGATACGCCTGATCTCGTTCGGCTACCTGCACCTCAAGGGCGGTCCGCCGCCGACCGCCGACCGCGTCGAGGACGTCCGCGACCGACTCCGTGACCCGGCCGCCGCCCGCGACATTCTCGACCTCGACGGTCTCGACCCCCGCGTCCAGCGAATCGTCCTCAACACCCCCGGGGCCCGTGAGCTGATCGACAACCTCGCCGACTACGCGGGCCTTCCGGCCGGCCCCCGGCGCATCGCCATCGGATGTGCCGGGGGCCGGCACAGGGCATCTGGTCTTACCGAAATCCTCGCCCGCGAACTCCGCGACCGCGGCCACCAGGTCGAGGTCGAACACCTCCACGTCCATCTGCCCCGCGTCCTGAAGAACAGCGATCGGTGACCGCTCTCGGCCCAGGCCGCTGGCGCGCTCCCTTCGCTGACGTCCTGGCACCGACGATCCGCACCCGCCGCCCGCCCAGCCCATCACCGCAACAACGAGAGGGAAGACCGTGATCCTGACCATCGCCATCCAGAACCTGCAACGCGGCGGCCTGCTCGACGCAGACGGCGGCCACGAGGACCGATGGCCTCTCCTGGCCAAGCGGCTCGCCGCCGTCGAACCGGACCTGGTGCTGCTGCAGGAAGCCGAAGGCTGGGAGACCGCCGGCCACCGCCAGCTCGTCCGTGCCGAGCGCGACCTCGGCATGGACGGCCTCATCGCCCCGTCCCGCTCCGGCCGCGGCACCGCGTTGCTCTACAGGCGCGAGACCCTCGGCCGACGCATCGCCTGGAACACCGACTACACGGCCGACGAGATGCACCACGGCTTCGGCGTCGCCGGCTTCGACATCGGCCTGCCCGCCCCGCTCGCCGTAGCCAGCATCCACCTCACCCCGTACAGCGCGGACAAGGCCGTCACCGAGGCGGACTTCGCCGCCAGCCGCGCCTACCGGCACGGCCCCTACTGCATCCTCGGCGGCGACATCAACTACCCGCCCGCCGCCGGACCCGACCCGGCCTGGGACCGCATGCGCCCCTACAACCGCGGCACCCGCACCCTGCTCACCGACCCGGCACTCGGTCGGCAGAGCGGCCCGGTCCCGGACCGGCGCGTCGCCTGGAAACTTGCCGCCAACGGTCTCAACGACGCGGCCTGGCACCTGTACCAACAGACCGGTAACGAAGCCCTGCTGCACCGCACCGGCGCCGACGACCGGATCGACCAGCTCTGGGTCTCCGCCCCGCTCGCCCCGGCCATCGTCTCGTACGCCCTGCTCGACACCCCGGCCGATGCGAGCGACCACCACGGCCTGGTCGTCGTCCTCGATACCGACCTCATCGACACCAGCCAGCCGTGGGCGTACCGATAACCGGCCACTCCGCCACCATGCGCGCCGTCCACCCCACCGCCGCCCTGCCGGAGCACCAGCTCGATCAGGACCCGCGACTTCCTGACCTATCGCCGCCTAGGCGCTGACGCTGCCCACCATGACGCCCCGCTGACCGAGCCACCCAGGCCAGGACGGCGGGACGCCACGGTGCGCGGCGCGGCCACCCGGCCGGCACCCCAACCAGAGGCACCCCTCATACACACCGCCCGCACTGCCCGCTTCGCCGCCGCTTGCGCCCTGCTGCGCGTCGGGGCGGATGTCGGTGATCACTGGATTAACGCTGCAAAGGTCGTTCCTCGGCGTCTCACTTTCGAGGGGCAGTCGTCAACCATTGTCGGTGCGAGGAGCCGGACGCCAGGCCCGTCCACCAAGGACGCCGCGAGCAGCCGGACGCCACGCAGAAGGTCGGCCTGTCTGCGTGGCATCGGTGCCACGCAGACAGGCCGACCTTCTGCGTTTCCCGATGGATTGACGCCCGCCGCTGGAGTCAGCCGACGATCTCCGCGTCCACTGGAGCAGCCGCCACTGCCGCCGCAGCCGTCTTCTTGGCAGCCGCCAAGCGCTTACCGAGACGCTGTAGCTCGATGTCCAGGTCTTCCAGGTGTCGATGGGCTGCGGCGGGGTCGGCCTCCACCGCGGACTTCAACGCGCGAGGGGCAAGCAGTGAGGCCACCCGGTCCCGCAGCACGGCTGCCGAGCGACTCAAGTCGCGCAGCTGCGCCACACCCGGCTGCTCCTCGGCTCCGAGGTCAGAAATTTCTGACCTCTGCTCGCTGGGGACGGGGTCAGAAATTTCTGACCCCGCCTTTTGCTCGGGGATGGCCGGCGTCGTTAGCTCGGCGGCGAGCTCGACCAGCCTGGCTGCGGTGGGGCGCTTCTTGCCTTGCTCGGTCGCTTCGGTCACGCCGAGCTCGACGACCGTGCGGGCGGTCTTCAGGTCATGGGAGGCGATGACCGCCGCCACTGCCTTGCGGGCTGAGGCGCGGCTCAGGTACTGGGTGAGTTCGGGCCCCAGCTCTGCGACAGCCCGTGCCCGAGCCGCGTCCTGCATCAGCTCGAAGATGTATTTCTCGTCCACGTCCAGGACCCCGGACGCCCACACGGCGAAATTCGTATGGCCGGCGACCACATGCAGCTCTCGCTGCTGCGCGGTCTCCAACAGGACGCCCTTGTTGAGCACCACGAAGTCCTCGGCCCGCCGCCCGAGGCCGTCGATCTCGATCAGCCGCTCGGTGACATAGGCGAGCTGCTCCTCGGGGGTGCCCGTGATGTCCTCGGCGGTGAGCACCCGGCCGCCCGCGAAGACGCTCGGCGCGCCCTGAGTATCCACAATCGCCGGCAGCGCGGAAGTGGCAGCCTTCTGTGCTGCGGCCTGCTGCAGCTCGGCGGGCACCGCCGGATCGACCGCGGAGTCCGGCGACTTCTTCAGCCGGCTGGTCCCGGCCTGGATCAGCTTGTTGGCCATTACAGGGACACTCCTGCCGCAGTGAGGATTCGGTCGTAGGCATCCGTGAGCGCCTGGGCCTCCTTGCCGGTGGCCGCGGTGATCGGCACGCAGGCAAACCGCGTCTGCTGGCGCAGCGAGTGCCGGGGAATCGCAAGATCGTCGAGGTACAACTCCCCGTAGGTCTCCGCCAGGTAGCCCCCTATGGCGTCCTTCAGGGTGCTGCGCCCGCCGGGGACGATGGAGGGGACGATGCCCACCACCCGCAGGTCCGGGTTCATGCCGAGGTCCTTGACCAGCTTGATGGTCGCGAGGGCCTCCTTGGCGCCGATGCGCCCGTCCTCGTCGAGGGTCGCCGGGATGATCACGTCGGTCGCTGCGACGAGGGCCGACGTGACCAGCTTGCCGCCAGCGCGCGGCGGCAAATCAAGGATGCCGACCGAACCAGGCTTTATGGCGCCTTTCAGAGCAAGCCGCAGGCGGAACTCCAGCCCGACCGCGACATTGTCGGTCTCTCGGTTGGCAAGGGCCCGTTCCGCTGCGATCACCTGGACTCCTGGCCACGCGTCGGACGCCGGGGCGAAGGCTTCGGCGGCCAGCCCGGTCTCGCCCTGGGGGTCGAGGGCGAGCAGGTCGTTCATGGTGAAGGCCGGGGCCTGGTCTTCGGAGATGCCGAGTTCGGCGGTGAACGTGCCGCGAGGGTCGAGATCTCCGGCTACGACGTCCAGACGTCGCTTGCGGGCAGCGGCTGTCAGGCCGGCCGCCAGGGCGCTTTTGCCGACGCCGCCCTTCTCGCTGTAGACCGCGATCACTCTGCTCATGCCCGGCCCCTCTGACCGTTGAATGCCCAATACACGGAAGGCAGGCTATCTGGGGCGCAGTGGCGCGAAGAACACCGCGGGCGTGTCATCACATTTCCGCCCACCGCTAAAGCGGCGACCGGGCCCCGGCACCAGGCTTTCCACGGCGCCGACCTCGGTGAGGGAGCGGGTGGTCTTTACGCCGTAAAGATCGCCCGCCGTGCCACGCGAGGCCGGGAAGTCGCTGTCACAGATCATGGGTTTCGGCGCCGTCCAGGGGCCCGGCTCCACCAGGGTCGGAGCCATGACGGGCTTCGAGGAGCGGTCTCTCTACTGGCGCCCCGGCGAGGCGGTGTCGGCCCTGTTCGAGCGACTGTGGCCCTACGGGAACTGACCGTAGCCCAGGACTCACCCGGACAGCGTGATCATGTCGCCCGCTGGGCATGGAACCCGCACAGCGAAGGGCCGCCTCCCCCTGCTTCGAACGGGGGGAAACGGCCCTTCGCTGATCAGACGCCGAAGTTCCGGGCGAACGCTACGAGACCGGCGAAGGCCTCCGGTGTGACGAGCAGGGCCGGCCCGGCGGGGTCCTTCGAGTCGCGGATGGCCACCGCTTCGAAGCGGGTGGCAGTCAGGTCGGCGACCTCGACGCAGTTGTTGCCGGATCCACCGCTGTAGGACGACTTGAACCAGTCGGCCACGCCGGCGAGTTCGGGAGCAGTGATGTGGTGGGTCATGAGGTGATCTCTCGGGTGAGTTGTTGCAGGAACTCCGGTGTCGCCTCGGAGGGGAGGGCCGAGCGGGACAGCGCCTCGAACATCCGAGTGAACCGGCCGACTTCGCGGGACTTGTCTGTGAGGGACATACCGGCCCCTGTGTCGAGCTGGACCGTCATGGGCAGCTTGTCGCCGAGGTCCAGGAGCGTGAAATCGGAGAGCGACAGGTAGCCGCGAACTGACTGGGGCAGGATCTGCACGGTCACGTGGTCGAGCTTCGCAATCCGGGTGATCTCCTCGTACTGCTCGCGCATGATGTCCACGTCCCCGGCCACGTACCGTAGCGCCGGCTCGTACAGGATCGCCCACAGCTTGACAGGATCGTCGGAGGTCACCACCCGGTCCTTGCGCTTCATCCGCAGGGCCACGCTCTTCTGGATGAACTCCGTCGTGGATTCCTCGATCGGCTTGGCGATCTCGTGTTGCGCCTTTGCGTACCGCTCGGTCTGCAGCAGTCCGAGTACGCACGTGGGGTGGTAGGCGCGTATGGCCTGAGCCGCGGACTCGACGCCGAGGAAGCGCGGCATCGAGGGCGACATCGTCGCCACCGTGTACGGCGTCCACCAGTCCTGGCGCGAGGCGGTCCGCTGGAGCTCCACCAGGCGTTCGGTTTCGTCCTCGTCGTCAACGCCGTACCGGGTGAGGAGCTTGCGCAGGTCCCCGGCGTTGCGGAGGTCCTGGAAGCCGGTCTCGACGCGCTGGAGTTTCGTCTCGCTGAACGACAGCCCCTTGACGGCGTCCTCGAGCGTGATGCCGGCCTGCTGACGCAGCTCCCGAAGCTCGTGCCCGAGTTCGATCCGCCGTGCTGTCGGCCTCGGCCGTGCTGCCACGTGCTCACCTCCGGAGTGCATGCGTCTACCGTCCGTACCGATCCGCGCAGTGTTGCACGTCACATGCACGCCGTGCCAGGCCATGCGTTTGCGATGGCATGTGCCACTTCTCCTTCGTCGGGGGATTCAGCGCCGATGCCGTTGCAGATTCAGCGTAGACGCGCCACCGTGGTGGCACGCCCTGGTTGACGGGGCATCAGAGACGGTCAGTCGAGGCCCGCGAGACGCCGACGACCGCCACCTCCACCATCGGACTGCGGAGGTCTTCGTGCGTCGATCTGCTGATGACCAGCTTCGCCGCCGGGTGTCGGTCGACATCGCGGCGGGCCCTGCCAGGCCGGCTGGCACGTGCGGACCTGGACGAGCTCCTGAAGCGGGTGTATCCCGCCGGCGCCCCTCGGGGCGCGTGGTGTCGACAGCCGGACGGCACCGAGGTCTTCGTCGAAGGCTTCGAACGCGCCTTGCGCCGCGCCACGGTCCTGCGGCGGCTGGAAGATGGACGGTGGCTCAGGAAGTACCGGGGGCCGGCGTGACGACCACCGAACTCGCTCCCACCGGGCCGGCTCCCCGGCCCCGCCCGGCCACGGCATCCCTGCACTACCGCCCAGAGTCGGCACGGGCCGCCCGCCTGCTCGTCCGGGGCAAGCTCACGGAATGGGGCCTGACCGAGCTGGTCGACCCGGCCGAGCTGATCGTCACGGAGCTGGTCTCCAATGCCTGCAAGACCGGCTGCCTGACGTTCATGCAGGTGGCCGTCCGACGCCCCGCCCCGGGATTCGTCCGAGTCTGCGTGCGGGACGGCTCCCTGGAGCTGCCGGTGCTGCTGGAGGCCGGCGACGACGAGGAGTGCCACCGCGGGCTCGCCCTGGTCCACGAACTGACCAGCGGCCGGTGGGGGACCACCCTCGAGCCCCGGGGCAAGAGCGTGCACGCCGACCTCCCGATCCCCTGACCGCACGTCATCCCGTCAACCGGCCGAAGTCGGCCACGACACAAGCCATCGCTGTCCGTTACTGCGTGACTACGATTCATCGCTTCGGCTCACCCATCAAGGAGTACCGCGTGGAAGGAACCACCACCGCCATGAGCCCGCCCGAAACGCTGAGGCCCGCGAGCGTGCGGGACAGCTGGCAGGCGCTCGCTGACGGCCTGCACGTGCAGCGGGTGCACCTGCACCAGGACCAGTGGCGCCGGGCTGCGACGCTTCCGCCCGATCAGCTCGGGCTGCCCGCCGAGTTGGACCCGATCGACCTGGTGTCGAAGCCGGTGCTCGTGGTGCCGTGCGACGACGACCTGATCGGCGCCGCCGGCCTCACGCCGTGGATCGAGGTGCCGTACCGGCTCGGCCACGACCGCACCGCGAGCGGCCCGCTCACCCTCGCGGTGGACGAGGTGGCCCGGATGCTGGCCAAGGATCTGGACGGCGGCCTTGAGGCGGCCGTGCACGGCGCGACCCGTTCCAGTGCCTGGTGGGTGGGGGTGTTCGCCGTCATCCACCACGAGAGCGGCCGAAGCGCTTCCCTGGAGATGCTCCAGTCCGCCGCGCGGGCCGTCGCACTCGGCACGGGGATGCGCGTCCTTCGCGCGGCGCTTCGGACCCGGGGCGAGGACAGCGCGGTTCTGCGGGCCGCGTACTGCCGGGCCGTCGCCGAGACCGTCGTGCTGGAGGCATCGCTGCCGCAGCTGCTCGGCGAGATCGGCGGAATGCGGCTCACCGACCTGGTCACCACCTCGGTGCCGTGGCGCGGGCAGTTCACCAAGTACCAGTCGGGCACCGGAGCGGGGCAGGTGGAGTAGGGATGGACCAGTTTCCGTTCGTCGTGATCGAGGGCCTGGACGGCAGCGGCAAGACCACGTTGCGCAAAGGGCTGTTCAGGCTGTTCGACAACCTCTACGGGGTGACGCCGCTGTCGGTGCTCACCACGAACTTCCTCGCCCCCGAGGTGGCCGCGGACCTGGTGGACGGCAAGTACGCGCCCACCGAGGCCAACCGCGGGCGCTACTTGCAGGCCCTGCGCGCCGACAAACAGGCCACCATCGAGCGCCTGATCGCGCCGGCGCTGTCGCAGCGGCCGGTGATCGCGGACCGGTGGCTGCTGTCGGAGCTTGCCTTTTTCCAGGTCAAGCATGGCCAGACGCCGCAGGCCACCTACGGCGGGCTCGCCGACGCGATCGACCTGGTGCCGGATCTGACGCTCATCCTGGACGCGCCCACCAGCACCACGATGCAGCGAGCCGCCTCTCGCAGCGCGGGGGACTCGGTGCGCGACGACTGGGACGTGGACCACGTGCAGACGATCGTGCGGGTCACCTACCGGGCGATCACCGCCAGCCCGGCCGCGTTCCCGAAGATCGGGCCGACCGTGACGATCGACGCCAACCAGCTCCGGGCCGACGTGCTCGCGAACGCCTGGACCGCGCTGCTGGAACGCGGCCTGACCCCCGACCTGGAAGGAAGCCTCCAGTGAGCGCCGCCATGTCCGAGATATCCGCGGCCGGCCGCCTGCGGGCCGCCCTGCGTGACGCCGCCGCCTCCCGGCGGCCCGTGCAGGCGATCGGCGCGGTCAACGCCATGGCCGCGCGGGTCGCCGTCGAGGCCGGGTTCGACGCGCTGTGGGTGTCAGGCCTGGAGGTGTCGGCCGCCTACGGGCTGGCGGATGAGAACCTGCTCGGCTCCCGGGACCTGGCCGACGTCGTCACCTCGCTCCGTCGCGTCACCGACCTGCCGGTGATCGTCGACGTGGACAATGCCGCCGGCACCGGGGCGTCGGCGGCGCGATTCGGGTTCGACCTCCAGGCAGCCGGAGCGGCGGCCGTCTGCCTGGAGGACAGCCGTTACCCCAAGTGCAACTCGTTCTCCGAACACCGCGCCCAGGCGATGGCGGAGACGGAGGCGGTGTGCGGGCAGATCAAGGAACTCAAGGCTGCCGCCCCCGGCCTGCTGCTGATCGCCCGCACGGAAACGTTGATCTGCGGCGGCAGCATGGACGACGCGCTGGCCCGCGCCGCCTCCTACGAGGCGGCCGGAGCGGACGCCGTGCTCGTGCACTCCAAGGACACCGCCGGCAATCAGGCGCTGGAGGTGGGCCGCCGCTGGTCCGGCGTGCCGCTGGTCACCGTCCCCACCGCCTTCCCGCACCTGGACCGCCGGCTCCTCGGGGAGGCCGGGTTCGTCCTGGCGATCTACGCCAACCAGCTGACGCGCGCCGCACTGGCCGCGATGCACCGAGCCGCTGTCGGCTTCCGTGCCACGGGCGTCTTCGAGGCCTGCCAGCTCGCCGACGTCCAGGACCTCATGCGCGTCGGCGACCCCGACGCCCGCGCCTGCCTGTGACACCCCTGCTCCGACAACCAGTACGGAGGCACCCTTGAGCGATCTGCCCAGCATCAGCGTGTCGGTGAAGGCCGCGATCATCCACCAGGACCGGATCCTGCTCCTGTCCTACGACGACAGCGCGGACGGCGGCTGCTTCCACTACAACCTTCCCGGCGGTAAGGCGATCGAGGGCGAGCCGCTGCGCGAAGCGGTCGTGCGCAAGGTCCACCAGGAGACCGGCCTCGCGGTGCGGGCTGTGCGGGAGATGTTCGTCGTGGAGTACGTCCCCGGCCAGTTCGGCAAGGACCTCGGCCCGCAGCACAAGACCCAGCACAACTTCCTCGCCGAGATCACGGACGGCCGCACCACGCCCCGGTTCTCCGACCCGCGCGATCCCATCCAGGTCGGCTTCGCATGGCTGCCGCTGGCCGAGCTCACCACGGTGACCCTGATCCCGCAGGTCGCCCCCGCGATCTTCGCCGCTCTCACGGACACCCGTGACGTCCTCGTGGACCGCGCCCAGACGGAGACGACGCGATGAGGGCGCCCACGATCCTCGTCGCCAAGGGGGCGGGCGATGCGAACGCCCTGGTCCGCTCCCTGAGCCGGTACGACGTCTACGAGTTCACCAGCCTCGACGAGCTCGGCGGCGCCGTGCGCCGCGCGGAGCTGATCGTCATCCGCTCCGGCGTGCGGCTCGACGCGGACCGGCTGGCCGCCATGCCGAAGCTGCGGCACGTCATCCGGGCCGGCTCCGGGCTCGACGGCATCGACACCGCCGTCCTGGCCGCGCGGGGGATCGGCCTGCACCGATACCCCGAGGCGTCGGCTCCGGCCGTCGCCGAGTGGTGCCTTGCGGCGCTGCTGGCCCTGGCCCGGCGCATCCCGCTCGGCGCCAATGGCCTGGCCCACGGCGACCATCTCAAGACGGCCTGCCTGGGGACGCCGGTGGTGTCGATGCGCGTGGCCGTCTGGGGCGCCGGGCCCATCGGCCGAGCCGCGGCCGCCGTGACCGAGCGATTCGGCGCGGAGGTCGCCTTCGCCGCCCGGCCCAGCATCACCGACGGGCTGCGGCAGCTGCCCGCGGCCGAGCTACCCGGCTGGGCAGACGCCCACATCGTCGCGCTGCCCGCCACCGCGGAGAACACCGGGGCGTTCGGCACGGACTTCCTCCGCTCGGCGGCCGGGCGCCGGCCCCTGCTTGTCGTCGCTGGGCGCCTGGCCACCATCGACACGGGCGCGTGCCTGGAGGCCCTGGCCGACGGCGGCCTGACCGGCCTGGCCGTCGATCCGATCGAGGCGAGCGACGCGCACCTGTTCAAGTCCGGCCCCGCCCCGCAGAACCTGCTCGCCACCCCGCACATCGGAGCCCAGCGCGCAGACGTCCGCGTTCTCCTGGACGCCTGGGTCACCCAGACCGCCAGCGCCGTCCTGGGCGGGGAGGCGGCCCGGTGAACACGTGGGTGGAACACAGGCGTGCGGTGGCCCGCACGGTCACCGGGCAGCTCGCCCAGGAGTACCCCGGCTCGCCAGTGTGGATGACGGGGCCCGTGGCCTGCGGGATCGCCCACGCCCGCAGCGACGTCGATCTGCGGGTGCTGATCACCGAAGGACCGGTGCCGGTGCTGCAGTCCCGTATCGTCGACGGCGTCCGCGTCGACCTGGAGGCCCAGGCCGCCTCCGAGGCTGACGAACTGCGCGGCTACCTGAGGCAGTTCCACATCCTGGGCGACGACGTCGACCTGTTTCGTACAGTGAGGCGCCGCCTTCCGGCGCTGACCGTGCTGCGGACCGCCCTCGCGATGCACGACGGACAGCAGCCGGTGCTCGACCAGGCCGAGCGGGACGTCTACCGCCGGTGGGCGCTGGCCGACCGCGTCCAGCACGCGATCAGCCTGGTCGAGGACCTCGACGGCCTGTTCCAGGCCGGACTGAGTGACGCCGTGGACCTGGTCACCGGGCAACTGCACCTCGCCGTTCAGCAGGCGGAGAACGTCGCCGCCGGCCACCCGCTCCTCGGCGACAAGTGGACCCCCGTCCTCGCCGGGGCCCCGACGCCAGCCGCGGCGTCCGTGCACCAGGCCCTGCGCCAGGCCCGCGCCCGGCTGCTGGCCGCGCTGCTGACGGTGTGGCCCGAGACCGCCGCCCCGGACGGCCAGGTGCCGGACGACTGGCTTGAGGCCGGGTGGCTGCCCCAGCGCTACAGCGACGGCTGGCGACTGAAGTTCGCCGACGCCACCATCCGCCTCACGCCCGGCCAGCTGGCCGCGTGGCACCAGGCGCTTCGCTTCTGACCGGGCCCGCGCCCGTTCCTCTCCCCTGGGAGGCACCCGATGCACCCCACCGAGCTGATCGGCCACCTGTACCGGTCGCTGGACGCGTCCGACGAAGACGCCGTCTCGGTCATCCTCAAGGTCCGCGGCGAGACCTGCGACATCGACTGCCTGCACTGCTACGAGAAGCGCAAGGAAGGCCCCGGCGGCGCGCGGATCAGCGACGACCAGGTCCAGCTCCTCCCGAACCTCTTCGCAGGCCGTCCGCTCGCCATCGAACTGCACGGCGGCGAACCGCTAACCGCCGGGAAGGACCACATCGCCCAACTGCTGCGGACCCTCGCCGGCATGCCGCAGGTCAAGCGCCTGTCCCTGCAGACCAACGGCGTCCAGCTCGACGCCGAGTGGCTCGACCTGTTCGACGCCCACTACCCCGGCCTGGAGCTGGGGATCTCCCTGGACGGCGACCCGGAAGGCAACCGGTGGCGCGTCGGCTACGACGGCGACCCCACCTACCCGCGCGTGGTCAGGGCCCTGGAACTGCTGGCCGAACGCGGCCGGACCTGCGGCATCATCACCACCGTCACCCCCGCCGTCCTCGGCCGCCCCGCCGAAGTCCTCGACCACCTGGCCGCGTTCACCGCCGTCACCTCGGTCAGCGTCGTGCCGTGCTTCGACACCGCCGTCACCCGGCCCACCACGTACACCGGCAGCCGCCGCCCGCCCAGCCGGGCCCTGCAGCAAGCCGCCCTCGACCGGCCCGGCGGCCCGGCCTGGGCGATCACCCCCGACCAGTACACCGACTTCGTACTCGGCCTCACCCAGCACTGGATCACCACCGGCCTGTTCCGCCGCCTCAAGCTCTCCCCGGCCGTGCCCACCATCCGCCGGCTGCGAGGCCTGGGGGTGTCGTTCTGCCACTTCTCCGACATGAAGTGCGACCACGTGTTCACCCTCTACCCGGACGGCCGGCTCGGCAGCTGTGACGAACTCCCCTGGCCCCAGGCCCAGCTCACACACCTGACGCCCACCACCGGCCCGGCCGACATCACCACGGCCCAGCGCGACTCCAACCTCCTGCGCCAGGGCAAGGGCCTCATGACCGCCTGCGTGACCTGCGACTACCGCAGCACCTGCGGCGGCGGCTGCATCGCCACCCGCTGGCGCATGAACCTCGCCGGCCAGCACGACGCCTACTGCGACCACCGCATACGCCTGATCGACGGAACCGCGGCCCTCCTCGCCGACCCCGCCCACCCGGACGGCGCTTGGTGCCGTACGGCCCGCTGGCGCCCCACGCCCGTCAACCGGATGCGCGACGTCCACGCCTTCCTGGCCACCTGGGACGACCCCCAGGCCGCCCGCCACCTGGCCCAGCTGGTCACCAGCGCCTTCGGCAACATCAACACCACCGGCCTGCCCGGCCCCACCGCCCAGAGCGCCGACGACCTCGACCCCGCCCACCCGCAGTGGAACGACGCGATCGAGCCCGGCATCAAACCGCTCGTCGACCACCTCACCGGCCGCTGGCACCTCGTCACCTACGACAGCTGCGAAGGCCACCACTACGACGGCACCCGCAGAAGCCAGACCCGCGAGGTCGGCCTCCTCCCACGCGACGGCGCCGAGTACGCCGCCACCGCCGCCGCCCTGTGCCGGGCCGCCACCCGATGCGCTCCCGCCCTGCCGCCCGCCGTACGCCTCCTGGTCGCCCGCAACAACCTGACCTGCGAGACCACCGGCCGCACCCACCCGGTCCTCGACCTGCGTCTGCTGCCCACCTCCGAGATGCCCGGCGCCGCTTACTTCGCCGCCCTGGACGACGCCACCGCCCAGCTCCTGGCCGCCCTCGACGCCGAAACCCCCGTCGACCAGCGCCCGTGCGCCTGCCCCCTCCCGGTCGCGTGACCCCCACGCCACGGGGGCGCGCACCCCCGACCAGCCCGTACGGCCCCAGCCCAACCCCAAGAAGCCCACGCAGAGAAGGAACCGGCGATGAAGAACGACACCTGGGCCAAGGACTTCCTCGACGCCGTCGAGGAGCTCCGCGACGACGACGGGTCCGTCCGCTTCACCATGCACTCCTCCCGGGAGGGCGCCGACGACTGGCCGACCGAGCCGACCGTCCACGCCTGATCCGACGCGCTAGACCCAGCCGGGGCCAGGGCCGAGGGCCCTGGCCCCACCCCTTCCACGCCAAGGAGACCGCGATGGACCTCAGCACCGTCTTCCGCATGCCCGCGATCCACGACCTCCACCAGGCCAAGACCCGGCGCATCCACCACGCCCTCGTACGCGGCGCCGGCCGCGACATCCCCATCCCTGAGCCCACCGCCGCGGCCTACGCGCTCGCGCACCACGTCCTCGAAGGCGCCGAACACGCCGCCCACACCAACGACCCCGACACCTTCGCCTGGTACACCGAGCACCCCGACGCCGGCGCCGCCGACCTCGCCCCGGCCGGTCCACTCACCGTCGCCCCCGACGAGGCGAACCTGATCACCTCGTCCATCTCCGACACCCCGTACTACGTGCTCGGCCCCACCACCCAGGCCGCCGCGGAGCACCTGCACAAGCTCACCTTGGAGTCGGCCAGCCTCGCCGCCGAGCACGGCTTCGGCGAACTCGTCGACGCCCACGCCCCCCTCGTGTGCCTGCTCACCGGCAAGCCGCTCGGCAGCCCCCTGCGCTCCTGGACCATCAGCCGCATGCCCGGCACCGTCTTCCTCGACTACGTCCCGGACAACCCCGTCATGGTCGCCCGCGACCTCGTCCACGAGGCCGGCCACAACTGGCTCAACGACGCCCTCACCGCCACCGGCTGCGAGATCGACAACACCCAGACCTTCTACTCCCCCTGGAAGAAGACCCACCGGCCCGCCTACGGATTCCTCCACGGCTGCTGGTCGTTCTCCCTGGTCGCCCTCTACGTCGCCGCCGTCCTGCCCACCACCGGCGACGAGACCCACACCTTCCTCACCGCCTACCTCGACCGCCAGCGCACCCAGCTCCGCATCGTCACCGGCGACCACGAGACCGCCCTGCAGACCATCACCGACGCCACCCTCCGCGCCAGGCTGCGGACCGTCTACCGGCACGCCCTCGCGCTGTGACAGGACGGCTCCAGCCGCTGCTGCGCTCCGGTGATCAACCTTGGTCGCCGGGGCGCAGTTGTTCCGGGACTTCGCCGTAGCCGGGCAGGTGGACTGTCGGCGGGTGCGGCGGAGGCGGAGGGGCATTGGCCGGCCAGGGCGCCGCAGGGGCGGCGGCTGCCGGTGGAGCGAGAAGGTAGTCGTCGGGCTCCGGGGCGGGGCGCTGGACCGGCACGCGCCCGGAATCTTCCGCAAGGGCCGATTCTGCAGGTGCGGTCAGCGGGGCCATGGACGACGCCTCGCGGTTCTCCTGCTCGGCGTCGGGGAGCGGCGTACCGGCCTGCAGTTCCATGGCCGGGGTGCGAGCGGCGAGGTCCATGCCGGTGGACGAGGCGGGCTCTGCGGAGGCGGGCGGGGCAACGGGGAACTGCTGGCTCGTCGCGACGCCGTCGTTTGGCAGCGGAGCGGGTCGGGACTGGCGAACCAGGTGCGGGCGAACTGGTGCAGTCGTGTGGGCTGTCCCAGGGCGGCGGTTGGGCGCAGAGGTGCGGCGCAGGGGAGGAGGAACGGTTCGGGTGCCGGGTGGGAGTGGCCGGGGGCAGGAGATGCCTCGGGGCGCGCCAGTGTCTGGGTCAATCTCCCAGTGGGCGAGTTGCCAGTGGGCCTCCAGCCAGAGGCGGACCTCGTTCGCCTCCGGCCAGAGCTTCCAGGTGCCGATCGCCAGGATGTGCCGGTCGGGGCGCAGTTGGTCGAGCAGGGCGGGGTGCTGGGTGCGCAGGCGGACACTGAACCGCTGGCCGCCGTTGTGCGGGCGTTGCCCGGTTGCGAGGGTGGCGTACGCCTTGCCGTTCTTGCTGTCGATGCGTGCGACGGTGCCGTAGAAGGCGACGGGATGCCGTGGGGGCCGGCCGCCCGCGAGGACATGGTGAAGGTCGGCAGCGGTGGCGGGGTGATAGCAGAACCGGTGCCAGGGGATCGGCTTGGTGGTGTCGCCGTAGATGACGGAGAACATCTCGACGGCTTCGACGTTGAAGCCGTGCAGCTGCAGGAAGTGCACGATCTTCGCCGCGGAGTTAAGCGCCGGCGGGATCAGGGGCCGCGTGGTGGTGAAGGTGAGCGATCGGGTGCCCGCAGCAGCCTCGCCGTCGGCCGGCTGCGGCGCCTTCACCATAGAAAAGCCGAGGTCGCCGGGCACGACCAGGCGCAGCCGGCTGCCGTCCTCAGCCTGGGCAAGGCCCTGGGAGCCGCGGGCAATGGCCTTGACCACCTCGGTGGGGTTGTACCCGCAGTCGGCCGCGTGGTGCTGCTTGGGGTAGAGGGCGAAGTGGGCGCCGACCTTGGTGGGGTTGGGCCCGTCCTCGCCCTTGAAGTAGGCGGGCACCAGCTTCACGTTGGCCTCGCAGTAGCGACACAGCAGGGGTTTCGCTTCCGGGGGCAGCGGGTCGGTCCGGGAAGCCCGGATCTTCGCCCCCTGCTGGGTGCGTGCCTGGAGCATCGTGTATACGGTCTTGGCCACGCTCCCGCCCCCTTCGGATCCTGTGTGTGTCCGATCATGCCCAATTCGGAGGGAGTTCCGGCTGCGAACCGGCAATCGGACCGCTGGCCCGGCCCGTCTGCCGGTGCGACGGCTGCTGGCTCTGACGGGCGATGGCTGCGCATCAAGGTCGACGACCGGGCTGCCGCTCTCCCTTGTCTGGTGACCGCCCCCGGTGACGATCAGGCAGTCACCAGCCGACCCGTCCGGCCCGCAGGCCCATCAGCTCGCGGATGCCACCCTCAACATGTACCGCCTCGTCCGGGCGAGCGTCGGTACCGTCCAGCTCCTGCGCGGCCTGCGCCCCGACGCCGCTCCAGCTGTCCCGGCCTGCCCGGCCGAGCCCGGTGGCCGCGAGCTCGATGGGGTAGCAGGAGCCGAGCGACGGATGCGCTGCTGAGAGGCGGGTCAGTTGTCTTTGCCCTGCTGCTGCTCCCGTTGCCGACGCCGGGCCTCCATGTCCTGTAGCTGGCTCTTGAAACGCGCGGCCGACTCTCGTGCGATCTCGCTCTGCGGTGGAACGGCACCGGAGAACACTCGGCGTTCCAGGTCCCGGCCGAGTTGCTGGCTGAGACCGCCGAGGGGACCGGTGGCGCTCATCTCGTGGAGTTTGAGCAGGTCCATGACGGTGCGCAGTTCACCCATCCGCATGGGCACCTGGACCGTCTCGTCGTCGGCCGACAGTTGGTTCAGGGCCCGGTTCAGGTAGAACCAGTCGCGGCTGTGGGCGAGGTGGGACAGCCACGGTCGGCTCCCGCGTCCGATGTGGTCGGGCAGGTGAGGGGAGAGGCGGTTGATGAGCTCCGCCACGTTCTGCCCGGCTTCCCGGTAGAAGGGGCGCTCCCCGCTGCCGGCGGTGCTGCTGTCCAGCAGGAGTGCCGAGACGAACGCCACCACGCGGGCAGGGGCGGGCACTAGGCCGTCGCTCAGCCAGCGCGCGCCGACGACCGACTCCGAGGGCAGCGTGTCGTCGCTGTCCACGAAGTAGTACCAGCCGGACTGCCCGTCCCAGCCCAGAGCCGGCTGTTGCTGGCATCCCACCCGCCGCGCGAATTCGCGGCCGAGGTACAGGACGGCCTTGGCCTCCTCGAAGACCTCGATCAGCGAGGTCTCGTCGTCCGGATCCTCATCCTCGGTGAACCGGTGTCCCTCCACCTCGGCGATCTCGACGGACACCTCGTCGCGGATGAGTGCCTGCGCGACTGCGGCCGCGTAGTAGCCCAGGGTCCGCTGGAGCGACTGCTCCTCCACCTCGTCCACCGCGTGGTCCATCCTGCTCCTCCCCTTCTCGGGCGCCTTTCCTGTCGCCCCGTCAGTCTGCCCGAGCGGGTGACGGGGGCGGCCCCGGAACGCCGGCACCCGTCCAAGCCCGTGCCCGAGACCACGTCGCCGGGAACACCAGCTGCGCCAACGCCCCGCCGGATCCCGCACGCTGCAGCGGCGGCGCTCTCCTCACCCGCGATTGGCCGGCCTCTTGCGGTGAGCGTCTCCTCCAGCGGGCAAGGCCGTGCTGGTGCTCCTGCGGGCTGGGGCCTTCTTGCCGGCCTGCTGGGTGGTGCCGGTGGTCTTCACCGCGCCGCTGGTCTTCGGATGCTGCTCCCTGGCGTCAGCGAGGGCGCGCTCCAGGACGGCCATGAGGTCCATGACGGTTCCGCCGGGCGGAAGGACGCGCGACTCGGAGGCGTGCGGGGGCTCAAGACCGGCGAGGCGGGCTTCGACGACCTGCTCGAGGGCGTGCGCGTACTCGTCGTGTTCGGCCTCGATGTGGAAGTCCGAGGTGATGGCGTCCATCAGGGTCCTGGCGAGCTGCACCTCCTTGGGGCGCAGCTGGATCCCCTCGGGGGCGATGCCCGCGGCGGAGCGGATCTCGTCCGGCCAGAGCAGGGTCTGCAGCACGATAACGTCCTGGCGTACCCGCAGGACGGCCAGGCACTCGCGAGTCCTGATCGCGACGCGGGCGACGGCGACCTGGTCGGCCTCCAGCATCGCCTGGCGCAGCAGCGCGTACGGGCGGGCGCCGGCCGGGCTGGACGGTCCCAGGTAGTAGGCCTTGTCGTAGTTGACCGGGTCCACCCGGTCGGCGCCGAGGAAGCCCAGGACCCTGATCTCCTTCGTGGTCGTGAGCGGCAGGTCGGCGAGGTCGTCCTGAGTCAGGACGACCATGCGTCCGTCCGGGGCCTCGTAGCCGTGGGCGACGTCCTCGAACGGGACCTCCGTTCCGTCCAGCTCGCAGACACGCTTCTGCCGGATCCGGCCGCCGTCTTGGGCGTGTACGAGGTGCAGGGGCACGACGTGCCGTTCGGTCGCGGCGTACAGGCTCACCGGGATCGACACCAGGCTGAACGAGATCGTCATCTTGGCGATCGCCTTCGGCATCGCCGCCTCCAGGTCCGGTTCTGCTGCACCCCCTCTACTCCATCCTGGCCCGCGGCACCCCGGCTGGGGCGAGATGGCTGTGACCTGGGGTGATCCGGCCCAACGACTTGAATCGAAAATTCGTTCGACCTACCTTGATGTCGTGACCGCCGATGTTCCGTTCTCCCTCGCCGTCCGTCCCGGGGCGCTGCCGGGTGATGCCGAACGGGCACCCAGGGAGCTGATGACGCTGCCCGGGTACTACCGGGACACGCGGCGCTGGCGCCTGGTGGAGATCCGTGTGGGCGGTGGCTGGCGGCCGGCGATGCTGACCGTGTGGCGGCGCCCGCCGGGCAGTGCGGTGTGGGTGGTCCACGTGGCCTGGGGCGGCGGCGACTCTTGGGGCTGGTTCTGCTTCGACGAGAGCAGCGTCAGGCCGCTGCCCGAGCCCCAGGACGATCCCCCGGCCGGTGCGCCGTTCTTCGGGCGGTGGCAGGACGCCGTCGTCGTGCCCACCGAACTCGCCGGGCAGCCCGCGGGGGACGGGACGGACAACTGCTGGCGCCTGGCCTGGGTCCGCACGGGCGGGCGGTGGCGCTCGGCCGTGGTGACCGCCCGGCGCCGTCCCGGGCCCGGGCTGCCGTGGATCGCGCACGCGAGGTGGGGTGAGGACAAGGAGGCGGCCTGGCTGGTCGCCGACCCCGTCACTGTGCGCCCGGTCGCCGCGCTGCCGAACGCGGCCCCCGGACCAGATACCTCCGCAAGCGCGGGCGGCTCGTCCGGGACGGCGGAGGCTGCCGGCACCGGGGAAGAGCGGTGAGCGCGCGGATCGCCCCCGTGCCGGACGGGGCGGCGCCCGACCGCGGCGAGCGGCTGGCGGTTCTGCTGGATGAGACCAGCCTCACCGCCCGCCTCGCCCGTGTCGAAGCCGCTTCCCGGCCGGTCCTGCCCGCGCTGGAACCGTTGTTGCCGGACGGTCGGCTGCCGAAGGGCGTCGTCGTCGAGGTCATGGACGCGAACCTGTTGCTCGCGGTGGCGGCGGGGCCGGCCGCCGCATCGGACATTCTCTGGACCGCGATCATCGGCTGGCCCGACGCCGGCCTCGCAGCCGCTCGCGCCTACGGCCTGCCCTGGGAGCGCACTTTGCTGGCGGACACCCCAGGCGACCATTGGGCCGAGATCGCGTCCGTCCTCGCGGACGCCTGCGACACGATCATCCTGCTCCCCGCCGGATCACCGGCCCCGCGCCAGCTCGCCCGTCTCGAACAACGCCTTCGCATCACCGGCGCCACCCTTCTGACCCCGCTGCCCTGGCCCGGCACTGCCGAGCTGCGCCTGACCGTGAGCGGCTCCGCTTGGAGCGGGCTCGGCGACGGGTACGGCGCTCTTGAGTCCCGGACGGTTGCCGCCCGCTGCGTCGGCCGGGGCCGTGCCGCCCGGCCACGCGAGGCGCTCCTGCGGCTGCCCGACGAGTGCGGTGGCGTGAGCGCCGCAGTCCCGGTGCCGGCTGTGGCGCGTCCCGGCGGTGTGGAAGCCGTTGCCGCGGTGGTCGCTGCGGGCTGACGGAGTGTTGGCCTGGCCGGATGGGCTGTCAGCCCGTACACGGAGCGGGTGGGCGGGTTCGGACAGGAGATCCGCATACGGAAACAGTGACGCTGGTCACATTTATTACCGACGGTGACCCGTCAGGTACTCGAAAGTAACTGGCGTGGGGCCGAGTTGGAGCGGGTGTACCGGGCTCGCGACATGTGCCGCTGTCACGCTGCGTTGCCGTTAGCGATCTTTCCGTGAAATCCCTCTAGGCCATATGCGTGAACCGGGGTGCTCGTTTGCAAGTCTGAAGGTGGGCCACAAGGTGGCTTCGGCGTGCAGAACCTGACGCCGTACCTGACCGAAAGAGTGAGATGGACACCCTCTGCGAAACGGCTGCAGCCCTCCAGCCGGTCCGCACCAACGCCCGCCCGCAGCTGGTGCTCAGCTCGGTGGCGGCCGCCGCGCACTCGAGTTCGGGAGCGCCCCGGTGAACGACGACACCTTCGCGAGCAGTGAGAGCGGTTCCGCCGTGCACGAGCCCGTCGACCTCTCGCTGGACTTCGAGGCCTACTTCCTGGCCAAGCAGCGGACGTTCCGTCGCTACGCCGCCGAGATGATCGGGGACACGTCGGTCGGCGACGAGGTCGCGCACGAGGTGTTCACCTACCTCGCCCACAACTGGGCCCAGGCCCTCGCCGCCCCGGACTTCGAACAGCACACCTGGGGGATCCTCGCCGGCGCCGTCATGTACCGGGTCCACTGGCTCCAGCGGGAGAAGGACCTGGCCGCCCGTCTCCGGGCAGCGCGCCAGAAGCTGAAGCAGATGCACGAGACCCTCTCCCGGATCGAGGGCGGCGCCGGCCTCTACACCGCCCTCGCCGAACTGCCGACCCGCCAGTGCGAAGCGTTCGTTCTGCACACCAGCATGGGCTACACCGCCGAGTACAGCGCCGAGATCCTGGGCATCCACCCCCGGACCGTCGACTACCACCACCGCCGCGCGATCGCGGCCCTCGAACGACTGCTCACCGCCCGACATGTCCTGCGCCGCACCGCCGTCGTACCCGGGCCCCGCCGCGAAGGAGCCGACCGATGAAGCCCGAGAAGAACCTCGACAACCTCCTCGACACCCCCAGCGGCGGCGAGCCCGACGACTTCGACGTGCCCGCCGCACTGCGCCGCATCTCGGCCGACGTCGCACGGATCCGCCGAGGCCAGCAGCCTCCCCCCGGCTGGTGGGCCGAGCAGGACCGCGCGCGGACCTGCCTGGAGACGGTGGTCTCGGCGGAGATCAACACCAGCCGCCTCGCCCGGATCATCGACCTCGCCGACCTCCTCGACGGCCACCGAGACCCGAGCGACCAGCGTGTGGAGGACCTGGTCCAGGAGATCGAGGGATTCCGGCTCTTCGGCTGCCTGCTCCACTACACCGGGCACCCCGTCAGCGCCGAGTTCTGGTGGAAGATCGGGGCCGGAGCCGGCGACCACACCTCGGCCTGGTGCCTGTACCTGCACCACCTCGGTCGCGGGGAGATCCGCGAGGCCCGGCTGTGGTTCGAGCAGGCCGTGAGCGTCGACGGGGACCTGGGGCCCGGCGTGCCCCGGCCCACCGTGCCGGAGATGCCCGACTACTTCCGCGCTGCTCCGATCGCCATGGACACCCGCGTGGCCGAGCCCTCCGCACCCTCCGACGTCCTGGCCGACGAGGTCGACCGCCTGGTGATGCACACCGGCGACGACACCGACGGCCTCGTCCCCTACCCCGACCGCCGCCTGGCCGCCCGCGTGGAGGAATTCGCGGGTCTGCGCTGACCCGGTCGGCCCGCCAGCACCGGGCGGTCACACACCGGCTCCATCTGCGGTTCCCGGGACCGGGAACCGCCTTCTTCCCCAGCCCGACGAGAGGCCCCCGATGTCAACCGTGCTCCAGCACGCCGCCCTCATCACCGCGGCCAGCACCGCCTGGTACGCCGTCGCCGTCACGACCGCCGCGGTGACCGCCGTCGCCGCGCGCAGCGACGCCCGCCGCCACGACGCCCGGGAGGTCCTCAAGGTCCTGGTCCGCCGCAACCACTGACCCACCGTACGCTCGGCCCCGGCCACCGATGCGGGCCGGGGCCGAACAACGCCGCGGCACGGGCGGTGCGCGGGCAGACGGGCGAGTCCGTCGGCCAGCGCCTGATGGGCATCGTCACCGTCGACGAGGACACTGGCGCCTCGATCGGCCCGGCCCGCTCCGTCATCCGCAGCCTCGCCCACGTCCTCGACATCCTGCCGACGTTCGCCGCTACGCCCGTCCCGTTACCTACCCGCGCCGTCAGACCTGGGCGGACACCATCAGCCGGACCGTTGTGGTGGAGAGGTCGCTGATCAACGCGATCGCCGAGCAGCCTGCCAAGCAGGTGCTCTGCGGCTCGAGGCCGGGTCGAGGCCGGGTCGAGGTCAGTCTGCCGGCCGGCGCGGCCCGGAGGGGGTGCACCTCATCGGTACGGCCCGACCCGGCCGTGTCCGACGCAGGGGAAGGTCGTTGAACGCTGCGGCATTTGAGGTGGTCGCCGAAAGCGGCGACGGCCGACGGAGCCGTCGCCGACTACGGCGACAGAGGGCATAGACCGCCGCCGTCGATGTGCGGTGTGGGAGGGGAACGACGACGTGTTGAGTGAGCGCGAGAGCGTGACCGGGGCGGAACCTGGAAAGGAGGCGACGCCTGCCCGCGCGGCCGCCTTGGCGCTAATCGCCGCGCACCGGCTGCTGGGCCGGGAGGCCCAAGCGCTGGCCGACGGCGAGAAAAGCACCCCCTCGTCGAAGGACCGGGCGGCCACGCTGCGAAGGAAGCAGGCCCTGCTGGGGGACACCTGCCGGTACTTGTCCGGAGCGGTCAGCTTTCTCGCCTCGGTCGTCGGGTTGCAGGAGCTGGGCGTCGACGGGCAGAGCCCGCAGGATGCGGCCGGTGAGCCATACACCGCGCTGCCTGCCCTTGAGGATCTAGACAGCGACCTGTTCTCCACGGTCTTCGAGGAACTACACAAGGCCATCGGCGCACTGCGCAAGGTCTACGTCCCCACGTGCAAGCACCCCGATCTCGCGTTTCCCGAGGATCGGGCGGCGATGGCCGAGGTGGTCGCACACCTGCGGACCGGCTTCGCGCTGCTGGAGGCCGCGCACGGTGACGAGGACGCGGAGGAGGAGAGCACCGGCACTGAGGCCCTGCTGGACGAGCTGGAGCAGATCTGCGCGCCGTTGCCCTCTCAACACGGGGAGATGAGCGACGAAGCCGTCATCGCTCGGGTGCTCAACGACCCGCGGCTGGCCGCGAAGACCGCCAAGGCGTTGCGCTTGCGGAGGCAGGGAGCAGCGCCGGCGTAGCCGCGGCTCCCGGTTCGTGCCCGCGGTGTCGGTGGCGGCTGGGATGCTGGGCGGCATGGACGACGATGCGCTGATGCGAGGTCGGGTCTACGGAGCCGACCACGACGATCCCGACCCGGGGCCGCGTCCTGGGCATCAGTACCGCGAACTCGTGGGCGGCCCGCTCGACGGTCTCCTCCTCGACGTCACCGGCTGGGATGCTGAGCAGCTCGCCGACGGCGCCGCGCTGGCCACGGAGATCGGCCGGTACGGTGCCGGCGGTCGCGCCCACTACGAGCCGCGCCTGGCGGATCCGTCCCGCTGGGACTGGTCGGGCGACACTCCCTGACCCTGTCGGGACCAACCCCGGCGGCAGTGCGGCGCGGGCCCGCACAGACTGGAAGAAGGCCGGTTCGCGCCCGGACCCCCGAGCGGGCGGCGGACCGGCCGTGCCGCTTCCCCCGGCCGTCCGGCTGGCATGTTCGCGGCCGAAAGTCTGCAGGTCAAAGCCCTGTTCAGCGGATGATCGGTGGGTCTAGCATTCCCGGCACGGCGGCCCCACCACAGCACCACCGGGCCGCCGGCCAGAGCAGCCGCGCCGCGGCTCGGCGCTGCTTGCCTCCCACCGGCCGGGCCCGTGGAACGTACCCCCCGCCGTTCCCGGGCCCGGCCGGGCTGCGTCTCCCCGCGAATCAGGTCGTCGGATCAGCGACGGTGTCCGGGCGGGCGGCCTGCTTGAGCTTCATCTCGGCTTCGTGCCGGTTCCCTACCGTGGCCCAGTGCGGGTGGGCGTACAGCTCGGCGCCGACCGCGGCGAACGCGGTCCGCTTCTCCTCGGTCGGATCGGCGGCCCAGTCGGCCTCGGCGGTGTACCAGCGGCGCTGGAGTTCGAGCAGGTCAGCGGGGAAATCAGCTTCGGTCACCGGTTCATCGTAGGTCGCACACCCGTACGGTCGGTGCGCGCCGTCCCGGACGGGACAGCTGGCGGTCGAGGCTCACTGGAACGGCCCCCAGCCCGAAGCGCGCGCGGCCGTCGCGGTTGTTGCCGCCGTCGTTGGCCTTCGGCTGGCGAGGAGTCATCTTCTTCACCCTCTTTCCGGGGTTGGTAAGCCGACCGCAGCCTCACCCGGCGCCGACAGCGGAGGGCGGACCACACCTTCGGGCATGCTTGTACGACTTACTAAAAAGGCGTGGACAGTGTCGGAGGGGAGGCGTAGAGTCGCCCTAGCGTTTCAAGTTAGGTGAATAGGCGTGGAGGTCTGGGTGTGTTCGTGACGACCGGTCAAGCCGGGACGGCGCTGGGGTGCTCGATCCCGACGGTGAAGAAGCTGATGGCCACCGGCGTGGTCCCGGGCGTGCGCGACGTCGGTCGGCAGGTGTTCCCGCTGGCCGCGCTCCAGCAGTTGCAGGCCCGGCCTGCCGCCGACCTGACCGTGCTTGGCACGGCCGAGGTCGCGGTGCTGCGCTCGGACGCCCCGTCCCGGGTGGACGAGTCGGACCGCGACTGGATCGGCTTCGGTACCGCGCTGGACCAGGCGCAGCTGCTGGCCTCGCTGTCCGGCTGGTGGCGGTGCGACCCGGCCCGCGTCGCGGTCGGCGGGGTACTGCCGGTGACGGTCGCCGGGTTCGTGGTCGCGGTGCTGACCGGCCTCACCGAGTGGGAGTCCGACGGCACGGTCGGCACCACCGGCCGGTTCCGCTTCCCGAAGGCGCGCATGGCCGGCTACCTGACTGACCTCACCGCCCCCGCCAACGCCGCCGACCCGGCCGACCCGGAAGACGCCCGCCTGGCGGGCCTGCTGCTCGGCACCCGCCTGGCGTCCGTGTCCGGCGGCCCGATCGCCTACGTCACCACCAACCCGACCACCGACACCACCACCGACGAGGGGGAGTAAGCCTGATGGACCGCAAGACGTACACCGCGAAGGTCGCCGAGCTGCGCCCGCTGCGCGAGGAGATCGGCAAGGCCGAGAAGACGGTCGCGGCCGCGCAGGCCGCGCTCGACAAGCTCAACCAGCAGCGCGCCCGCCGGATCACCGAACTCGCGGGGTACGAGGGCGCGAAGGCCGACGCCATCGCGAAGGCCTCGGGTCTGTCGGTCGGCGACGTCGTGCGGATCGCCCCCCTGCTGGACCCGACCCCGGCCGCCGTCCGCGCCGCCAAGAACGACGACCAGGCCGCCGCCGCCGCTGCGCCCGCCCCGGCCCCGGAGGCCGAGCCGGTCGCCGAGCCCGCCACCGCGGTCGCCCCGGTGCTGGCCCGCCCGGCTCCCGTACTCGAGCAGCCGGCCCCGGCCGCCCCGGTCACCGAGGTGCCGACCGAAGTCGAGGACCAGGCCGTCGCCGAGCAGCCCGCCCCCGCCGCTGCGCCGGTCGTCCCGGCCGCTTCGGTCGCTCCGGTCGCTGCCTCGCCGCGTCCGGTGGTCGAGGCCGGTCCGCGCGAGCTGCCCACCCTCCCGGAGGGCCCGGCCGGTGCCCGGTACGAGGCCGTCACCACGGGCTTGGTCTCCAAGCGCCCGAACTTCACCCAGCAGGCGCGCAGCACGGTGTTCCTGGACGCGGCGGCCGGTGTGCTGGCCGTGCGCGACCAGACGGTGCGGCTCGACCTCGGCGCCCGCACTCCCGGGGAGATCCTGGACGCGGTCCTGGCCACCGCGCCCGGCACCGAGCGGATCTACATCACCGCCGGCGCCCCCTGGCACGACGGCGCCGAGCGCTACTCCACGCTCAAGGACGCCGTCGCGGCCTGGCTCAACACCCCGAGCGAGCGGTGGACCACCGCCGTCGGGAGCGGCCGGGACAAGCTCGCCGGGCACTTCGTCCACCAGCGCCAGCCCGTCGGCCGCTACGCCCCCGCGAGCGCGCCGGACAGCGGCACCACCGAGATCCGCTCCATGGGGGAGTGGTTCGACCCGGACGGCGCCGACGTCGTCACCTGCCGCCAGGCGTTCACGCTGCTGTGGCAGGCGCTGCGCCGGCACTGGGACGACGCGGTCCTGATGGGCTCGCCGTCGCAGACCGGCCGGGACCTGTGGTCGCGCACCATCCCCACCACCGGCAAGTGGGCCGGCGGCTACCCGGTCCTCAGCGAGGAGCTGCGGGGTCTGCTCCACGCGACCGGCGGCCAGGGCCGTACCGAGCTGCTCCTGCCCCCGCGCGTCCCGGAGCAACTGCCCGCCCTGGTGGAGTACGACCGCACCTTCGCCTACGCCAAGCACTTGTGGAAGTCTCCGGTCGGCACTCCGCGCCGGATCACCGCGGCCGCGTTCGCGGCGATGACCGAGGCGGAGCAGGTCAAGGCGCTGATGTCCTGCTCGCACTGGAACATCAGGGTGACGGTCCCGGCCGGCTGGAACCACGTCGGCCTGCTGCCGGCCCCCGTCACCGGTGACCGCGCCTGGATCTACCCCTCGGAGCCCGGCGCCACCTTCACCACCTGGGCGGGCGGCGCCGAGGTCCACCTCGCCTTCGCCAACCACCTGATGCCGTGGCGGATCGAGATCCTCGGCGGCCTCCTGTGGGAGGACGGCAAGCCCTTGGACGAGTGGGGCAAGCGCCTCAAGGCCGCCTGGGCGGACCTGACCAACCTCTCCAAGCTGCACGGCGACGAGCGCCAGCGCACCGCCGCCTACCTCGCCAGCCGTGCCGTCCGGTCGGTGCTGCTGTTCGGCCTGGGCGGCTTCGCCCAGCGCCCGCGCCTGGTCTCCGGCACCACCCCGGTCGGCGAGACCCTCCCCGCCGGGGTCGAGATCCTCGGCCTGGACGGCGCGGTGGTCACCTGGCAGCGGCAGGCCGGCTTCTCCCGCGACCCGTACGCCCACCCCGAGTGGGCCGCCTACGTCTGGTCCGGCGCCCGGGCGGCACTGCTGGACATGAAGTACCGGCAGGGCAAGGAGATCATCGGCCACGCCGGGGCCCTCCACGCCAAGCCCGGCACGGTCGTGTACTTCGGCACGGACGGCATCGCCCTGACCGAGCGCCAGCCCTGGCCCTACCGGGGCGAGCCCGGCGACTACCTCCTCAAGGGCCACCTGACCGGCCCGGTGGAGCACCCGACCAGCCAGGAGCAGTACCTCAAGCTGCGCGGCCTGGGCCGCGCCGAACTCGCCGAGAAGGGAGCTGACCAGTGAGCCCGGCCGACCCGAACAACCCGAACGAGGCCGCGCGCCTGACCCAGGAGCTCATCGACCAGGGCTACACCAAGCGCCAGGTCGCCAAGATGCTCGGCCGCGACGCCTCGCTCGTCTCCCAGTTCTTCACCAAGGGCAAGGGAAAGGCGTTCGTCGGCGCGCTGCGCCAGGTGGTGCGGGCGGTGCGCGGCGGCGAGCGCGACACCGAGGCGCTGTCCGGGATCGCCGAGGCGAACACCAAGCGGCGCACCACCAAGACCGGGCAGAAGGCCCGGGTCCGGGGCAAGGACACCGTCGGTGAGGCGGGCGGCTCGATGGCCGGCCGGGCCGGGAAGCAGGCCATCAAGTCCGGCGCCGCCCACCTCGCGCCCGTGGTCCACGAGACCGGCCAGGCCGGCGGCCGCCTCGCCTTCACCGTCCGGATGAAGGCCAACCAGTACACGATGTCAGCCGGGTCGGCGGACGACTCGCCAGGCCTGCGCCGAGGGTTCATCCCCCGAGCCGACGGCACCGAGGAGCGCACCTACGGCTCCAGCTCGACCGGCGGGTTCGACGCCGCCGAGTGGAGCCAGCGCGTCGCCGATCACCACGGCGACGTCACCGAGGCGATGCGGGCCTGGCTGGTGGAGACCGGCCGCGCCGTCGAGGACGCTGACATCGCCTACCTCGAGGTCCGCGGCTGGATCCCCGAGTAGGACCGACGCGGCCTCTCCCCATCCATGACCTGGCCCCGGGGAGAGGCCGCCCGCCCCGACCCTTCCACAGCCCCGCCAGCACCGGCCCAGCCGTCTCAGCATCCGAAGGAGAAGCACCGCCGTGGAGACCACCACCGCCACCGCCGAGCAGGACGTGCCGGTCGGGCTGCGAGCCCAGGCCGTACCGCCGCTCCCGGCGCAGCCGTCCGGCACCGCCGTGAACCCGCTGCCGCTGCACTGGTTCCAGAAGGACGCCGTCGCGGCCGCGGTGCGCGAGGTGAAGGACGGCGGCCGGGCGACGGTCGTCGCGGCGACCGGCTCCGGCAAGACCCTCATCGCGGCCGGCTGCGCCCGGCGTCTGGCGGCGCGGGGGCGGGTGCTGGTGCTGGTGCCGACGATCGAGCTGTTGGAGCAGACCGCCGAGGCGTGGTCGCTGCGGGGCGGTCGCCGTGGGCTGGCGGTGGCGGCGTGTTCGCGGGAGGAGGCGCTGGAGAGCGCGGAGGCCGGCGGCCGCGTGCACGCCCAGGTGTCGACGCAGGCGGCCCGGATCACCGACCTGGTCAACGGCGCCCCCGACAACCAGCCGGTCACCGTGTACGCCACCTATGCCTCGCTGGAGCGGATCGTCCAGGCTCACCGCGACTTCGGCCTGTCGGCCTGGGACCTGGTGGTCATCGACGAGGCGCACCGCACGGCCGGTTCGGAGGGGAAGGCGTGGGCCGCGATCCACGACGACGCCCAGGTTCCGGCGAAGCGCCGGCTGTACTTCACCGCGACCCCGCGGATCGCCGACGACCGGCGCGCGAAGGACGGCTTGGCCGACCTCGCCGACGCCGACAGCGAGGGCGCGGAGAAGCTGCCCGCGCTCTGCTCCATGGACTCGGAGGAGATCTACGGCAAGACCTGTTTCACCTGGACCCTCGGGCAGGGGATCGAGCACGGCTACCTCGCCGACTACCGCGTCCTAGTGCCCGTCGTCACGGACGAGGACCTGCGCGAGCTGCTCAAACTCCCCGCCGTCGCCGACCTGCGCTCCCAGCGCAGCAACGAGGAACTGCTGCGCCTCGCGTTGCAGATCGCGGTGCTGCGCGCGGTCGCCGACCTCGGCCTGCGCCGCGTGATCACGTTCCACTCCCGGGTCAGTGCGGCGCGGGAGTTCGCCGGCAGCCTGCTGGAGGCCTCGGAGCTGCTGGAGGACGCGGAGCGCCCGGAGCGGATCTGGGCCAAGGCGGTGGCCGGCACCGACCGCCTCAAGGACCGCCGGGCCGCGTTCGCGGACTTCAAGGCCCACACCGGCGAGGACGGCGAGGAGTGCGGCATCCTCTGCAACAGCCGACTCCTGACCGAGGGCATCGACGTCGCCGCCGTGGACGCCATCTGCTTCGCGGACCCCAAGTCGAGCGTCATCGACATCGTCCAGGCCGTCGGCCGCGCGCTGCGCCAGTCCTACCGCGAGGGCAAGGTCTCCTGGGTCATCATCCCGGTGTACCTGCCCACCCCGGAGGTCGGCGACGACACCGCCACCGCGCACCCGGCCGAGGTCCACGACGCCGGCGAGGCCGTGAAGGCCGAGGCCGACGCCGAGATCGAGGCCAGCTCGTTCCGCACCATCTGGCGGGTCCTGCGCGCCCTGGCGGCCCACGACGCCCGGGTCGTCGGCCGGATCACCGAGTTGCGCGCCTCCCGCTCGCAGGGCACCGCGCACACCACCGCGGCCAAGCCGGCCGAGGGCGAGGCCACCGAGGCCGGTGAGGGCAAGCAACAGCCGGTCCCGGCCGAGTCGCCGATCGAGTGGCTGCGGATCAACGCAAAGCAGCACGCGGCGCAGATTCTGCAGACCGTGAAGCTGCGGGCGTTCAACCCGCGGGCGGTCGAGTGGCAGCGGATGCACGCCGTTGCCGCGGTGTTCCATCTCCAGCACGGCCACCTCGACCCCACCGACAAGACCAAGCAGGCCGAGCTGATCTCCTGGCTCACCCGCCAGCGCCACCTCCACGGACAGGGCCTGCTCGATGCCGCCCGGGTCAATGAGCTGGACGCGCTCGGCATGATCTGGTCGAAGAACGCCAACGCCTGGGAACGCGGAGCCGCCTACGCCGCGGCCTTCCACCACCAGCACGGCCACCTGGCGATCCCGGCGACCGCGAAGCTTGACGACTACGCGGTGGGCGCGTGGATGCGCCGCCAGCGCAAGGCCGACAACCTCACCGACGACCAGGTGGCCAAGCTTGACGCGCTGGACGAGCTGTGGCGCCTGGAGCCGGACTGGAACAGGTCGTACCGCCGCCTGCTCGCCTACCGCGCCGCCGGCGGAACCCTCGACGGCCCCGCCAACCGCACCGGCGGCGAGGCGGACCCGGCCTTCCGCCCCGGCACCTGGCTGCGCAAGCAGGCGACGGCTCGTGCCGCCGGGAAGCTGTCCGACCAGCAGACCGCGCTCTTGGACGCGCTCACCCGGCACGCCGAGACCGTCACCGGCTGACCCACTGACCCCCCCCGCACCGATTCCTACCGCCCCGGCCCACTCTGTTCGCCGTATAACTCGAGACCCGTGCTGACATGCTGATCCTGGACACGGAAATGCCGCCGACCAGGAGCGCCGGCGGTTTCCGCAGCACCGTTAAGCGGCAAGGTTGATTCGGAGGTAGGGGCCGTAACCAACCACGCGGCGCAGGTAGAGACCGCGCAGAGCCTGGACCGCTGAGCCGTCCGCGTGCTCGTCCAGGGCAGGGACCTCGCCGACGAGCCGGTAGGTGAGGCCGATATGCGCTTCGAGATCGTTGAGGTCGGCGTGCAGGACCTGTTCGAGGGCAAGGGCGAGGTCGGGCGAGTGGCTTTTGCCTTCGGCATACGGTGTGTCGTAGTTGGCCAGGAAGGTGCTCAGCGCGTTGCGGTAGCTGCCGTGGTCGACGTTCATCGCCCCGGTCAGCTCGATGGACAGGGCCGGCGGGGCCATGGTGGGGCGCACCGAGGCCTGGTAGGCATCGGCGGACATCGCAGCGGCCAGGTGCATCGCGGCAGTGAGGGCCCGGACGTGCTCTACCGCTTGGCGGAGCTGAGCGACCGTCCCGGAGCGGTTCTGGCGGTTCAGCAGAGTGTCGGCGGCGGCAAGGGCGGCGGCCGCGGACCGGTTTGCCAGGGCGTACACGCGATGGCCGAGCCGCCACCGCGCCTGCGGGGTATGTGCGGGCAGGGCCTGGTCTTCCCCGACGTCCTCTCGGATCACCAGCGGCGCGTGCGGCACCTCGGCCCTGCAGGTCGTGAGGAAGCGGGCGGCGAACTCGGTCAGCCAGGCTGCATCGTCGGGCGTCAGAGGCGCGTGGAGAAGATCCGCGGCAAGCGCTCGCAGGGTCGGGGCCGCGCTGGCCACGGCCAGCTTGGCGGACAGCTGCGGGGCACGGGCTACCCCGAAGTACGCATCGTAGATCTGCACGTCGTCGGACAGGCCGCTGGAGTCGGCTGCCGCGGCGGCTTGGCCGGCGAGCTCGCTGCTGCCGTCCACGAGTTGGCCCAGGAGGTCGTACGCCGCGCGCAGAGCTGCCCTCGCGTCGTCCCGAACGGTACCGCCACGCAGAGCCGCAGCAGCCTCCCGGAAGGCGGACGCGGCACAGTCGGCAAGCTCCGCCAGATGCCCGTCCAGCAGTGAACTCTGGTCGATCGGGGCCGAGGAGATGACGAGGATCGGCTCATCCGCTTGCGCCTCCGGGCGGTCCTCCGATCCGAAGTCCGCCCACCATGCGCCGGACTCGTCGCGATAGGCCCGGGCGAAGACGAGCCCGCCGACGGCCCGGCCGTCCGGGGTGGGCTCGCCCGTGGATCGCCGCCACCGGTATCCCTTGTGGAGGCACTCGAAGTGGCCATCCGGGCTGATCTTGCCGTGCACGGCGAGGTCGTGCCCGCGGTGCGGGCACTGCCGCGCCATTGCCCGCGGGTGGGAGCTGTCCGCGTCCACCAGCACGATGTCCGGGTGTTCCGTTGCGGTGAAGGGACGTCCGGCCTGCGGCTGAGCGGCGTAGCCGAGCCGTACCTTCTTCGACCTACCTGCGGAGTCGCTCGTGGTGTCGGTCATGTCCGCCTCCCTGCGTGGCGGTAGCTCGGCTCATCGGCCGGGCGGTGATCGTTCTTCACAAGTCTCTCACATTGAAACCGGCGAGTCTAGGCCAATCGGGTAATCCGGACATTCTTGGATATTGGTAACTTTGGGAACGTGAAACCCGTGGGTTCGTGTCCGCTGGTGCACACGGGGGGCCCGGAGGAAGCTTGAGCCCTGGGGGACTGGCAGATGAGAGGAGAGGGTCTCCCGTGCGATTCTTCGCTGCAGAAGACAGGCGCGTGGCGCTCCACATGAAGCTCGCCGAGCAGGTCGAACCCGATCTGCTCGCGGCGGTGATCTGCGCCGGCGATAGCCCGATGTCCCGGCTGCGATATGTCACCGAGAGCGGACTGTCCGCGCCCACTGTGGGTCGGGCGGCCCGCGCCCTGATCAAGGATGGACTCCTCGCAGAAGGCGAGCAGTTCCCGATTGACCGCCGGGGTCGGCCTGAGATCACCTTGAAGGTCGACCCGAAGCACGTACATCTCGGGCTCGTTGTGGAAGACGAGGCCGAGCCAACGGGGAGAAGCGCTGGGGTCAGGGTCGTCGCGATGCCCGTCACCCTTGATGGGAAGCCGTTCGAAGGGATGCCGCCCATCGCGGTGCCCATCGCGGAGAGGAAGATTCCTGACCTAATCACGTCTGTGGTCGACGCTGTTCGCCAGCTGCGCCAGAAGGTCGAAGAGAGAGGAGCCCGCGTCGAGGGCGTAGGGCTGTCGCTCGGAGGACACATCTCGGCGGATAATTGGGTGCAGTACTCGTCGAACATCGGGAGCGAGCAAGACCAGCCTTCCCCGTTGGGAAGCCACCTAGAAGAGGCCATCCACCTTCCGGTCATGCTTGAGAACGACGCCAATGCGCTTGCCCGGCGACACCTGTGGTTCACGCAGGAGCCGAGTTCGGCCTACGCGATCGTCCTGCTCAAGTCGGACGGCATCGGCTGTGGAATCGTCGCGGATGGGTCCGTCTTTACGGGCGCTCGCGGCATGGCCGGGGAGTTTGGCCATCTGCCTATGGACCCAGATGGTCCTACGTGCCGCTGCGAGAACCATGGCTGCCTGGAGGCAATCGCGACTCCTCGTGCCATCTCTCGGTCCCTGAAGTTCGAAGGCTTCGAACAGGTGAGCAAGGCTGTAGCGGCCAACGATGAGGACGCGGCGCGGGTCCTTGGTGAAGCTGGGAGCTGTCTGGGGCGAGCACTCGCAACGCTGATCAACATCATTGATCCTGGGAGGATTTTCCTCTTGGGAGTTGATGAGTTGACCGACCGTGAGGCGAACTCAACGGCGGCGGTCTACCTGGACGCCATGGCGGAGGCCGTACAGAAGCACGTGTTCCGCAGTGCCCGGGATCGCTACGACCTCGAGCACATCTGGGCGAACCTCATTGTGTCGGGCCTTCCTACTGAGACCGAGACCACGGTCGCAGCCGCTGCCCAGTGCATTCAGGAAGTCGTCAAATCCCGTTCCGGCAGCAACGGCTGAATCGAGTCCCGCCCAGACATCGACGGCCTGGAGGCACTCGCACGGCGCGTCACCGAGCTCGCCCGGCCTGTCGTGCGTTGCAGGTTCTGACGGACCGCCGCGGCCCAGGCCCTGCTACCGCTGAACGCGGCTTGGCCGGAGGTCACCGGCTGGGCCGCGTTGCTGTGTCGACAGGCGCGCGGCTGTCCACAGCCGCCCCGGGCCAGGGTGGCGCCATGACGACGAAGAAGACCTCCGTGCCCTGCCACGCCCACGCCGCCGGCAGCTGGGGCTGCCCGGTGGCGGAGCTGTGCACCGTCCAGACCCGGCTTCTGGCGTTGCTGGAGCGGTACGCCGACGGCCCGCTGAGCATGGACTACCGGTTCAGCCCGGACGAGACCACCCAGCGGGCAATCCGCCTGCTCGCGGCCCTCCTGAACGTGCCTCCCAGAGCCGTACGCCGCCACGCCCGCAGCTCCCGCTGGCCCGCCGGCCGCAAGCTGCGCCAGGCGGTGCACCACCAGACGGAGGAGGAGTTCTGCCCCGCGCGCCTGGCCGAGCGGGCAGCGAAGCAGGCCCGTGCGGAAGCAGCGGATGCCCGGCGTCGGGCCGCGCGTGCGAGCCACGGAGGCGAGTAGCGGCGAACAGCTCCGCGAGGACTCCTGCACAGGCCGATCCAGCGCGAAATGGCGGTCTGCGAGCCGCTGTCCACCCGGGGACGATCAGCTGCGGGCCGCTGACTTCCCTACGTCGTCGGTGGCGGGGGCGGTGCGGACGCTCTGCGGCTCGATTCGTTGGGCGCTGTCCCAGAGCTTCTCGTACTTCTGCCGGTAGGCGTGGGCGATGTCCTCGGGCGGGCTGATGACGGCCGTGAGGTGTTTGCCGACGCCGTTCACGGAGGACCCGAGAAGTTGAACTCGCTGGTCGGCGCCGATGATGCAGCGGTCGTGCAAAGAGCTGTCGCCGGAGGCCCGGACCTCGATGTCCGATGCGTTCGGGACGGAAGCCAGCGCGACCGCGATGGCGGCGTGCTCCTTCTCCGCAGTCTTGGCATTCGGCTTGCTGGCGGTGATCAGGATGCGCGCGAGCGTCGTTGTGGCAATGAGGGCAAGGGACTCGGCCTTGAAGTAGGGGTCGACCAACAAGCCGGCTCCAGCCAAGGCCAGGCGCCGCGTCAGTGTCACGTAGACCAGCGAGTCCTTCGGGTCTAGGGCGACGTCGGTGATGTCCGAGTCGGTGCCCGCGTCGGCCTCCGTGTCGCATGCGGCGAGCACCTGGCGGCCCAGGGAGGTAAGCGTCACCTCCGAGTCCTTCACCGTGGCCCAGCCGACCTTCTTCAGATAGTCCAAGGTGGGGCCGGGGCGTCGCATTGGCCCGCTTCCGAACAAGTCGGGGAGCAGCTCGAAGGTCGACCACGCGGTGTCCCGTGGGGGTGTCGTACGTGCGAACGCCTCGACCTCCGCCTCGGTCAGGATGCGTCCTCGCCGGGCGAGGGCGTCGATGTACCAGAGCGTTCGGACGACGTGGTCCGGGACATGGCCCATACCCGGATTGTCCCCCGCTCGCATTGGCCCGCTCTACCCGGCGAAGGGTCGCGGGGTGTGACCTGTTGGTTGGTGTGGGCGTGTTTTGGCCTCGCACGGCGGGTTGTCTGGACCTTTGGTTGTGCCTGTTGGGGCTCCGGTGGGGTTGGTGCCGTCCGGGATTTGGTGACTGTGTGTGGTGGTTGGTGGTTGGTGGTTGGTGGGGGATGTGGGGTGGCCGGGGCCGCTCGGGGGTGGTTCGGCGGTGCGGGTATTTTTTCGGGCTGTGAATTTCGCCGGTAATTCGGTCGGGTTGTTTTGGTGGATTGGCCGCTGGGTGGTGGTGTGAATTCGGGTGGAATTGCTGGGTGGGGGTGGTGGCGGGGGTTGGTGTTTGGTTTCGTCCGGGCCGGGCCCGTCGTCCCGGGTGGCCGTGCCCGCCTCGCTGCGCCGCCGTCCCGGGCCTGCTGCTGAGCCTGCTCGGCCGCCGTCGTCCGGGGTCCGCCGTCCAGGCCGCGCCCCGTCCGGGTGCGTGCTGCCGCCGTCCCGCCGTGCTGGCCGCCGTGCTGCGCCGCCGTCCGGGCCTCGCTGTGCCGCCGTCCGGGGCCGTCCGGGGCTGTCCGTCGTCCCGCTGCGCCGCTGTCCCGGTTGGACGGCTGGGTGGCCGTCAGGCCGCCCCGGGGGCTGTTCTGGTGGTGGTCCGGGAGACCGTCCTGGCGCTGTCCTGGTGGTGGGTGGGGGTTGTCGCGCTTGCTGTCGCGCCCCCCTGTCGCGTGGGGTGCTGTCGCGTGTTGTGACGTGGGCGGATGCCCCTGTTTCCCTGTGTGTGGTGGGGGCGCGACAGGTGGGTGCGACAGGTGCCGGGGTGGGGCCGCGGCTGCTGCTCGGGTGGTGGTTGCTGCCGGTGCCGGCGACTGCCAGGTGCCGGTTGTCCTGGCCGCCGTCCGGGGTCGCCGACGCCGTCCCGGGTCCGCCGTCCGGGGTGGCCGGGACGGCGGCCGCTGTCGGGGCCGGCCTGGTCCTGGTGGTGGTGTTCCGTGGCCGGGTGGCCGGGTGGCCGGGTGGCTGGCGGGCTGGTGGTGGGTGCGGGGTGCAACGCGGTGTTGCGCGGGGGTGCAACACGGGGCCGTGTTGCGGGTCTGACCAGGCGTTATGTGGTCGGGAGCGGGGGCGGGTGGGCGTGTTGCACCCCGTGTTGCGCCGGGCTGCGCCGGTTGGCCGGCCTCGGCGGCTCCCCGCCTCCCGGTGCTGCGCCCCGCCCCTGGCCGCCGTCCTGGTCGGCCGCCAGGCCGTCCCGCCGCGCCCGTCTTGGCCGTCCGGCCGCTGTGCCCGTGCCCGTCCTGGCCGCCCGGTGCCGCGCCCCGCTGCGCCCCGTCCTGGTCCGGTGTTCGGTTTGGTGTCGCCACTCCGGGAATTGTCCGGGTGACGCTGGGCGGGATTTCCTGAGCGGTCGGGAAGGGCGGTCGCCGTGTCGGCCTGGGAGGGCCGTAGGCCCCTTTCCGAGGTGCCCGAATTCGATTCCCCACCGCTGCGCCCCGAAATGGTTCCGGATTTCCCCCAGAAAGGGAGCGGAAGGGAATTCGGATTCCCGCGGGGAGTGCGATCGGATAGAGCCGTGGTGGATGGTCGCCGCGAGGTTGCCTGTTCTCCTCCGACACCCATCAGGGAACCGGTAGGATAGGGCTGTACGGAAGTCAGGGAAACGCCGCCGGATTCGCTGCGGATTCCGGTCGGGAGTCTGCGGTTGAGGGCCCGTCAGCCACCGCTATGCGGGGCGCCCGTGAGGGCCCGCCACCCGGGGCCGGGGAGGCCGAGCCGGACCGGCGGCCCGGAGGTTGCTCCCGAGGGCCGCAGGCCCCGCCCCAGGGGCGCCGGATGGGCCGCCAGCCCAGCAACCAGACGGCGGACCGGCCATCGGCCGGGACCGGGGGAGGGGGCCCGGGGGTGGGGTTGTGACTGATACCCGAAGTCCGCGACACATCGTCAACGCCGAGGGCCGCAGGCCCCGGCCGGCACCCCCGGCCCGATCGGAGGGATGGCCTACTACCCGAATTTCGCGTCACATCGTCAACGCTCACCCCCGGGCGCAGCCCGGAAACCCTGCCAGCAAACCGGCCCGTAGGGCCGTGAAAACACCGGCCCAACAAGCCGGGATGCCGACCGATTGACGG